>JAVBXL010000071.1 GCA_030824575.1 bacterium | reverse complement strand
CGCAGGTTCCTGGAACCAGCTATGTTTGCACGCGGCGCACCGGACCTGGCGGCCGCTCGTACCGACCGCACTGTCCGGCACGACATAGCGCGTCGCGCAATTGGGGCACACCAGGATCATGATGCTTCATAGGCATGGCAGGGACTCGCACGCAAGCGGTCAACGACAACCGGTGCAAATCGACCGCGACTCGCGGTGATATGCGGCGCGGGCTTTACGGCGGGCCGCCCGCTGTGCCATTGCTGATGCTTCGAACCGCAGGGAGCGCGACGGCGCGAAATTTCAAGACATGTCGGCCATCGTCCAGTTCGAAAATGTCGGCCTGCGCTATGGTCTGGACAGCGAGACGCTCTCCGACGTAAGCTTCTCGCTCGCGGGCGGCGGCTTCTATTTCCTGACCGGCGCATCGGGCGCGGGCAAGACGTCGCTGCTCAAACTGCTCTATCTCGCCCAGCGGCCCAGCCGCGGCGTCATCCGCCTGTTCGGGGAGGATGTGGTCACGCTGCCCCGCAAGCGTCTGCCCGGCTTCCGTCGCCGCATCGGCGTGGTGTTCCAGGATTTCCGGCTCGTCCCCCATCTGTCCGCCTATGACAATATCGCCCTGCCGCTGCGGGTTTCGGGTATGGAGGAGGGGGAGATCGACGCCCCCGTCGTCGAAATGCTCAACTGGGTGGGGTTGGGCGATCGCGGCCAAGCGCGCCCTGCCACCCTGTCGGGCGGAGAGCAGCAGCGCGTTGCCATCGCCCGCGCGGTGATCGGCCGCCCCGAAATCCTGATCGCGGACGAACCGACCGGCAACGTCGACGCCGACATGGCCCGTCGCCTGATGAGCTTGTTCGAAGCGCTCAATCGCCTTGGCACCACCATCGTCGTCGCGACCCATGACCTGCCGTTGATCGCGCAAGTGTCCGGCGCGCAGATGATGCGGCTGGACAAGGGGCGGCTCGCCGACCCGACCGGATCGCTGCGTTATCCGCCCCGCCCGCCGCAGGACAAGCCATGATGGCGATCCGCGCCGATCGCAGGGCCGCCGCCGCCGCGCGCCATCGCCTGCTGCCTGGCGGCCGGCTGGCGGGGCCGATGCCCTGGATCATCGCGATCATGATGTTCCTGACCGTGCTGGCCGCGGCCGCAGGCCTAGGCCTGGGCGCTGCCGTCCGATCAATGAGCGCCGATCTGGCCGGCCGCGCCAGCGTGCAGGTGGTGGAGGCAGACGCGCAGGCGCGCGACCAACTCGCCGCCCGCACGTTGCAGGCGTTGCGAGGGGCTGACGGCGTGCGCGCCGCTGATCCGGTCGATCCGGCCAAATTGGCCGACCAGTTGCGTCCATGGCTCGGCGAAGCGGCGACCAGCGGCGACCTGCCGGTGCCGGCGCTGATCGACGTCATGCTGACGCCCGGAGATACCGACGCGAAGCTCGACCGCCTGCGGCGGCTGCTCGGCGGCCTGTCGCCCAAGCTGCGGATCGAACCCCATGCCGCCTTCCTGCTGCCGCTTGCCGGACTGCTGACGGCGCTTGGCTGGCTGGCCGCCGGGGTCGTGCTGCTGATGATCCTGGCGACCGGCGCGGTCGTGGTGCTGGCGGCGCGGGGCGCGCATGACAGCCATCGCGGCACGATCGACGTGCTGCACCTTATGGGGTCAACCGACGTGCAGATCGCCCGCCTGTTCCAGCGCCGCATCGGCATCGACGCGCTGATGGGCGGGGCGCTCGGCTTTTCCTTCGCGGCTTTGGTCATCCTGCTGATCGGGCTGCGGCTGTCGGCGACCGGATCGGACGTCGTCGGCGCGGTCAGCCTCGACACGCGCGGCTGGCTGTTGCTGGTGGCGCTGCCGATCTTCGGCGTCGTACTGGCGACTCTGACTGCGCGCTGGACCGTGCTGCGCGCGCTGGGCCGGGCGCTGTGATCGTCCGCTTGCTCGCCGTTACGCTGCTGGCCTGGATGCTGGGCTTTGTCTCGTTCGCCATCTTCCTGCCCCAGCCGCTCGACGGCCGCCGAACGGACGCCATCGTCGTGCTGACCGGCGGCGCGGGGCGGATCGACCGCGGCATCGCGCTGCTCCAGGGCGGCGCAGCCAAGCGGATGCTGATCTCCGGCGTCGATCGATCGGTCCGCCCGGTCGAGCTTGCGGCGGAATATAAGACGCCCGAAGCGCTGTTCAGCTGCTGCATCACGCTGGGTCGGGAGGCGATCGACACCCGATCCAACGGTCTGGAAACCGCGCGCTGGCTGGAACGGCGCGATTACAAGACCGTGCGCCTCATCACCACCGACTGGCATATGCGCCGCGCCGCGCTGGAACTGCGCCAGGCACTGCCGGACGGCAAGGTCTCGATCGTTTATGACGCGGTGCCCAGCCGCCCCAGCCTCACCATATTAGCGCGCGAATATAATAAATATCTCCTCCGCCGCATCGCTGCGCTGATCGGCATCTGACGATAAGGCTTGCATGTTGACCGCGATCCGTTCCCTCCTTTTTACGCTCGTCTTCTATGTCGGCAGCCTGTTCATCGTGCTGTCCGCGCTGCTGTCTAGCTGGTTCATGCCGTCTTCCGTTCTGCCGGTGGCAACCCTGTGGAGCCGCTATCATCGCTGGTGTGCCCATTGGCTGCTGGGGCAGCGGGTGCGGGTGGAGGGCGACCTGCCGATCGGTCCCTATCTCTACATCATCAAGCATGAATCGATGTTCGAGACGATCGACATATTGTGCCTGTTCAAAAGTCCGGCGGTGGGGGCCAAGCGGGAATTGTTCGACATTCCCATCTGGGGCCGGGTCGCGCGGGTGTATGGCCTTATTCCGATCGAGCGCACAGCTGGTGCCAGCGCCCTGCGGACGTTGCGGGCCGCGGCCAAGGATCGGATCGCGCAGGGGCGGCCGATCTGCCTCTTCCCCGAAGGCACCCGCGTCCCCCATGGCGAAGCGCCGCCGCTGCGGGCCGGCTTTGCGGGGCTTTACAGCCTGCTCGGCCTGCCGGTCGTGCCGATCGCCATCGACAGCGGACGGGTGTCGCCGCGCGGCAAGTTCCTCAAGCAGCCCGGCGTCATTACCTATAAGGTCGGCCAGATCGTGCCCGTTGGCCTAGACCGCAGGGAAGCCGAACGGCAGGTCCATTCCGCGATCAACGCGCTGAACCCGCCATCGGCGCTGGATCAGTGAGAGCGGCCGAAGTCGGGCTTGGCATCGTCCTGGCCCTGTTCGATGATCGACCGGCGGATCGCGCGGGTGCGGGTGAAGAGGTTGAACAGCGCGTCGCCGTCATTCCAGCGGATCGCCCGCTGCAAGGCGGATAGATCCTCCGAAAAACGCTGGAGCATTTCCAGCACCGCATCCTTGTTCGCCAGGAACACGTCGCGCCACATGGTCGGGTCGGACGCAGCGATCCGGGTGAAGTCGCGGAAGCCGCCGGCCGAATATTTGATGACTTCGGACTGGGTGACATTTTCCAGGTCGCTGGCGGTGCCGACGATGGTGTAGGCGATCAGATGGGGCAGATGGCTGGTCACCGCCAGCACCAGGTCATGATGCGCGGGGTCCATCGTCTCGACGTCCGCGCCCACCCGCCGCCATAGCTCGGACACGCGCTCCACCGCCGCCGAATCGGCATCGGCGGGCGGGGTGACGATGCACCAGCGGCCCTTGAACAGAGTGGCGAAGCCCGCCTCCGGCCCGCTATTTTCCGTGCCCGCGACCGGATGGGCCGGGATGATGGTCCGCCCCGGCAGCGCGGCGTTCAACTGCGCCAGCACGTCCGCCTTGCACGAACCCACGTCACTTATGATCGCATCGACGGGCAGATCATCGGCGATCTCCGCCGCCGCTGCGCCCATGGCGCGGACTGGCACGCACAATATGACCAGATCGGCGTCGGTCACCGAAGCGCCCGCCGTGTCGGTCACATCGTCGCACAGGTCGATGCGCCGGGCGGTGTCCCGCACCGCCGGGTCGGCGTCATGGCCGGTGACGCGCACGGTCGGCATGTCCGCCCGGATTGCGCGGGCGAGCGAAGAGCCGATCAGGCCCAGTCCGATAATGGTGACGCGGGCGAAGGGCAGCATCGCGTCAGGCCGATTCGGCCATGGCGCGCAGCTTGGTCGCGACGGCGCGGGTCTGCGCCTTCGTGCCGATGGTGATGCGCAGGCCGTTGGGCAGCCCCTGGCCGGGCAGCCAGCGGGTAGCATAGCCTTCGTCCCACAGCCCCTTCATCGCAGCCTCGGCGGTCAGCTTACCATCGAACAGGATCAGCAGGAAATTGGTCTTGCTGGGCACGACCCGCAGGCCGTGGTTGGACAGGGAGGCGACCTCACCCGCCAGCCATTCGCGCCAGCGGGCGGTGTGGGTGCGGCTGAACGCGACCCATTCGCTGTCGTTGATCGCCGCTACCGCCGCTGCCTGTCCGGCGGTCGTCACGTTGAACGGCGCGCGGATGCGGTGGAGGATGTCGATCACCTCCGCACTGGCATAGCCCCAGCCGATCCGTTCGGCGGCAAGGCCGTGGATTTTGGAGAAGGTGCGGGTGACGAAGATGTTGGATGCGTTTTTCGCCAGTTCGAGGCCGCCATCATCCTCATCCGCGTCCAGATATTCGGCATAGGCCTGGTCGAGCACGAAGAGGATATCGGGGCGCAGTCCGGCGTGGAGACGGGCGATCTCTTCGCGGCTGGTCATCGTGCCGGTCGGATTGTTGGGGTTGGCGAGGAAGACGACCCTGGTCTTGTCCGTCACCGCGGCGAGCAGCGCATCGACGTCGGTGGCGTAATCCTTGTCCGGCGCGATCACCGGGGTCGCGCCCACGCGCCGCGCGGCGATGTCATAGACGGCAAAGCCGTAGCGGACATAAAGGATCTCGTCGCCCGGCCCGGCATAGGCGGAGGCGGCGATGTGCAGCAATTCGTCCGATCCGGTGCCGTAGATGATCCGTTCAGGATCGAGGCCGTGGACCGCGCCGATCGCTTCGCGCAGCTTCGTCGCGCCGGGATCGGGATAGGTCGCAAGGTCGGCGGTGGCGGCGACGAGCGCCGCCCGCGCAGCCGCGCCGGTGCCCAGTGGATTTTCATTGGCCGACAGCTTGATGAGCGGGCGGCCGTCATCGGTGGCGGACTTGCC
The DNA here is from genome assembly GCA_030824575.1 of bacterium. Lineage (GTDB taxonomy): Bacteria > Pseudomonadota > Alphaproteobacteria > Sphingomonadales > Sphingomonadaceae > Sphingobium. Next base: position 42,805 of record JAVBXL010000071.1, on the reverse strand, counting down.
CGGCACATAAGCGGAGATGCCGAGAATCCAGTCCTTGGGCGCAGGTTTTGCAGCGGGGTTCGCAAATGTGTCTGTCATGGGGCGCGGCTTTAGCGGCTTCCGCGCCAAAGGCAAAGTGGCAGACCATGGCGCATGGTTGGCGCGACAGGCGAAGTATACAGCGTCGTCGGGCTTTTCGGGCGAAAAGCTATCGCAAAGCCTTTGTGAAGCCCCGATAGAGTCCCGCCAAGGTAACAGGTGGGGCACACCGGCGCGCCTGTTGCGCGCCTGTGCCGCGGCGGTCGTGCGCCGCGTCGGCAATGCGGCGGTGGCGCGGCGCGCATCGGGAGGAAAAGGCGGTTCCATCTGCCAGGATAGATCAGAGATTACCCTACATTGGAAGCCTGTTGGAACGGCGTTTTTGCGGACGAGAAGCGGTTGGTCTTTACGCGGATAATGCCAGCCATTCATTGTGGAATGTGGAATGCTCGGAAGCGGACGTTCATGGGAAACACCTGATTGTCGGGCACTCAGTCCACCGATGGCGATGACGCATGAGTTTCTGACAAGCGGCGATAAAGCAATCCTTTAGCAAATAGAGATATGGGGGAAGGATGGATACAGCCCGTTTCAATAATATAAACAAAGTGATTGCATCGCTCCTTGTCATAATCGGTTTGATCGCGCTGCTCGCTTATCGTTCTCCGGACATGGTCGCCTTCAGTTCCTTCCTCGCTCTTCCTTACTTGATACTTTACCCTGCGCCGAGTGTTGTCATCTATGCAGGGGCATTCGGCCTTTTGTGGTTCACGGTCGGCAGACTGCACGGGCTTCTTGGGTGTTGCGCTGGATTGGCCGCAATGTGGGTGATCGGGTATGGTATTCCGCAATTCGTCAACTCGCGGATAGAACAGGAAAATGTGGCCGCGCTGCAGCCTGACCTAAGCCCCTCCCAACCTCTTGATCCAGGTCCCGTCATTACCCTTGTCGAACCATTCAAAGACCCGGCTGCGAGCATTCTCAAACCCAACAGTTGCCGTTCGTTGTGCCAGGCTCTCTTGTACAGTGGCAGTGTGCGGGCTGTGGTTATGGCGGAACCGGCGGAACCGCGATCAAAGCGCCCGACACCGAAGCTCTGGACAATCGAGCAGAGTGATCGGCCGTGCCCAATTCCCCGCAGCGCTGATGAATGGCTCAATGGCTGGAAGGGGCCAGCAGAGATGTTTCGTTTCATTGACGCACGAGCAGTTGCAGGCGAATGCCTTGTGGATAGGCCGACGGCGCTGCCGGTCGTAGGCCTCACTCTAGAGTATCAACGGGTCGGAACGTGGCCAGGAGATGAGAAGTCCAGCCTAACACTATTTACGCCGCTGAGCGGTGATCGGACTATAATGACTCGTCGTACTCCAGGCGAATTGCGCGTCGAAGCTCGGTTGAGTACCATAGCTCCGCGCAAGCTTCAGATACCCTTGCACTTTTCGATCGCAGGAAGCCCAAATTCGGGCGCCTACTGGGAGTGGAGCAGAGAGATACGCAAGGTGGATGGCAACCTAGACAAATGGCTGACCACGAAGATTGCGGATGTCACTGGCCCCACGCCCACGGCGCTACGTACCGCCGTCGACAGGTGGCTCAGCCAACCCGAAGTCGGCATCCAGCAGACAGATCGTGATTTGCAGGACCACTATTTCAGGATGGTCGACAAAGTGGGCGACATCCGGGAAGATCTGCCTAGAGTCGAGGCCATCCTCCGCGATCCGCGAACTGAGCGGATCAGCTTCCTCTGGATGGTGCTGCGCAAATTCCCTCAAAGTGCCAAGTCCCTTCTCGACATCGTTCTTGACCGAATGGCAGCGCTGCCAGCTGACGACAAGCGAAACTCGGGTTTCGCGGGTTCGTTCGACAGCTTTCCGGCTTCGCTCTTCAATGATCTCAACCCCAAGCTTGTTGATCTCCTTCAACAGCCAGCGCGCCGCAAGCACATGGAACAGGGGATACTGCGATTAGGCGATGCGGGGCCGGAAGCGGCCCCTATTCTGATCAAGATTCTTGATCAGAGTCTGGCCGAACATCCGGGCGATATCACGCGCGAATCGATCGCTGCCATTTCCGCGATATGCAAGATCGCTCCCAGTATCGCTCCGGCCTACGAACCGATCGAACGTCTGGTCTCCCGCGATCGAGGCGCTCAGGAACGGCTTATAAGGGGTTTCGGCAGTTGGCTTTGGGGAGTTACTAGGGTTAGGCTCGGACGTTCCCCGGCCAACATCGGAAATCCCGTAGCCGCTGGCACCATAAGACCACAGTCGGAACGTAATTTGCGAGAGGATGCCGCCGAAGGCCAATGCGACATGCGTTAGGCGATTGTCTGTAGCGGCTTCCGATCTCACATAATCTTAGGGAAGCAGAGACCTCCTTGAAAAGCGGAAGCTCTTCTCCGTTGGTAACGGCAATCACATGATTGTCGGGGCGTAGTTCAGCAGTTTGAATGAACGGCAAGGCACGCCTGATTTGATGTTCGAAAAACACCGTTGGATTGTGAAAGCGCCCGACAACCCCACGGGCGGGGTTTTCCGTTGCCGTGAAACGGCCGCCATCGGGCTACACCTCGCCGTAACCCGCAAGTCCCGCTTCCCCCCTTTCGACAAAGCCTTGGCGGCGCTCGCGGCAACGATGCGGGCTGGTGCGAGCGTCAGTGACCCGCTTCTCCCCCATCCCCGCCGCGCCGGTTTGAGGCCGCCGATCGACGGCTCCGATTGACAGCGCCCGGTCGCGGTCCTAGCGCCGCTCAGGTCATGGCCAGCGTTCCCATCAGCGAAGACAGCCGGTTCGGCCTGCGTCGTCAGGCCCGCCTGACCACCCCCCTGAACCTGTCCAGCGGCGCGCGGCTGGGGCCGGTCGATATCGCCTATGAAACCTATGGCGCGATGAATGCGGACAAGTCCAACGTCATCCTGATCTGCCATGCGCTGACCGGCGACCAATATGTCGCGTCCGACCATCCCGTCACTGGCAAGCCGGGCTGGTGGTGGCGGCTGGTGGGTGCGGGCAAGCCGGTCGATCCGGCGCGCCATTTCATCGTCTGTTCCAACGTCATCGGCAGTTGCATGGGGTCGAGCGGCCCGGCCAGCATCGATCCAGCGACGGGCGACCCGCACGCCATGCGCTTTCCGGTGCTGACCATCGCCGACATGGTGCGCGCGCAGGCGGCGTTGCTCGATCATCTGGGCGTGGAGCGGTTGAGCGCAGTCATCGGCGGGTCGATGGGGGGGATGCAGGCGCTGACCTGGCCCACGCTCTTCCCCGACCGGGTCGAAAGCTGCATCGTCATCGCCTCCACTGCGCGGCACAGCGCGCAGAATATCGCGTTCCACGAGGTCGGGCGGCAGGCGATCATGGCCGATCCGCACTGGCGCGGGGGCGATTATTATGCCGATGGGCAGGTGCCGAGCGCGGGGCTGGCCGTCGCGCGCATGGCCGCGCATATCACTTATCTGTCCGAAGCGGGCCTGACCGAGAAATTCGGGCGGCGATTGCAGGGGCGGCCGGAAAATCCGAACGGGGCCAAGACCTTCGGCTTCGACGCCGATTTCCAGGTGGAAAGCTATTTGCGGCATCAGGGGTTGAGTTTCGTCGAGCGGTTCGACGCCAACAGCTATCTCTACATCACGCGGGCGATGGACTATTATGACATTGCCGACGATCATGGCGGGTCGCTGGCCAAGGCATTCACGGCGAGCAGGGCGCGCTTCTGCCTCGTCAGTTTCGATACCGACTGGCTCTATCCCACCGCCGAATCGCGGATCATCGTCCATGCGCTCAATGCGTCGGGGGCGCAGGCCAGTTTCGTGGAACTGTCCAGCCCGTTCGGCCATGACGCCTTCCTGCTGGAATGTCCGGAACTCAACCGGGTGGTGGACGGATTCCTGAAGGGCGGGCGGGCATGAGCGAGACGTTGCGGCCGGACCTGGCCCTGATCGCGCGGACCGTGCGGCAGGGCGCGCGGGTGCTGGACGTGGGCTGCGGCGACGGGGCGCTGATGGCGGCGTTGCGCGACAATGCCCAGGTCGATGCGCGCGGTTTGGAGATTGACGGGTCGAACGTCGCGGCGGCGGTGGGGCGTGGCCTGTCGGTGGTGCAGGGTGATGCTGACACCGACCTTGGCTATTATCCCGACGCCAGTTTCGATTATGCGATATTGAGCCAGACACTCCAGACGACGCGGCGGCCCGACCTGGTGGTGGAGGAATTGCTGCGCATCGGCGGGCAGGCGTTCGTGTCCTTCCCCAATTTCGCGCATTGGCGCGGGCGGATTTCGCTGCTCTGGGGCGGGCGGATGCCGGTGACGCGGCTGTTGCCCGACACCTGGTATGATACGCTCAACATCCATCATGTGACGGTCGACGATTTTCGCGCGCTGGTGAAGGAGCGGGGCTGGACCATCGATGGCCAATGGTTCCTGAAGGGCGACAGGGAAACCACCCATGCCAACGCGAATCTGTTCGCCGAACATGCCGTGTTTCTGCTGCGCAAATAACCCCGACCGACGTCAGTTGCGGCCGAACCAGCCCTTCATCCGGCGGAACAGGCCGCGTTCGCTGACTGCCTCGAACATCTCCTCCGGTCCTTCGGGGTCCAGCACCTCGTGATCGGCCAACCACGCCTGCACGTCGTTCAGATCCGGGGTCACATAGGGGCGCAGCGTCCGGCCCGGCTTCTGCCGCAATTCCTCTATCCCCGCGACCAGCCCGCGTTCGGCGATCACCGCCGATACGCGCTGCGCCGGCAAGTCGAGATGTTCGGCGATCAGGTCGTCGCGGATCTTGAGGATCGTCGCCTGCCGCCCGTCATTGCCGGGCAGTTGCGTGTCGATACAGATGTCGCATTCGGTGTCCAACCGCATCGACCGGTTGTTCATGTTGGACGATCCCACGCGTATCAGCCAATCATCGACGATCAGCACCTTGGCATGGACATAGATGGGCGCGCCGCGCTGGGTGAAGGGGTGGTAGATGCGGAACCGGCCGTGCGGATCGCGGCTCTTGAGCGTCTCGTATAGCCGGGCGCGCGCCGTATCCATCGCCTGCTGCTCCAGCCAGCCGTCGGCCTGCTCTGGATTGACGATGACGATGTCCGGCCCGTCCGCCTCGGCCAGCCGTTTGACGATCGCTTCGGCGATGCGGCGCGACGCGAAATATTGGCTTTCGGCATAGATATGCCGCTTCGCCGCCGCGATCTGGTTCAGGTAGAGCCGCTCGATCTCTATCAGTTCGTCCTGGTCATCCATCTTCGGCGCGCTGCGGGCGATGGCGATATCGACGCCCTCGAACTGCACCGGCAGCTTGTCGGGCCAGCAATCCTGCACGCCCTCGATCGGCTCCAGCGGATCGCCGCCCGCGCCCGTCCAGCGATTGCGCGCATGTTCGCCCAGCGCCGCCGCGATCGGGCCGGATAGGGCCGTGGTCGCATCATGCCAGGGACCATAAGGCGATCCGTCGGGGTGATGCCGACCCGGCTCCTCGTCGCGATGATGGCGCGTGTCCCACCGGTCGCCGGTCATGTCGATGCCGCCGCAAAAGGCGAAGCAGTCGTCGATTACGACGATCTTCTGATGGTGCGAGGCGGCGGGCGGGTGATGGCTGTCCAGCTTCACGGTGACGCGCGGATGGGCCATCCATTTCAGCGTCGTGAACAGGTTGGTCGGCCGCACCATCGACTTCATAGCGCCGACATCCCAGCGCAGCAGGAAAATCTCCAGTTCGGGCGTGCGGTCCACCAGCCAGCTGATGAAATCGCCGATCACGGCCGGTGCGCCGTCATCGACTTCATCTTCGCGGATCAGGCTGATCGCGGCGTCGAAATCCCAGCCGATCAGCATAATGCGCCGCTTGGCCTTGATCATCGCGGCGCGGGCATTGCGGAAATAATTGTCTGCGTCGATGATGACGCTCGCCCGCTCGGCGCGTGCGATGCGCCAGCAATCTTCCCCCGGTTGCGGCGTCATGCGACGCTGCTCCCCACGACCAGACACGCCAGGAACATCAGCAACCCCGCAAAACGATTGGACCGGAATTTGGACAGCGGATCGACGCCATCTTGCCTGAGCGTCGCTACCTGCCACAGCAGATGCGCGGCGATCGGCAGCAGCGCGGCGAGCGCCAGCATCTCACCCCGCACCTGCCAGATGGCACAGGCCCATAAAGCCAGCGCCAGCGCATAGCAGAGCGTCACGCCGCTGCGCACATGCCGACCCATCGACAAGGCGCTCGATCCGATTCCGATCAGCGCATCATCCTCCCGGTCTTGCAGCGCGTAGATGGTGTCATAGCCCACCACCCAGAAAATGGTTCCCGCATAGAGCAACAGGCCGGGCAGGCTGAGCGCGCCCATGACCTCGCTCCACCCGACCAGCGCCGCCCATGAAAAGACCAGCCCCAGCCAGACCTGCGGCCAGCCGGTGATCCGCTTCATGAAGGGATAGGCGGCCACCAGCGCCAGGCTACCGAGCGCCACGACCTGCGCGTAGCGATCGAGTTGCAGCAGGACAATCAGGCCGATGAGGCACAGCGCCAGCAGCCAGGCCCAAGCGACCTTGACCGACATCGCCCCGCTCGCCAGCGGCCGGGCGGCGGTGCGCGCCACTTTCCGGTCGAGGTCGCGGTCGACAATGTCGTTGAACACGCAGCCCGCGCCGCGCATCGCGATGCTGCCCAGCAGCAGCCAGCCGATCAGCGGCCAGTGGGCCAGGCCGCCGCCCGCCAGCGCCACGGCCCAGGCACCCGGCCAGAACAGCAGCCACCAGCCAATCGGCCGGTCGAACCGCGCCAGTTGCGCCAATATGCGCGGCGTGTCCGGCAGGCGCGCCAGCAGGCCGCGCGCTTCGCTGTCGGGGACGATAGTCTGATTCACCGTGACTCCGTTCGCATGAGCTTGTGGAAGCCCGTATCTTCTCTTTAGGGAAGAACGGGCCGACCACAAGCGCGGCCGAACCGGAAGAGATAAAATGACCGCAACGCCCGCCTGGCCGCCGCAAAGCGCGCCGCGACTCCATGTCGAAACCCAATTGGGGGAGGGGGTCGTGGTGCCGATCGACGGCAATCCGGCCCATTATCTGATCAGCGTGATGCGGGTGAAGCCCGACGACATCGTCCTGCTGTTCGATGGCCGGTCGGGCGAATGGGCAGCGCGCGCGCGCGATATTCGCAAGCGCGATTTGGTGCTGGAATGTGTGCAACAGACCAAGCCGCCGGAAGTTGTGCCCGATTTCTGGCTCTGCTGCGCGCCGATCAAGAAGGGGCGGATCGATCTGGTCGCGGAAAAGGCGTGCGAACTGGGCGTTGCCCGGCTCCAGCCGGTGCTCACCCGCCGCGCGGTGGTGGACAAGCTGAACCTCGACCGGCTGCACAGCCATCTGGTCGAGGCGGCGGAGCAATGCGGACGCACCGCGCTGCCTGACCTCGCCGAGATGGTGAAGCTCGACGCCTTGCTCAAAAGCTGGCCAGCCGATCGCCACCTCTTCTTCGCCGACGAAAGCGGCGGCGCAGCGCTGGACGCCACGCTGCGCGCCCATCCCGGTCCCGCCGCCTTCCTGGTCGGGCCGGAAGGCGGCTTTGACCCGGCCGAGCGCGATGCGATCCGCGCCACGCCGGGCGCGGTGCCGGTGTCGCTGGGTCCGCGCATCCTGCGCGCGGAAACCGCCGCGATCGCGGCCACCGCGGCCTGGATGACGATCAATGGCGACTGGAACGAGTTTCATTCCGCTATTGGATTGCCGCCATCATAGGCAGGCCCTATGTGGTGATCGCCCGTCTTTGTTTGACGGGCCAAGGGGAAGCAGTAAGGGCGGGTCATGAGCACTAGAACCGACTCCGGGGATCATGATCCCGTCATCGAAACCCGCGACCAGCTGATCGCGGCCTTTGCCAAGGGTGAAAAGCCCAAGGACCGCTGGCGGATCGGGACCGAGCATGAGAAATTCGTTTATAACCGCCGCGATCATCATGCCCCCTCCTATGAAGAAAAGGGCGGCATCCACACGCTGCTGATCGGCCTGACCCGCTATGGCTGGAACCCGGTGTTCGAGGGCGAGAATATCATCGCCCTGTCCGGCGCCGATGGCACGATCAGCCTGGAACCGGCGGGCCAGCTGGAACTATCGGGCGCGCCGCTGGAAAATCTGCACCAGACCTGCGCCGAAACCGGTCGGCATCTGGAACAGGTGAAATATGTCGGCGATATGCTGGGCCTGGGCTTCCTGGGCCTGGGCATGTGGCCGGACAAGACGCGCGCCGAATTGCCGATCATGCCCAAGGGCCGTTACGAGATCATGCTGCGGCACATGCCGCGCGTGGGAACGATGGGCCTCGACATGATGCTGCGTACCTGCACCATCCAGACCAATCTGGATTATGGCAGCGAAGCCGACATGGCGCAGAAATTCCGCACCTCGCTCGCGCTGCAACCGCTGGCCACCGCGCTGTTCGCCAATTCGCCCTTTACCGAAGGCAAGCCCAACGGCTTCCTGTCCTATCGCAGCCATATCTGGTCGGACACCGATCCGGGCCGCACCGGGATGCTGCCCTTCGTGTTCGAAGACGGCTTTGGCTATGAACGCTATGCCGACTATGCGCTCGATGTGCCGATGTATTTCGTCTATCGCGACGGCAAATATATCGATGCGTCGGGCCACAGCTTCCGCGATTTCCTCGACGGCAAGCTGGCCGTTCTGCCCGGCGAAAAGCCCACGGAAAAGGATTGGGAGGATCATCTGTCCACCGCCTTCCCCGAAGTGCGGATGAAGAGCTTCCTGGAAATGCGCGGCGCCGATGGCGGCCCGTGGAACCGCATCTGCGCGCTGCCGGCTTTGTGGGTGGGCCTGCTCTACGATCAGGGCGCACTCGACGCGGCGTGGGACGTGGTCAAGGATTGGACCATGGAGGAACGGCAAATATTGCGCGATAGCGTGCCGAAGCTGGGCCTCGACGCGCCGATCGGCGGCGGGCGCAAGCTGCGCGACATTGCAGGGCAGGTGGTCGATATCGCCCGGTCCGGGCTTGCATCGCGCGCGCGCCTTAACGGCGTGGGCGACAATGAGACGGGTTACCTGTCCTTCCTCGACGAAGTGGTCGCGTCGGGCAAGACCAACGCCGAGCGCCTGCTCGAACGCTATCATGGCGAGTGGCAGGGCGACATCAGCAAGGTCTATGAGGAAGAAAGCTTCTGACGGTCGGCAGGTGGCGGCCTATTCCGCCGCCTGCGCCGTCATCGCCGTCTCGCGCTTCTTCCCCGTCACCCAGGCGAAGAAGCGCGGCACCGGCGCGTTGCGCTCCATCCATTCGCTATAGGCGCGATAGTCCGGGTCGGCCGACAGATGCTGTTCTTCGGTCTTGGCGCGCCAATAATAGACCGCATTGGTCAGCCCCAGCATCGCGCAATTGCGCACCATGTCCACCAGCGATCCGCTGACCGACAGGAAGGGCAGGGCGGAAAACCACCAGAACAGGTTTTTCGATAGATAGGCCGGGTGCCGCGTCCAGCGATAGGGGCCGTGGGTCAATATGCCGCGATGGGTGAGGTTGGAAAAGCGCAGGCCGAACGCCACCGTCGCCCAGGCGTAGAGCGCCGTCAGCAGCACCAGCCAGCCGCCCAGCAGCCATTGCAGCGCGCTCGACCCCTGCGTCCAATAGTCCCACTCAGCACCGCCGGCATGATAGTCGAGCGGCCCGCCACCGCCCATCAGTACGAAGGGCGGATAGCAGATCAGTGCCGCCAGCCAGCCGCTCAAGAAAGGATTGGCGGTGCGGATATGCGAATCCAGCGGCTTGAAGGTCAGGATGTAGCCGACCGTCGCCAGGCAGACGTCGATCATGAACATGACCGCTATCAGGAAGCCGGCCAACGCGACGGGATTGTCCAGCGCTTCCTCGATCCGCCATTCGACCACGCTGGCGAAATTGCCCGGCACGATCGACACCATGAAGGCTAGGAAGAAGCCCTTCACCGCCCAGGCGCGGGCATGGTGACCGACCTGCACCATGTCGGCCTGCCCCGCCACGCCGCCGATCACCCATTGGCCGAAGCTGAAGCAGGCGTCCTTTGGCTCCACCAGCCGCCGGTCGATCCAGATGATATAGGGGACGGACAGGGCCAGCAGCCATGGCGCGGCCGCCATGAACAAATCCATCGAAAAGCGGTAATTGCCGCTCCAATACCAGCGCGCGATGCAATAGAAGATGGCGATGGCGAGCCAGGTCGCCCATAGCCCGGCGATCTTGACGATGCTGATGTCCAGCACGTCGCGCACGCTCCGCGCTGGCCCGCGCCAATCGATCCCGGTCGATGCGTTGCGATGCACCTTGTCCACGATCAGCGACCACAGCACCATGGGCAGCCCGCAAGCGACCACGGCGGCCAGGCCCGCATTGGGCCCGTTCATGCCATAATGGCGCGCCACCAGCGTCCAGAGGCCAAGGCCCATCAGGCCGGCGATGCCGACACCATGGCTGACGGCGGATTTCGGACAGGGGTCGGCCTTGCTCATATCCGCGGCTGTAGCGCGAAATGGTAAGCAAGCGGTGAACCAGCGCCTGTCGCTGATCGATCGATATGGGGGAATGTGGTGCCGGGGACGGAACCCAAGAGATCAAATAAATATTTGATTTCTAATTCTTGATTGCTCGTCAGCTGGAGAGTGATACCGCAAAGTATACCACGAGGCGCAAAGGATGAGCCTAGGTCTTCTCTAAGCTTATAATATCATTAAAGAATTTTGCAAGGGGCATCCATTTCTGGCCACCTGCGTCCAAACATCGAGAAATCCTCAGGTTTTGGACACGGGTTCGGTTCCCATCTGATCAGCTTTAGGGTCCATTTTGGGCAGCGATCGACCAGTTCATGTCATTCTCGGCTTTCTCGTTGGACGGCGGTTTGCGCTAAAACCTGCCTGAGAGCGACGCTGATGGTAGTCGCAGCGCGCCGTCTCCAACTGGAATAGCCTGCTTTCGGCATGGACGCTGTATGAAGCCACCATGCCGTTGCCAGGCCTTAGGCCGTTTGCCCGCCATCCACGTTGAGAATCGCAGCCGTTATGTGTCGCGCTGCCGGGCTTGCCAGAAACGCCACTGCAGCTGCGATATCCGCCGGTGCGCCATACCGACCTAACGCGCTGATGCTGCGCTGGAAGTCGGCATATTCGCCGTCAGCCGGGTTCATGTCGGTATCGGTTGATCCCGGCTGGACAAGGTTGACCGTGATGTCGCGAGCGCCGAGTTCGAGCGCCAAGCCGCGGGTAAACGCCTGTAAGGCCGACTTGGTCATGAAGTAGACAGTGCCGGTTACCCCGACGATGCGATCCGCTCCGCCGGAGCCGATCGTGATGATGCGGCCGCCGGCTCCCAGATGCGGAATGGACGCTTGCGCGGCGAGGATGGGGCCGCGCACGTTGACCGCAAGCAGCGCATCAATGGTTGCGACCTCGATCTCGGCGATTGTGGCATAGGCAGCAATCGCGGCATTGTTGACCAGGATGTCCAATCCGCCCAGCGCGGTCGCCGCCTCGTCCACCGCACGCTTGATTGCGGCGGGATCTGCGCTGTCGGCCTGGATCGCCAAGCCCCGGCGACCCTGCGTCTCGATCTGGCGGACAACCTCTGCCGCCTGGTCCGCCGAGCGCTCGTAGGTGAGCACGACGTCGGCGCCCTTCTCCGCCAATGTGAGCGCGATGGCGGCGCCGATGCCCCGTGATCCACCAGTTACTAAGGCACGTTTTCCACTCAGTTCGGTCATCATCATCGCTTTCTGTATCGTTCGACACAGAATGCATAGGTTCGTTGCATTCGGCGGTCAATGCATTATGTATCGATCGATGCAGAAAACTTCCGAAGAAATGCCGGGCGAGGAGGTGCCGGCGAAGTTGCGCGGTCGGCCGCGTGCTTTCGATCGCAAGGCCGCACTCGAGCAGGCCACACGGCTGTTCTGGGTCAAAGGCTATGAAGCGACGTCGATCGCCGACCTGACCCAAGCGATGGGTATCGGATCGCCCAGCCTTTATGCGGCCTTCGGTTCGAAGGAGGCGCTGTATGCGGAGGCGTTGCAGCACTATGCCGAGACCAACGAGCATTTCGTCTGGGCTGCATTCCAGTCTGCCGATACCGCCCGCGATGCAGTTATGGCCTTTCTTATGGACTCGGCGGCGGCACTGACCGGATGCGTCGCCGACCTGCCTCGGGGCTGCATGGTGACGCTCTCATCGGTCGGCAGCGAAGGTTATGCCGGATTGGGAGAGATCGTCCGCAACGCCCGTGGCATAACGCTCGCGCGGTTGGAAACCCGTATCGCGCGAGCCGTGAAGGATGGCGAGATCGCCGCATCCGCCGATATTCACGCGCTCGCCCGGTTCGTCCAGACCGTGCAGGCCGGCATGTCGATCCTCGCCCGCGACGGCGCGATTCGCTCGGAATTGGAGGACATGGTGGGCATCGCAATGTCTGGATGGGATGCGAACACGCAAAACGGCCACTAGAGGGACGTTCGGGCGGCTACATGTGTCCTGATGTCATTCCTAAATTTAGCTGTCGCCACGAGCTGTAGTGGAGGCACAACGCGGCCTCTGGAAGGCGGCAACGGTGTCGATCTTCGCAGGCGCGTTGACAAAGCGTCAGGTAAGAAATGCCCGAAGCTGTGTGCGGGCATGTCGGTAGAGCTCTTCGACCTACAGGTCCAAGGACAGGCTGAGGGTCGGGTAATAACGAGAGCCCCCGCTCCATTTGTCGTTCCGAAATGGCAGAAAGGTCGCACGATCGCCCGTCAGCAGGCGACCACACCCGGTCTTTCATGATGGGTCGTCCAAGGTCGGCTTCTGGCGAAGTCAGACGCCCCTTGCGTAAATCCATATATCCATTAACATGGATATATGGACAACTATTCAGCCATTGGCGCGCTTGGGGCGCTCGCGCAGGGAACGCGCCTCGACGCATTTCGCCTGCTTGTTCGTCATGAGCCTGACGGCCTTGCCGCCGGTGAGGTCGCCAAGGCGCTCGACGTGCCGCAGAACACCATGTCGGTACATCTGGCGACACTCGCACGCGCTGGGCTGATCCGGTCCGAACGGCGCAGCCGGATCATCAACTACCGCGCCGATCTCGACCAGTTGAAGGCGCTCACCCTGTTTCTCGTGAAGGACTGCTGCGGCGGCAAGGCGGAGCTTTGCGAGCCGCTGATCGCCGAGCTCAATCCCTGCTGCTGAAGGCTCCCATGACCGTCGATATCATCATCTATCACAACCCCGACTGCGGAACGTCGCGCAACACGCTAGCGATGATCCAGAACGCCGGCATCGAACCGCACGTCATCGAGTATCTGAAGACGCCGCCCAACCGCTCGCATCTGGTCTCGCTGATCACTCGCATGGGCATCGCGCCCCGTGCGCTGCTGCGCGAGAAGGGCACGCCCTATGCCGAGCTTGGCCTCGGCGACGTGGCGCTGAGCGACGACCAGCTCATCGACGCGATGATCGAGCATCCGATCCTCATTAACAGGCCGATCGTCGTCTCGCCGCTTGGCGTGAAGCTGTGCCGTCCGTCGGAAGAGGTGCTGGACCTGCTGCCGGCCCGGCAGCGCGGTGCTTTCACCAAGGAAGATGGCGAGAAGGTCATCGACGACACGGGCAACAGGATTGGCGGATGACCACCGCCACTCTGGCCAAGTCGGCGATCAGCACATTCGAGCGCTATCTGAGCGTGTGGGTGGCGCTGTGCATCGTGGTCGGGATTGCGCTCGGCTATGCTTTGCCGGGCCTGTTCGCCGCCATTGCCTCGGCCGAGGTGGCGCGCGTCAACCTCGTAGTGGCGTTGCTCATCTGGCTGATGATCATTCCCATGCTTCTCAAGATCGACCTCCGCGCGCTGGGTTCGGTGCGGCAGCACTGGAAGGGCGTCGGTGTCACCCTGTTCATCAACTGGGCGGTGAAGCCCTTCTCGATGGCGCTGCTCGGCACGCTGTTCTTAGGTTGGCTGTTTCGGCCTCTACTGCCGGCAGGCGAGGTCAGCTCCTATATCGCCGGCCTGATCCTGCTGGCTGCCGCGCCCTGCACGGCGATGGTATTCGTCTGGTCCAACCTCTGCGAGGGCGAGCCGACCTACACGCTGAGCCAGGTTGCGCTGAACGACGTGATCATGGTGTTCGCGTTCGCGCCGCTGGTCGGCCTGCTGCTTGGCGTCGCCTCGATCACCGTGCCCTGGGATACGTTGCTGATCTCGGTCATGCTCTACATCGTCGTGCCAGTGATCGTCGCGCAGGTGATCCGCAGCGCCGTGATCGGATCGGCCGGACAAGCTGCACTGGACCGGCTGTTGGCACGACTTGGGCCGGTATCGCTGCTAGCGCTGCTGACCACGCTGGTGCTGCTGTTCGGTTTTCAGGGCGAGGCGATCATCGCCCACCCGCTGGTTATCGCGCTGATCGCGGTGCCGATCCTGATCCAGGTCTATTTCAACGCCGGGCTCGCCTACTGGCTGAGCCGTAGGCTCGGCGTGGCATGGTGCGTGGCGGCCCCGGCTGCGCTGATCGGCGCCTCCAACTTCTTCGAGCTGGCGGTCGCCGCGGCGATCAGCCTGTTCGGGCTCAACTCGGGCGCGGCGCTCGCGACTGTGGTCGGCGTGCTGGTCGAGGTGCCGGTGATGCTGTCGGTCGTCTCAATCGTGAAGCGGACCCGCCCCTGGTACGAAGCGAGAGCGACGGCATGACCCAGATCTATTTCTCGGAAGCTCTGCTCGCTGATGATGTCCTGCGGCTCGCGCTTGGCGCCGCGCAGCTCCCGACCGACGATCTCGGCGGTCCTGACCAGATGTTCTTCAGCCTGTCCGACGATGACGGGCTGATCGGGTTCATAGGCCTGGAAGGCAACGGCGCTGACCGGCTGCTCCGGTCGCTGGTCGTGCTGCCAACCCGCCGCGGCAAAGGATATGGCCGGATACTGGTCAAGCGCCTTGAAGGCGTCGCCAATGGCGCGGTCGAACGGCTGCACCTCCTGACCAACGGCACTGGGGAGTTCTTCCGCAGGCTCGGTTACGCCGACGCCGATCGTAACGCAGCGCCGGCGTTCATCGCCGCGACCGCGCAGTTTACGTCGCTGTGCGGTCCGCGCGCGACCTATCTCGTCAAGGATCTTGGATGACTCGCCTTCGTGATCTGACCGACCCCGACAATCTGCCCGCGCTTGATCCCAGCATCGCGATTATTCGGCCGGGCGCCGGCATGGGCGACGATCAGCCGCCGCCGCGTATCCTGCTGCTCTACGGGTCGCTGCGCGAACGCTCGTTCAGCCGGCTCGCGGCCGAGGAAGCGGCGCGACTGCTGATTCTGTTCGGCGCGGAGGTGCGGATATTTGATCCGAGCGATCTGCCGCTCCCCGATCAGGTGACGGGCGACGATCATCCCGCCGTCCATGAGCTACGCCAGCATGCGCTATGGTCCGAAGGCATGGTCTGGTGCAGCCCCGAGCGACACGGCCAGATCACCGGCATCATGAAGGCACAGATCGACCATCTGCCGCTGGAATTCGGCGGCATGCGCCCGACCCAAGGTCGCACCCTCGCGGTAATGCAGGTGTCGGGCGGCTCGCAGTCGTTCAACGCGGTCAACACGTTGCGCTTGCTCGGCCGCTGGATGCGCATGATCACCATTCCCAACCAATCGAGCGTGGCGATGGCGTTCAAGGAATTCGACGAAGCCGGCCGCATGCGCCCGTCGAGCTATTATGACCGGATTGTCGACGTGATGGAGGAGCTGGTCCGGTTCACGATCCTGACCCGCCCGCACGCCGACCATCTCGTTGACCGCTACTCCGAACGGAAGGCCGCACGGGCGAAGCGTGACGCTGCGGCCGATCTTGCCTCGCGCGCTGTCGGCTGATGGCCCCGAGGTGCCCATCACCTAGCCGTAGAACGACCGCTTATTCTTAAAGCAGGCGTTCGGCCTGTTCGTCCGAACGGCAGCAAAGTCCCACGACGCGGCGTTCCGCGTCCGGCAGCACGCGACCAAACCCGGTCTTTCAGATCAGCCACTGCGAACGTCTGCTCCTGACAGAACCTGCCGGTAAGACGGCACAATTCTGATCATGTAGTGCAGCGATCGTCGCGCCTGAAACCGGCCGTTCGTACTGGCTTGCCACCAAGCCCCCACGAATGCGTATCGGCTGGCGCAGTGGAATAGTAACTAATTGTCGCCTACACCGCTTGAATGGCGCTGACATCACTGTTTAAAGCTTTATCGGGCGACCATCTTCGTATCCGGTTTCGAGCAAATGCCGAACATAGTGTTGAAGTGATCGAACGCCCTGGGGCATGGTTATCGGCAGACGAAGTCGAAGCGATGGTGGCCGATTGCGCTCAGGTGGTGCGCGCATGCCTTGGCGGGCAAGATCTCGACTATGGCCTGTTCTCGCCGGACCGCGCCCCTTGGGCGCGCAGTGTGATCACGCTCGTGCGCCGTATCGACACCGGTCGACCTGTCGCCTTCAACGCCATGCCGTTGCTGCCCGTGGTGCGCGGGGGGCAAAGCGATGCCTTGTTGCACCTCGGCCTTGTCATGGTGGATCCGAACGAGCGTGGGGAAGGGCTTTCCTGGGTTCTCTACGGCTTTACCTGCTTCGCGCTGTTCGTGCGGCGCGGGCTTCGGCCCTTGTGGATCAGCAGCGTTACGCAAGTGCCCGCTGTCGTCGGTCTTGTTGCCGAGACTTTTGCCGACGTCTATCCCGCACAAAGCGGCACGGCCCAGAGCTTCGCACACCGCCACCTTGCCCATCAGATCATGGTGCATGAGCGGCACGCTTTCGGCGTCGGCGAGAATGCCGAATTCGACATCAATGCGCAGGTGATCACCGATGCCTACACTGGCGGATCGGACAATTTGAAAAAGACCTTTGCGGTGGCCGCCAAGCACCGCAATCGGCGCTACAACGACTTTTGCGAAGTGGCGCTCGATTATGGCCGCGGCGATGATGTTCTGCAGATCGGCAAGCTCGATCTCACGACTGCGCGGCGGTACGTGACCCGCATGGTGCCTCGCGGGGCTCTGCCCGCGCTGGCGGTGCAATTTCTGTTTGTCGGACTGGCCGCCGTCGTTGCCCCAACGCTGCAATGGCTCGATCCCACAAAACCCTATGGAAAGCTGCGAGTGGCATGAGCGAATTCGATTATGTTGAGATGACAACACGCAATCGCGGCTTCGTGACCGAGGCCGAGCAGGCAAAGCTGCGTGCCGCGACCGTTTTCATTCCCGGCGTTGGCGGAATGGGCGGGGCCGCATTCATGGCCCTGCTGCGCGCTGGTGTCGGTAATTTCGTCATTGCCGATATCGACGTGTTCGAGGTGTCGAACCTCAACAGGCAATTATTCGCGACAATCGAAACCGTCGATCGCCCCAAAGCCGAAGCCGCCCGGGATGGGGCATTGCGCATCAACCCGGAAGCCCGGATCGAAGTGCACGGCGAGGAATGGACCGATCAGCTCGATACGCTGCTGAGCAGGACGACGGTCGTCATCAACGGCATGGATGATGCCGGCGCGGGCGTGCATCTCTATCGGCGCGCCAAGGCGCACGGGCTCACTGTGATCGATGCCTATGCCTCGCCGCTCCCCTCGGTGACCCGGGTCGGCCCCGATGCCCCCCGGCTCGAGGAACGGCTGAACTATCCGACTATCGGCGTCGATTGGCGCGCGGTAACGCCGGAAATGAGGGTCGCCTGCCTCGAGGCGGAAATCGCCTATGTGCTGACGCACAGCAGCTCGCACAAATATGTCGACCTCGACATCGCGGGCGAAGTGGCGGCGGGCAAGCGCTCGCGGTTCTCTTTCTCGACGATGGTGACGATGGCGGGAACGATGATGGCCGAGGAGGCCGTGCGCGTCATTCTGGGTCGCCCCGGCGGAACCGACCATCGCGGCTGGTTCTTCAACCCCCATGCCGGACGCGTAGAGCGTCCCCTCCCGGCCCTGCTAGCCGTGCCCAAGGGACTGCTGGTGCGGCGGTTCATGAAAAAGCTGATCGGGTGAACGCGGCCGCCGTGCCTTTGTTGTTGACTGGGATTGCGCTGCTCGCGGTGCTGGTTGCGCTGCGGGGCGTAGGGTATGCGGTGCAGGCCTCGCCCGTCGCTGGGCAACTGGTGACGATCTACAGGTTGGTGGCTGCGCTGCTCGTCCTGCGGCTCATCGGCAGCATGGTGGCCGGTTTCGCAGCAGGGCTCGTAACTGTGGCGATAATGCTGATTGCGGCCTGGCTACCGCTCGCGGGGCTCCGGCTGGTCGAGGAGCTGACTCGTCGCCACGCGCCGCGCTTAGTGAAGCTCTGGGCGCTCGGTGGGGCGCTTGGCTTCTCTGTGATTGGACTGACCTTCGGGATTGTCTGGAGCGCTGCCGCGCTTGTCTCGCTGGCGCTGTTCCAAGCGATCACCGTCGCGATCATGCTTGTGCTCATCACCCAGCGGCGAAGCGGGCTGCCGCGCTCCGAGCGGGCGACCGCCGACACGTTCCTCGTTGCGCTGGCTGCGACCATTCCGCTGGCGCTGACCGATTTCGAGGCACTCGCCCCCGGGCTTACGCTGCGCGGCGGCGTCCTCGCCGTCCTGCTTCTCGTGCTGGCAACTTCGCGGCTGATTGACAGCGCCGGGGCGCCGCGCCGGCTGTTTGCCGATATAGCCCTGTGCCTCGGCGGGGGAGGGTTGGCAGCGCTTGGGGCGAAGGGCGACATCGCCGCAACAGGCTTCGGGATCGCGCTTACGGCGCTCGCGCTGCTCGTCGAGCGCTTTGCGCGGCGTCGCATCAGTGACGGCGGTCTGGTCCATGCATTCGCCATGACCGATGCGTCTGATCCCGAGGCTCTGCTCGCAAGCCATCCGCTGCTGGCAAGCGGGCAGATCATCGATGGGGATGCATTGGCCGATTATCCGGCCTCGGCCATCGCCGCGCTAAGCCGCTACCACGTTGTGAACGACGCGACGCAGGACGAAGAAGCCCGTGATGCTGCGCGCGATCTGCTCGATGCGCATGCCGCCACGCACCTTGTCCGCCTTGCCAGCCAGCCTCCGCGTTTCCTCGCGGTATCAGCGGGCAGTTTCGCCGCGGCACGAACCAGTGACGAGCTGATCGTGCTGGCCCGGCTGATCGAGCGCGCAGCATGAACATTGTCCTGAGCGAAGGCGACGTTGATGCCTTTTTCGAAGCGCCTTTCGCGATCTACGACACGTCGGTCGGCTATGTGTCACCGCTGAAGAGCGACATCCGGCGCATGCTTGACCCGGCGCGCAACCCGCTCTGGACTTTTGGCAACCCCTATCGCTTCTGGACAGCTCAGCGAGACGGGAAACTGGCGGGCCGAATCATCGCGTGCGTGCACGGCCAATCAAATGCCCTGCACGGAACCCGCCGTGCGCAGTTCGGATTCTTCGACTGCGCCGATGATCATGAGGTCGCATCCGCCCTGTTGAATGCCGCGACCGGCTTCGCGCGCGATGAGGGCCAGACCGAATTAATTGGCAATTTCAATCTCACGGCGATGCAACAAGCCGGTATCCAGACGGGCGGGTTCGGCGCGCAGGCCTATACTGACATGGTCGTGGGACCGCCACACTTGCCTAACCTGCTCGAGGCCAACGGCTTCGAAGCCGTCTTCCCGATGACGACCTTCGACATCGATCTGGCGCAAGTGACGGTGGAGACATTGGATGGCTTCACGCCGTCGGACGGGTTCACCTTCGCGCCCGTTGAGAAGCGCGTGTTCCCGGAACGGATGGACGAAGCGCGGCGTGTGCTCAACGATGGCTTTGCCATCAATCCCATGTTCGTGCCGCTCACGCCGGAGGAGTTTGAATTTCAGGCCGGCGAGATGACTGCTATCCTTGACCCGCGCCTGTCCTCGGTGTTGCACCACAAGGGCGAACCCATCGGGACGATCATCTGCATCCCTGACCTCAATGGCTTCCTCGCGGCAACGCGCTCGCGGATCGGCGTGGCAACGCCGTTTCACTATCTGCGCTACCGCCTGAACCGGAAGCGCGCGGTGATCATCTTCTATTCGGTCGCTCAGGCCTGGCATGGGCGCGGGGTCATGCCGGCGATGCTCGCGCGCACCATAAATGCGCTCAAAGGCGCAGGATACGAGCGGCTTGGCGTGACGTGGATCGCCGACAAGAACGCGGCGAGTCTTCGCCAGATGGAGAGACTCGGCGGCCAGCCGCTGCAGCGCTTGCACCTCTTTCGCAAGGATGTCGCATGACCGCCGATGAGATCACGGGCTTCATTGCGGAAGCATCGCTCGCGCCAAGCGTACACAACGTCCAACCCGCACGCTGGCGCGTGGAAGCCGATGGCGCGACGCTATTCGAAGACGGTTCGCGCCGCCTAGCGGTCGCAGACCCGCGCGGGCATGACGCATTAATCAGTCTTGGCGCGTCCGCTGAGGGGTTTCGACTGGCCGCCGGCCGGGCTGGCTACGGTGTAGATACGGAGTTGCTCGACTGGCCGGCGATCGGCTGCTTGCGGCCCATTGCACGCCTTCGCCTCACGCTTGGAAGCGAGGCTGATCCGCTGGCCGCAATTGTCACATCGCGCGCTTCTCATCGCGGCGCTTTCGTGCCGGTGGGCGATGCGGCGCGGGAAGCCGCCAGTGCCCTGGTAGCGGATGATGCGACCGTCCTCGCATCACCAAAACTCCTTTTAGAAGCCGGCCGCCAGCTAGATGCAGCGGGCTGGACCTTCATGCGCGATGACGGGTTCCGCCACGAGCTGCTCTCATGGATGCGCCTGTCACGTCGCGACCCGAACTGGTCACGCGACGGCCTGAATGCCGCGGCGATGGCGATGGGCAGGATGGAGGCCACGGGCGCGGGCCTTGTCCTCGGCCACCTCTTCTCGCCACTTGCCAGCGCCGGTCTTGCCAAACCTCTGCTTGCAGAAGGGAGCAGGATCGCAAAGGACACCGCCATCGTGTTGTTTCACCGCTTCGATGGCGAAGCGCCGTTTACGAGCGGCGCGCATTTCTATCGGCTATGGCTGCGGATAGAGGCAGCGGGCTTCGGTGCGGCAGTACTCGCCGCGCTTGCCGACGATGCAGAGGCCAACGCCTGGGCAAGCGAAGTGGGACGCGTTCCTGCAGGGCATCGCTTGGTCAACGCCTTCCGGATCGGTCGGCGCCCTGCCGGACGAACCGCGCCACGCGCGCGCCTCCCTATCGGCGAGATCCTTGTATCTACAACAGCTTGAGATATTCGATCAGCGCACGCTTCTCGTCTGCGCTGAACGTTTCCCCCTGGCGGTGTCCACCGGCGCCGCGCCCGAGTGTTGCCGTGTCGATCCAGCCAGGCGCAGAAAATGGCCGATAGCCGCCCGGATAGCTGCCATCCGCCGCCAGTCGCAGACCAACCCTCTCAAAGTCGAGCCTATGCCCGCCAACCATGAAGCGGCGCGGCCGGGAGGAAGGGCTCAGGAGGTCTGCCAGAGTGGGCACCGAGCCGTTGTGGAGATAAGGGGCAGAGGCCCACAGGCCGCTCAGTGGCGGTGCGACATAGCCCCCACCTCGCCGCACCGCGATGATGTCGCGATAGGGTGATTTGGCAACCGCCGCTGCCAGCGGCCCATCGAAATTCGTCGCGCGGAGAGCATCGGTGCCGACATCGCCGCGCCAGTTGGGAAAGCTCGTCAGATTCGGCGCTTCTAGGTTCGCATCGTAGCTACCGTGGCAGGCGGCACAGTGGCGCTCGTAGAGCAGCCGTCCCCGTTCTGCTGCCGCGCGATCAATCGTTCCTGGAAAGCGCTGCGCACGATAGGTGCCCAGAAACGCCATGATCGCTTCTGCATCGGGCAGACTTGAACGTGCCTTGTCTGGGTGCACCCCCATACTGGGGACTGTGAAGAAGGTTGTGATCGCAGCAAGCGCGCGCAGCCTTGCCGCGTCGGGAGGCGATGTCGTTGGCGCATGCGATGCACCCGGTACCGCATAAATGCCGTCCACCAGGAGGCTTGATCGCCAGGTTCTGCTGCCGAGGTCCGGCACCGACACGACGCCTGCGTCTCCCCGGCCGCCATCAATGAACGGGGTGTGCAGCGCCAGTTTTAGCGCCGCAACGCCGTTGGTGCTACCCGGCGCGCCATTAGTGAAAGGCAGTGGGCGGTCTTTGCCGGCAAGCGCGGCCAGACGCTGACGCGCGAGCGGCATGACAATCAGCCGCAGACTCATGCGCTCACGCCAGTCCATTTCGGGAAAAATGGTCTGTGCCGTTCCAATCAGGTCGGGGGCGTCGATCTGTGCGCGCAAGGCGTTGAACACGGCAAGGGTGTACGCTTCCAGATTGATGGACGTGTTTGGCATTCCGAGCATTGCGCGCTGTGCTTGTGGGGTGCCGTCTGCGGCATATGTGACCCCGGCATGGCACGCCGCACACCCGAGATTGGCGACCCGTACTTTCGCGCCGCCGACCGGCGCAATGTCACCAAACGTCATGCCCAGCGGGAGCAACGATGCAGACTGTGCGGCACCTGCGGGCCAGTTCATGATCTGTGCGCGCGGCAGGAAGCCGAAGCGGCCGAGTACCCCATCGACCGTCGCGCTGGAAACCGGAACCGACGGGTTGCGTCGCCGTTCTTCCAGCAGAAGCGCTGCCGCAACGATCCGCCAGGGCACCGCGTTGCTCGCAAGCGCATCGGTGCTGATCCCGCCGAACCCAGCGCCGGCAAAGGCTGCCGCGCCGCGCACCTGCGCACTTGCGGACGCTGCTACCTGCGGGCGCGACCGCGACTCCGCCACGGGTACCGATGCCACCCATAGCAGAGCGGCACCGCCAAGCAGCAGGACCCCGATCCCGGCGAAAACGCTTCGCTTTCTCATTGTGCAAATGCCTCGACCGCCGCCACGAACGCCTCGGGCTGTTCCCACTGCGGATAATGTCCACAGGCATCGATGAGCGTCAACTGCGCGTCGGAAATAAGCTGCGCGGCCTCTTCGGCGTACTGCACGGGAAACACCCGGTCCTGCCGCCCCCACATGACGAGCGCGGGGGCTGGAACGCGGCGGCGAGCGCGCGGATCTGCGCGCTGTCGCGGCTGCCGCGCAGCGTGACGCCCGTCTGCAGACTGCGCACGAAGGCACGCGTGCTGTTCGGCCGGGATCCATAGCGCTCGAAAGCCGCGACGAGATCGGCCGTAAGATGTTTGTGGTCATGCAGCGCGAGTTTCAGCGTAATGCGATTGTTGGCCGGTGTCGGTCGCGCCAGCCACCCGCCGATCAGCGGCAGCGCCGCCGCGCGCATCAAAATGTTCGTCCGTTGACCTATGCCTCCGGGTGCCGCGAGCACGGCACGCTCGATGCGGTGCGGCGCGATCGCCGACATATGCAAAATAGCGCTCGCGCCGAGCGAATTGCCGACCAATGTCGTGCGCTTAATGCCCAGCGCATCGAGCAATGCGACGATCTGTGCGGCGAAAAATGGCCCATCATAGGCCGCATCCGGCCGCGATGCTTCGCCGAAGCCCGGCAGATCGAACGCAATCACACGGAAGGATTGCGCCAGCTGCGGTAGGACGCGGTCCCAAATTTCGAGCGAGTTGCCCAGACCATGCACAAGCACCAGAGTGCTGTCTGGTCCGCCCGTGTCAAGCAGCCTAGTCTTGTGACCATTGGGAAGAGTGATGTGCAGCGGCGTCACGCCCTTGAACTACTGCGGAGGTGTTGCGAAAAGGCGAATGGGTTCTGACGAGAGGTGCCCAATCAGCGCTGAAGACCTCCATATGAACATCGAGCAGCTGGCTAGCTGGCGTGAGAGACTGAGAGTGGGGTGGCAACGGGCTTCGTATTTTGGCTATTCGCATGTCCGCTGACCCAGACTGATCTCCGAGAACCTACCATGCGACAAACGGCCCAGCAGTCGCCACTATGCGTGTTCAGTCGGACGACGGCTGGGTGTCGGGTACTGGCGGAGAAGCTGCCTGAAAACTCACAAGTGAATGCCCGGTAAGTCCCAGGTCCCGTCTACCGATGTCGACCCATATAAGACGTTCAGACGCTGATTTTCGGGGCCCACTTCCAGAACGTCCGCTATTCCGGCGGTTGTTGGCCAGATTCGGTCATAAAAGCTTGCGGTGTTGAACGTCAAATCTTGAAAGAAGCTGCCGTTCGAGCTCATGGAGCGGACGATTGCAACGCACTCTTATTCTCGCCGTTCAGCATTGCCGCCGCCAACCCCGAAAGCTGCCGCATCTTGAGGCGAGATAGGCTCATTCACGTTGCTACATTCGCGGCACTCGCGCTTGATGAAGCTTAGTGCCAAACTTCACGGCGCGGATGGGATCAAAGTCAGTCTGGTCTGTCGTCCATCGATGTAACGCACTTTTCTGCCATCGAAGAATACGTCCTCTTCAGCCCGGAAATCGATCCGCTGGCCACCCCATTCAGGCACCGCCGCATATGATGTCAGCTCGATTGACCATGCGGTGTTGGCATGGATTTGTGCGTTGCCACGCGGGTCGGCGTTCTGGTTATCCCAGAAACCGATGGAAGGACCGGCACCGTGGCCATGCAGACCGATCGGATGGGAATATATCGATGGATCAAGACCTGCTGCCTTGGCCTCTGCCCGCGCCAGGTCCAGTACCATGTTGCCGCTGCGGCCCACCTCGAAATGGTGCGTGAGGATATCCTGTACCCGGTTACTGTTAGCCAGCCCCTGCCTGAGACCGACCGGCGCATCGGTCTCACCGAGTTTCAAGACATAGGCGAGGTGCTGCGTATCCGTATTAAGCCGCAGGTAAGTAATCCCGAAATCGGTCCACAACAGATCGCCGGGTTGGATCACTTCGGTCCCTTCGAGCATGCCTTTCACGCCCTCGCGCTGGATCGCCACAGAAGGGTGGAACCACGGTTTAAGGCCGAGCTGCAACAGGCGGTCACGGTACCACCACTGCACCTGCTCGGCGGTCGTCACGCTGGGTGTGATGACTGACCGA
Organism: bacterium; assembly: GCA_030824575.1. Classification (GTDB taxonomy): domain Bacteria; phylum Pseudomonadota; class Alphaproteobacteria; order Sphingomonadales; family Sphingomonadaceae; genus Sphingobium. The sequence goes on along the minus strand of JAVBXL010000071.1, from coordinate 17,837 downwards.
GAAAAGGCTTCGCCGATTATAGCGTGAGCAGTGCGCAGGATGCCGGGGTAGAGGTCCATCTCAGCCGATGTGCGGGTCTCGAGCCAGCGGATCGCGAGCCCTTCCCCGCTGACAATCCGCTGGCGCATAGCCACAGGCAGCGCAGCGATGAACTGGTTGTACTGGCTGACAGTCATGCCATCGGCGAACTGGTAGAGATCCGAGATATTGACCGCAATTCTGTCGGGGTCTCGCGCAGCGACGATATCGGCAGCCGCCTGCCATTGATCGGGTTGCCTTTCCGGGTCCCAAGTCGGCGCGAACAGGCCGCCCAGCCCATAGCGGCTGACAGTCAGCCGCTCAATCGGTTTGCCATCACCTGGATCGTGGAAAATCAGGATAGTGCGGCGTCGCGCGTGCATATTCTCCGCATCAAGCATTGAAGCGACCACCGGTTCTTCAAAATACTCGCGCGCCACCAGCAGCCAAAGATCGATGCCCGCCTCGCGCATGATCGCAGGAACGATCGTATTGAGCCGCTCGGCCAGAATGCGATTCTCAACCGCCGCCCTTTCACGCGCAGCCAAGATTGGCGGCAGGGCAGGAGCGAGTTCTTCAGTCTCGCTCATGGCAATGGGCGCTGGCGCTGCTGCAGTTGGCCGTGCCATCAGTGCCGCAATCACAGCTACTCCGTATATAATGCTCTTTGCCATCAATGCCCCACCGTCTGATGCAATTGCTCGACACTGGCCTCTCGCAGCGCGACGATCAAGGAATTGAACAAATAGGGGCTGGATTTGCAAAGTGCGGACACTCCACTCGCCACCCCTCAAAACGCTCGTGCCACCCGATCAGGCCTCCGCAAGAGGAGCCAAGCCGGACACCAACTTTTGCGGAATGAAGGCGAATTCTAGTGACCGATTGGCAGCCTAGGCGACCCTTCTTGAGGCGCTAGCCGCCGGCAGCGGCAGCACTCAACCAGCTCAGGTCGTTCCGAAATTGACGTAAGAACGACCGGTTGCGCCAAATAAGGACATGTTAGAGCCGTCAACAAAACGACTGGCGCCAGACAGATTTCACAGCAGCTTGTCCAGCGTTATCGGCAGATCGCGTACGCGTTTGCCCGTCGCATTGTAGATAGCGTTCGCCACCGCCGCAGCGACGCCGGTTATCCCGATCTCACCGATGCCATGCGCTCCCATCGGCGTATGCGGGTCGGCAATGTCCGTCCACATCACGTCGATGTCGGGCACGTCCATATGCACGGGCATATGATATTCGGCGAGACTGGGGTTCATGATCCGTCCGTTGCGCTCGTCGAACTGCGTTTCCTCCATCAGCGCCATGCCAAGCCCCATAATGATGCCGCCCCGGAACTGGCTGCGGGCGGTCTTGGGGTTGAGGATGCGGCCGCAGTCGAAGGAGCCCAGGATGCGGCGAATGCGCGGCTCGGCGGTCACGATGTTCACCCCGACTTCACAAAAGACTGCGCTGTGCGAGTGCATCGACCAGTGCATGAGCTCCAGCGGCTGAGACGCCTGTTCGGCTGCCACAACGCTGTCCTGCTGGGCGCGCGAGAGGATCGAGGCATAGCTTTCGCGCCGGGTGGGTTCGTCAATCTTGGCAAGGCCACCATTGTCGCTTCCGACGTCGGCGGGCGACAGGCCGGCGAGGGGCGAATCATTGCCCGCAAGCTTGAGCAGTTCTGCAACGAGCGCATTATAGGCAGCGATTACCGCACCACCGATCGCTGCGGTCTGCTGCGACCCGCCAGCCATGATGGCGCCGGGGATGATCGAATCGCCGTAGCGGACCTCGATCCGATCCATTGGCAGGCCGAGCCGCTCGGCCGCGACCATCGCGGTGGTCGTCGATGTTCCCATGCCCATTTCATGGGCGGCGACCTCGACAATTGCGCGACTTTCGCTGGTCAGCGTGATCCGCGCTGCCGCGCCGGGCATGCGGTAATAAGGATAGGTGCCGGTAGCGCAGCCCATGCCGATCAGCCATTCACCTTCGCGCCGAGTGCCCGGTATGGCACTACGCTTGCTCCAGCCGAAACGCTCGGCGCCCGATCGCCACGCCTCGGTTATATGACGCGAAGAGAAGGGCAGGCCCGACGTCGGGTCCTTCTGAGGCTCGTTGCGGATGCGCAGGTCGATCGGATCGATGCCCAGTTCCACCGCCAGTTCGTCGATCGCGGATTCAAGCGCGAACGTGCCGACAGCCTCGCCTGGCGCGCGCATGAAAGTGTTGGCCAGCATGTTCATTGTGACTGTCGCGACCGACAAGCTGAAACTGTCCGCCGCATAAGCCGCCCGCGTGCCCAGGATGACGGGTTCCGGCATATTGTTGTGGGGTGTCATCGCCACTGTGCCGCTGTGGATGATCGCGGTGAAGCGGCCATCTGCTTCGGCACCGATCGCGACGCGTTGCTCCGTCAGCGTGCGGCCGCCCACGACGCGGTACACGCCCTCACGCGACAGAGTGATGCGCACAGGGCGTCCGGCCAGCTTTGCTGCGGCGGCACCGATGATCTGATGGTCCCACAACCCCTTGCAGCCGAAGCCGCCGCCGACATAGGGTGAGAGGATACGCACCTGTTCGGCCTTAAGGTCAAACACATCTGCGATCGTCTGTGCCTCGGACGTCACCATCTGGGTCGTGTCATGGATGACCAGCATGTCTCCCTCCCAAAGGATCGTGGCGGCATGCGGTTCGATCGGGTTGTGGCTGTGCCGGGGCGTGCGATAGACATGATCGACCTTGTTAGGCGCAGCGGCGAGCGCCGCCTCGGCATCGCCGATCTCGTTGCGTAGCGGCTGCCCCATGAACAGGCCCGGCGCCAATCCGGCGGCCTTCGCGGCTTCGAACGCTGTGGTCGCCGACTCCGCCGTGTAGCTGACGACGATCAGTGACTTGGCGTGGTCGGCCTGCTCCTGCGTCTCCGCAAGCACCACTGCAATCGGCTGCCCGTTCCAGTGGATGCGGTCGTCCTGCAGGATCGGCAGGTCCGCTGGCCCTACCGCCGTTGGTGAGGAACCGAACAGGGCGGGTGTGTTCATCCGCGGTGCGTTGCGATGGTCCATCACCAGCACGACGCCGGGGGCAGCCGCTGCGGCGCTGGTGTCGAGCGTCGCGATCCGCCCGCGCGGTATCGTTGCAAAAGCGAGTGCGGCATAGACCATGTCCGTGACAACAACCTCGGCAGCAAAGCGGGCGGCGCCCTGCACCTTGAGCGGGCCATCCAGGCGAGAGACCGGCGTACCGATCAGCCCATGTTTGCGGGCGATCAGAGGGTCGGGAATGCCGCCCGGAATCCAGCTGTCGGGCGCGAGCGGCACCAGCTTGCGCATTGCCCCCTGGATCACGGTCTGCGCGGTGGCTTTGGCGGAATCGATGATGCTCATGTCGTGGCTCCTGCCAGGTCGCCGAGCACGGCGACGAGAGTGCGTATGGTCAGATCAATCTTGAAGCCATTGTCATTGAGCGGTCGGGCATCTGCCATTTCGGCGACCGCCGCATCATGAAATGCCCGCGTGCTGGCCGGAACGCCGCGCAACAGCGCCTCGGCCTTGTACGCGCGCCACGGTTTGTGCGCCACGCCGCCCAGTGCGATCCGCACATCCCGTATCTGGCCGTCCTCCAGATAGAGCGCGGCGGCGACCGACACCAATGCAAAGGCATAGCTCGACCGGTCACGTACCTTGCGATAGGTCGATTGGGCGGCGAAGGGCAGCGGCGGGAGGGCAATGGCGGTGATGAGTTCGCCCGGTTGCAGCACCGTTTCGATTTCCGGATGATCACCCGGCAGGGAATGAAGGTCGGTAAAAGGTAAGGTTCGGGTGTTGGCCGCGCCCTGCAGAAGGACAGTTGCGTCCAACGCGGCCAGTGCCACGCACATGTCCGATGGGTGGGTCGCGACGCACGCGGATGACGCACCTAGGATCGCATGGTTGCGGTTGAACCCACCAATCGCATCGCACCCCGAACCCGGCGCGCGTTTGTTGCAGCGCGACCCGTCCGTGTCGTAGAAATAGGTGCAGCGAGTACGCTGGAGCAGGTTGCCGCCGACGGTGGCCATATTGCGAATCTGGGCTGATGCGCCTGACAGTATGGCGCGGCTCAACATTGGATAACGGCACCGTAATGCCTGATGTTCGGCGAGCGCCGTATTGCGTACGCCAGCCCCAATAAGCAGCCCGCCGTCGCCGGTCTCCTCGATCGCGCATGACAGGCCTGAGACGTCGACCAGCCGGTCTGGTCGAGTCACTGTTTCGCGCATCAGGTCCACAATGTTGGTGCCGCCGCCCAGATAGGTGGAAGCGTCGCCGGATCCCAGCCGCAGCGCCTCGGCGGTATCCGCCGCGCGAGAATATTGGAAAGGGGTCATGCCAGCATCTCCGTCGCTACGGTTTCGCTGATCGCATCGATGATCCCGTTATGCGCGCCGCAACGACACAGATTGCCACTCATACGTTCCTGCAGTTCCTCTCGCGTCAGCACCACCTCTCCTGCCAAATCGGCGCTGACATGGCTCGGCAGACCGCGCTTTGCCTCAGCGACCATGCCGATCGCCGAACAAATCTGGCCGGGTGTGCAATAGCCGCACTGGAACCCGTCATGCTCGATGAAGGCCTGTTGCAGGGGATGGAGGACGCCGTCCTTCTCCAGCCCCTCAATCGTCGTGATCTGCCGACCGTCATATTGGACTGCCAAGGCAAGGCAGGACAGGATGCGATCTCCGTCTACGAGCACCGTGCATGCACCGCACGCGCCCTGATTACAGCCCTTCTTCGTGCCAGACAGGTGGAGTTGCTCGCGCAAGACATCGAGGAGCGACATTCGCGGGTCGTCAGGGAGCGGTGCTGCGGATCCGTTGATGATTAGGGGCATCTCGAACTTCCTGTTGCTAGGCGGCGAAAAAACCGAAACGAAGATGTACCTGACTTCGTGCCATGCACCCGAAATCATTGATAGCTATGAGGCGGCCCATCGCAACTATCATGATCTGGCTGGCGCGAGTGGCAGGACGTTGTGGGATAAAAGGCAGTCCGTGTTTTCGACCCTTCCCAGCCGTTCAAAGAGCATTTTTTCGCTCCCAGGGGCGGACGGTCTGCTAACCGGGCTGTGTTCCCGCTTGCCCGCCGCGAGAAGTTGTAGTGATGGGCGTCGTCAGACTGCGGGGGCCTTCGAGCGGCGACGGGCGTCGCCGACGGTCAGCGATATGGCCGAGACCGCGAAGTAGAAGGCACCGAACGCTGCATAGGGTGCGATGTTGGTGATGCCGACGGGTTGCGAGCCGGACGCCTGTTTCAGCATGAACAGGCCCGCGAAGACGGATTGCGCGCCGCTAAGGATCATCGCCCATTGCGCACCATAGGACTTCCAGCGCTTCACGCCAGTGATGAGCTGGAACAGTCCGGACAGGGACGCCCAGATACCGAAGACCTTGAGCACTTCGTGCATACCGTGCCCGATGGTGGACGCGACGGCGACTGCCGTCACGATGCTGACGACGAAGTTCAACATCTGGCTCTTGTTCTGACCCAGACCGCCGCTCCGGCCGGCATCCAGATAGTTCGCGATGGCATCCCATGCCGGGTAAGCGACCATCATGACGGCCGCCAGCGACGGCATGGTCTTGCCAACGGTGAAGGCCAGCGCAACCCAGACCGCGGAAACCGCGAAGCGCAGATAATAATAGGTCTTGAGCCAATCCTTGTTCGGGCCTTGCGCCTTTGCGGGGGTCGTCATGATGAATTCCTTTCTTGTGATGAAGGCACGCGTCTCCGATCCCGAAATCGGGTAAGACGGTGGTTGGTGGAGGTCAGTTGTGGCGCAGCCGGTTCAGGACAGGCGCAGGGGAGAAGCTACAGGCGGAAGCCTTTTGGCAGGCACCATCGCGCCACACCGGCCACGGCAGCGCATCCGATGGAATACCAGACCACGACATAGAGCGGATCGTTGAAGGGGCAACAAAAGGCGAAGACGAGCGCGCCGACGCTGCCGGCTGCGATGCCCGATGCGATCGCGCTGAGCCTGGGCTGCGTCGGCGCTGCGCGCCGCATGAGCGCGCCCAGCATCGCTACGACCGGCAGCGACAGCATGAAGATCGCGGCCGAGCAGGCGATGCCGTGCGCCGGATCGAGGCGCTCGAACACTGTCTGCCCGCTCACCCCTGCGGGTGCGACAAACATGCCGCCGACGCCAGCGACGACCGCCAGAGCACAGGCGAGCAGCACGCCCTGTCGAGGACGCGCGGTGGGCGAAAAAGACCGGATCGCGACCGTGCAGGCGAGCGCGGCGAGAATGGCGAGACTTCCCACCCTCCACATAAGAAATGGGGAATGGCCCATATGGCTCATGTCCGGACGCATCAGGCCCAGCCCAAGGAAGAGCGCGAGTTCAATCACGCCAAGCGCTGCGACCAGCCCGGCTTCGCGCAGCATATGTCTGCGCCGCACGGGCGCGAGATTGGCGGATATATCCAGGATCAGGCGATCATTCGACATCGGCTGACTTCTCTATGAATGCCGTCAGGCGTGCGAGCCCGCGGTGGATGTTCATCTTGATGGCGGAGGGAGACAGGCCCGTCTCTCCTGATGCATCCTCGATAGTGTAGCCCTGCACCTTGACCAGCAGGATCGCCTGTGCCTGTGCCGGGCGGAGTTCTTCGAGCAGACTGGCGAGCACCGAGCTGCTTACGACGGACGCTTCATGGTCGCCTACCGACAGACTCTCTGGCAATTCGTCGAAGGGACGGCGTCCCAGACTGCGAAGTTGATCGACCCATTTATGCTTGGCGATCGCCGCCAGCCACGGACCGAGAGGAAATTGCGGATCATAGGTATGACGCCGCCGATGAATGGCGAGCAGCGTCTCCTGCACGGCGTCATCGACCTCTCCGGGCGGCAGGCGCCTTTGAAAGTAGCGGGTCAGCCAGGTCGAGACTTCGGCCAGCAGGCGGCGATAGGCGCCGCCATGTCCGTTCTGCGCGGCGGCCATCAGGCAACTCCAGTCATCAGGCGCCGTCAGCGATGGTCGATCGCGTGCCACCCGTGCCGCATCGGACGATGATTTGGAGATTAATCTCGCAAGGAAGTCCGAACGCATCAACCCTTATTCGGTCAAGGCGCTGGATCAGTCACTGCGCAGCGGAATTATTTTTTCTCCCGCAGCTTATTGGCGTGTTGCCTGACGCAGTTCGACCCTTTGTCGCCATTCAGCCGCCAATTTTTCGTTCCTAGGTGCGGTCCGTCCGCTAACCGCCAGGTCGCGACCAGACCCAGTCATTCGGCACCGCCTCGGCGAGCAGCCCCTTCTGAAGAAAGCTGCCGATTGTGCTGGCCGAGCGGATGATACAGAAAGCGCCCGAGAACTCGCCGTTGCCCGCGGCAACAATTCGAAGCAATATATGCAGGGACACTTCAGTCGAGGAGGAAGTGCATGCTCAACAAAATCGTATTGCTTGGGGCGCTCTTTGGTGCCCGCACTTGCGCAACTTGCCCCCGGCGTTCGGATGCCGACGGCGATCGGCGCAGCTTACGGAAGACTGGGACAAGCCATGATGGCTCATGACGCTGCAGGTGTTAGGACCGTTTGGGCCGAAGATTTCGTCGTCAATTCGCCAAACAACACCGTGATCGGACGCGAGGATGTGATTCGCGTCATGGAGCGAGACTTTCTCGATTATAGGGACTTCCATAAGTACATCACCTTCGTTGGTGATAAACCGGAGGTGACGATCGTTATGGGATATGACACGATGATCCCGATCAAGGGTCCAGGCGCTGGCAAGCAGGTTATGCGGCCATTCACCGACATCTGGGCAAAGCGAAGCGCGGGCTGGCAGCTAATCGCCCGTCAGGCGACAATCGCTTCGTTGGAGAAGAAGTGAGATCTTCTGTAAGCCCGGCAGCAGGCGACCCTTCCTTGCCGCTCAGGTGCCAATTTTGCTTCTCCCCGAGCGGACGTTCCGCTTAGACTACTTCGGTCAATATCGTTCGCAATACGCTCGCAAGCTCATCAACCTTGAACGGCTTCCGCAAGACATGCCTAACTAAGCTCTTGTCGGCTGAAGCGCGCTCCTCTGCATAGCCGGTTGCCATGATAATAGGCAAGTGTGGCGCAATCCTGTGCGCGTTTTCTGCAACCTCGAGGCCGCTCATGCCGGGCATGGCGAAATCCACGATCATCACGCCCGGAATTTCGGTTGCGAGCTGTGCTACAGCCTCTTTGCCCGAGGCGGCTTGCCTGACGTGGCACCCGAGCACCTCGAGACTTTCGACCACGAAGCGCCTAACGCCTTCGTCGTCATCGACCACTAGCACGCTAAGATTTTTATCTGCCAAGCTCAAAGCCAAAATTTTTGTGGTAGAACCATCCTCATGTGCAGGTGCGATAGTGAGCGGAAGCCATATGCTGACGGTCGTTCCTTCGTGTTCAATACTGTCAATCTGTGCAAATCCGCCAGATTGCCTTGCGATCCCGAATACTTGACTAAGGCCAAGGCCCGTGCCCTGACCGAGCGGCTTGGTTGTATAAAAAGGGTCGAAAACCTTTGAAATTTGGCTTTGGGGGATGCCCGTGCCATTGTCGTGGACTCGAATAAGACCGTAACTTCCTTCTTTAAGTTCGTCCGGCCTATGTTCGCCCACATCAGTTTCGATCGTGAGTACGCCGCCATCCGGCATCGCGTCACGCGCATTAATAGCGAGGTTCAGGACGGCCAATTCCAGTTGATGGGCATCCGCAATCACCCATGGCTGGCTTGGCGCTAACATCCGTCGCTGATCGATCCGGGGGCCGATCGTCCGCGCTAGGAGATCGTCCATCCCATTCACCAAAGCATTCAAATTTAAGGGAGCTAGCGCCAATTGTTGTGTGCGCGAAAATGCAAGAAGTTGATGTGTAAGCTTGGCGGCCCGATCGGTAGCTTCGGCCGCAAAACGTGTATGTTTCAAAACCCTGTCGTCCTGAGAACGTCGTTCGATCAACTCCAAATTTCCTGAGATGACAGTTAGAAGATTGTTGAAATCATGTGCAATGCCGCCGGTCAGCTGCCCCACAGCCTCCATTTTTTGCGACTGAACCAGCGCGGTCTGGGCTCGCTCACGCTCGGCGACCTCCTCCATCAACATATTGTTGGCCCGCGAAAGTTCGCTTGTTCGCTCTGCTATCCTCATTTCCAGATTTGCGTTGAGATGGGTTAGACGTTCCTCGGCAGTTTGAAGGGCTCCGAGCCGCTCACGTGCTTCATACTGCCTGCGGCGTACCCGCATGGCAGAATGGACAGCACTGCCCAATGTTTCGCTGTGGATTGGGCGTTCTAGCACGACGACATTGCCCAGTCGTTCAAGAACCCGCATGGCTTCCCGTGGACGATGACCCGAACGCCGCGTGGCAAGGAGGATGAATGGAAAGTCGGACCATGGTGGCTGCTGCGCTACCCAAGCATCCAGATCATGTCGGTCTGCACCGGCAAGCGATTCTTCTGTGATAATTGCCGTCGCGGCACCGCCGGCAAGCTGTTCGGCTAGAAAGCCCGTGCTGGGGCAGACCGAACTGCCATATCCCTGCTTCGATAGAAGCGTTTCAATAACGGCGGCGTCACGTCCCCTAAGCGCGAGGAGCAGTATGCGCTCTTCCATCGTCAGGTTCCGCTGGCCGCAGGTTCTGCGGCAAGCAGCGGTGTCGCGCCGCGATACGCTGGCAAACCTGTCAAAACTCCCTCGAAATCCCTAAGTGGTTCACCAATTGTTATACCCGTGCGGCCAAGCCGGTATTCGCGAATACTCGCCTCGTGGGGCGTTGTGCGGCTTTTCGCTACGGATACTGCCTTCAACATTTCCCCCTTCGCTTCAAAGTAGCGAAAAAGCAGAATGGTGTCGGAGAGGTAGCTCAGATCCACATCCGAACGCACGTCGCCGATGATGCCGTGCTGCCCCAGAATAAGCACAGTTATGACCCCTTGCTGGTTCAAATAGCTCAGCATTTCATGCATTTGCAGGACCAAATACTTCTCACCCGGCATCGCCTGCAAAAAGGCATTCAGGCTGTCAATCACAACGAAGCGAATACCATCCTCTTCAACGGCTTTGCGCACCCAACTGGCAAACTCACCAGGTGAAAGTTCCGCGGGATCAATCTGAGTGACGGTCAACGCCCCGCTGTCTAGGTGGGGCTGCAAATCCATGCCCATAGCACGCGCACGTGTCAGCATGGTCGCCCGTCCCTCATCAAATAGAAAATAGGCAGCCTTCTCGCCGCGTGCGATGGCGCTCAGACCACACTGCACCGCAGTACTGGTCTTGCCTACTCCGGAGGGACCGTTGAACAGGAGATTGGTGCCGATCGATATGCCACCACCGAGCATTTGGTCCAGGCGCTCCAAGCCGGTCGAAACCAGTTCTTCGACATAATCGGCGTGATGCTCAGATGCGACCAGCCGCGGGAACACCGCGACGCCGCCCGTTTCGATGATGAAATCATGATAGCCGCCGCGATATTTTACACCGCGCATTTTAACGACACGAAGGCGTCGGCGCTCCGTACCATATTCCTGTGCCGCCTGTTCAAGTGTAATTACGCCATGAGCGATGCTATGCAACTGCAAATCATTGGGGTCCGAACTGCGGTCGTCCAGCATGAGCACGGTGCATTTGCGCAACGAAAAATACTGCTTCAAAGCAAGAATTTGCCGACGATAACGCAGCGAATTTTGCGCCAGCAAACGCATTTCAGACAGGCTATCGAACACGACCCGCACGGGTCGAAGGCGGTCGACGCACTCCATCACACCCTGAATCGTCTCGCCAAGTTCAACCTCTGATGGCTCAAGGATCGACTGCTCAGCTTCCGGGTCCAAGCCATCGCCGCTGACGAGTTCGAACAGCTCGATGTCATCCAGACTCCAATTGTGGCTGCGAGCAACCTCCTTGAGCTCGGCTGAAGTTTCCGAAAGGGTTATATATAGACCGCGTTCGCCATTTTGCGCTCCTTCGAGAAGAAATTGAAGAGCGATAGTGGTCTTTCCGCTTCCGGGCGTACCCTCCAGCAGATATGCGCGATTGGCCGTCAAGCCACCTCCCAGAATATTGTCCAGATCCGCTATCCCGACGGAAATGGTGGCCGTGTTCTCATCCAAAGCCAGATTCTGCATATCGCCCTCAAACTGTTGCGCTCCAAAGAGCCGGTTGTTTCAGAAACGATTTGAACGCGAATTTGGTCCATTAACGGTGATTCATGGAACAGCGCAGTGGTTTCGTCTTGAGATCCTTGATCCCAGATTTTGGCTAAATAGCGCGCGTTGAAACCTTTAAATACGTAGGCTTAGGACGAGCTTTCTACTCAAGGCCAGATACCCATAAATCTGATTTCTAAAGTATCTATGATCGGCTTCAGCTCTCCGATGGAGAACGGGGTGGCGCGGTTCGATTCGGCGGATCTCGAGTAGTCGGTGATCAAGCCACTGCCGCCGACCAAGGCTCGAGGCGTGAAGCGCGTCGACGACCAGCGGGTGGCGTGAACAGCCGACAGACCTGCGCATCTCTCACATGGGCAGCATTATGGAATGAGGCCCCGCGCAGCGCGGCTAGTGGATCGGTATTCCGAGTGAAAAGAGGCGGGGATTCCACTTGGTCGCGCTTACGGAATATTAAGCGATCGAGATAGCGTCGGAACCCGGTTTTGGCAGAAGCGATTCCATTCTTAATCTACGTTACGACGATTTTTCAGATACTTAATTTGATATCAACCTTCCTCCGCCATTGATAAATCTACTGGAGGGAGTTCCATGGGGTTTCTAACGCGGTTGCGCGACAACCAAGCGGGTAACGTGCTCGTGATGGTCGCGGCTGGCTTTATTCCGCTGCTGGGGTTTATCGGCGGCGGCGTCGATATGGCGCGTATCTATCTGGTGAAAACTCGCTTGCAGCATGCCTGCGATGCTGGCGCCCTTGCAGGCCGCAAGCAGATGGCGGGCGGCGCATGGAATGCCAGCAATGAGAAGGCACGCAGTACCGCAGAGGGCATCTTCAACATCAACTACGTGCCCGGTGCCTACGGATCGGGCGGTCTGATGAAGACCTTTTCGGAAAACCAAGGGAAGGTTACCGGGACCGCCTCTGTTTCTCTCCCCATGACGATCATGGTGATTTTCGGTCAGTCATCGAAGACGATCGAAGTGACGTGCGACGCAGAAATGCGCATTCCCAACACCGATGTCATGTTTGTGCTCGACACCACAGGCTCGATGGCTTCGGTCAATCCGGGCGACGGTGACACGAAAATCAATGGCCTAAAAGTTGCGGTCAAGTGCTTCTATGAGGCGTTGGCGAAGGTCGATACGACAGCGAATTGCGGCAGCAACCCGACGGGCAATCGAAACAATGATGTTCAACTCCGCTTTGGCTTTGTGCCCTATTCGTCCAATGTGAATGTGGGTCGTTTGCTACGCAACGAATGGATGGTCGATACAGCGTTCTATCAGTCACGGAAGGCCAAGACAGCCGGAGATACCGATGTTGATGGCTTTAAGGAAGGGCAGGCTCAGGTTTCTTCCACCGAGCAAGTTCCGTATAATATGAATTGGAGCGCGTGGGAAAATTTCGGAAGCGCGGGAGGGAGCAGTTGCACCGGAAAGATACCTGCCGATTCTATTGAAATGGTGGGCACAGAGAGTGCCCCTTACAATCAAAGCTCCACCGGCAACGGCGAGACCCGTGTTGTGAGCTGGTCAACCAATCAGGACGGCCGTTACTATAATTATCAGGGCGTGATGGTCGCAGGCAAATGTCAGATCCAACGCCGGTACATCAGTGGCTATCTCAAGCGGAATTATCAGCGCAGCGATACAACAGGATTCAAGAATTACGAATACAACCAAATCGCCTTCAACGTGGGAGGGCTGAAGGCAGGCGGAACGAGTTGGAACGCCGGTATTACTGCGCCTGTCGGTCCCTACGGTCAGACAGCCACGATCGTGTGGGATGGCTGCATTGAGGAACGCCAGACCTATCAAAATTCCGATGACGATCCGACGGGCGAATTCAGCCCTGTTCCCAGCAGCGCATTCGATATGAACATCGACATGATGCCCACTGGATCGGATGCGACGAAGTGGAAGCCACTGCTCCCGGATTTGGTGTGGGGACGCTATGACAGCGTCGGAAACTGGACGACCGCAAAGGTCAAGACGAGCTCCGATCTTAGTCGAAACTACACCTATGCCTGTCCCACTGCAGCAGCGAAGCTAAAGCCATATTCGACTGCCAATGCATTTGAGGGGTATGTAAATACACTTTATCCAAACGGGAACACCTACCATGACATCGGCTTGCTGTGGGGAGCGCGCCTCATGTCTCCAACAGGGCTATTCAGCTCGGAGAATGCGTTTACTCCCACCGGTGGGGAAATCGAACGCCATCTGGTGTTCATGACCGATGGTGACACGGTAACCAGCAATCAGGGCTATACCGCGCATGGTGTAGGCTGGTGGGACCGACGACAGACACGCAGCAACGCCGGGCCGAGCGCCAATATCCTAACGGCGGTCGTGAACGAGCGGACGAAAGCCCTTTGTGCCGCCATCAAGTCGAAGAATATTACATTGTGGGTTGTTTCCTTTGGCACTGGGGTAAGCTCCAGCGCGCAGACGCTGCTGCAATCCTGTGCTTCTCCCAACCGCTTTTACGTTGCCGCCAACAGCGCCACTCTTATTTCAAACTTCCAGCAAATTGCGGACGAGATATCACAATTGAGGCTGACGAAATGAAAGGCGATCGACACTGGCTAGCACGGCTGAGAGGAGACGAGAAAGGCGCAACAATCGTTGAATTCGGCATCATCGCCATCTTGTTTGTATCTACTCTGCTTGGCTTCATGGACCTTGGGCATAGTCTCTATGTCCAGTCAGTGCTTCAGGGCTCCGTCCAGAAGAGCGCACGAGATGCGACGCTTGAAAGTGGAAAAGCGGAGGTGCAGCAATCTGTGCTCGATGCGGCAGTGAGGGAGCGCGTGCAACATCTTGCGGCAAACTCAACAGTTACGTTCTCCCGCCGATATTTCAGGGATTTTACCAAGGCGGCGCAGGCCACTGCTGAGCCTTATCAGGACATTGACGCCAATGGTCGTTGCGACAATAACGAGCCATTTCAGGATAACAACCGCAACACCGTATGGGATCGAGATGGCGGCGACAATGGGCAGGGCGGGGCAAAGGACGATGTGGTTTACACGGTCCAGATCACCTTCCCACGCCTCTTGCCCATCGCAAAGCTCATTGGAATGTCTGAGACGGTAACGGTCGAAGCAAGGACCGTCCTCGAAAACCAGCCTTTCGGCGAGCAAGGTGCATATGGACCGCCGACCGTGGGAAACTGCACATGAGGTTGATCTCGTTTTGCAAAAGACTTCTGGGCGAGCACCGCGCGGTAGCGGCCGTGGAGTTCGGCTTAGCTCTACCTCTCATGACCGCCATTGCTTTTGCCGGAGCCGAACTCACCAGTTTTGTGACCACGAAAATGCGCATCAGTCAGCTTGCCCTACATGTCGCCGACAATGCGGCCCGGATCGGCACCGGAACAGTCCTTGCCAACAAACAAATTACCGAAGCGCAGATCAACGATCTTCTGACTGGCGCGGGGTTGCAGGGAGATCGGCTTGACCTCTATATTCACGGTCGCGTCATTTTGAGCAGCCTCGAACCTGTCGCCAATCCCAATCCCACCAATCGTTACCGGATTAGATGGCAGAGGTGTCGTGGAAGCAAGATTTGGCCGTCCTCATACGGAAGGGCGGGCGATAGCAACTTGGCAGGCCTTACTGTTGGAGGCCAAACGGCGACCGCGCCAGACGATGGTGCTCTTATTTTTGTGGAAGTTGCGTATAATTACCAGCCGCTGATAGCACGTCTTTTTATACCGAAGGATCAGATCACGGCCATCGCGGCCATGACAGTTCGGGATCAGAGAGATTATGGCGGCGGTTCTAACGGCATCTACAATAATGAGAATGTCGTTCCTTCAACATGCTGATGGATAAGCAAAATCGTGGATAAGTTGATTTACGTCGCTATTGGTGTAGGTGCATTGGTTGTTGCCGCAGTCGACCATGTCGGTGGGGGCGCTCAAGAGGACGCCGCCGTGCCGCAAAGATTTAGCGCGCCGCAATCCCCTGTCTCTAATCCATCCGATGCCAGTCCGTCGGTCGAATATGCCCCATATTTCGTCCAACAACCGAACATCGATCAAGCCTTTAACCCCATACCCCGTGCGGAAGATTTGGGTGGAAGGGTGATCGAAGACCGTTTTCAGTCAGACGGATAGGGCAAGCTGGCGGGGTAGGCCGTGCTGTCCCAAGAGATGTATCATAAAACAGAATTCAACCCGACACGAAGAAATTTTGCCTATCGGAGGGTGAGGCTCTTGGGATCTAGGCGCTCCTTCGGCGCATAAAGCTCGCTGCTTTCTTTCGCCAAATAATTGGGCACGAAGGTTTTGAAGGAAGCTTTCGGCTTTCCGAGAAAAACATCGTCCAGGTTTATGAGGTGGGCGAATTTAACACCGGCTCGGCCGTCTTTGGTCCATCGCACATCGGCTTCCAATGGTTCGGCAAGGCCAATGTTGAGCGAGACTAAATCTCCAACGTGCAGTGGCAGGCTGGTTTCCACCATCGCTCCTGTGCAGGAAATGTTTCGCAGCCTGACTGTCTCATCCTTCCCTTGCGTGCCGATCCGACCTGCTCTGATGATCCTGCGCCGTTCGGCACGATCTGTTTTGAAGCCGCTGACGATGGATTGATTTGTCTGCGTGCGCGCATAGGCCGCTTGCGCATCCATAGGTCGTCCGTAGATGTAACCCTGGATAAGCGTGCATCCCAACTCACGGACGAGCGCCAGCTGGTCCTCCGTTTCGACCCCCTCCGCAGTGGTGATCATACTCAGATCGGTCGCAAGATTAACGATTGCTCTGATTATCGGGATGTTATTATTACCAGTGATCGTAGCGCCCCGGACAAATGATTGATCAATTTTGATTTTATCGAACGGAATGTTCTTAAGATAGCCAAGGCTTGAATATCCTGTACCAAAATCGTCAAGCGATATTTTGACGCCTAGGCCCTTTAGCGTGGCGATGGCGGCGCGCGTCTTCGCAGTTTCATCGAGTAGAGCGCCCTCGGTAATTTCGAGTTCGAGTCGGTCTGCGGTCACTCCTGCATAAGCCAAAGCGCTAGTCACGAGAACGGGAAGCGCTTGGCTTGAAAACTGAACCGGCGAAATGTTCACAGCCACGCTTATGTGATCAGGCCATTTTGCAGCCTCGATGCAGGCGGTACGAAGAACCCACTCACCCAACTCTATGATCAGTCCAGATTCTTCCGCAATCGGGATGAAGACCGCTGGTGACACGGATCCTCGCACCGGATGTGTCCAGCGTACCAAAGCTTCAAATCCAACCAGATCACCGGTTTGCGTGTTGACCACTGGCTGATAGGCGAGGTGAAACTCTCCCTTCTCCAGCGCCCGCTGCATATCTTCCTCGATTTGTTGCCTTGAGCGCGCTTGTTCGTACATCTGGGAGGCAAAGAAGTGAAATGTGCCTTTACCGGCTGCTTTTGCCGCATACAGCGCCAAGTCTGCATCGCGAACGAGATCGACGGCCGAACGATGGTCATGATCAGATGTGGCGATGCCAATCGATGTCCCGATAGTGATCAAATGCGATTTAATGAGATAGGGCTGTGACAAGCTATGTATGATGTCCTCAGCGATGCTGGATAGAATCTCAATCTCGCAGATATCTGCAAAGACAATCTGAAACTCGTCTCCGCCAAGGCGACCGACCTGTCCTCTTCCCGCAATAGAGGTCACGAGACGCTCAGAGACAGATTTGAGCAATTGGTCGCCCACCAGATGACCAAATGTATCGTTGACGAGTTTGAACCTGTCGAGGTCCAATATCATCGTAGAGCATCGCTGCCTGCGATGGGCGGCGGAGATAAGGCTGTTTTCCAGAGCTTGCCGCATCGTGTCACGATTCGCCAAACTTGTGAGCGAATCATAACGCGCCAATTGCAGCAGTTTGATCTCGGAATTCTTCTGATCCGTCAGGTCAATTACGAAGCCAACAAAACCACGATATTGGCCAGCCTCATCGTGCCTGGGTTCGCCTGTAACGGACCACCATATATCCCCTCGTGCCTTGGATTTTACCACCAATCCTTCAAACGGTAAGCGGGAGGCAATGTAAAAGCTCAAGCTCCTCTCCGAGGCTTCTTCAGCCAGGCTGGCGTCATTATCGACCAAATCTGAGAGACTTGCGGGAAATATCATGCAATCCGCCATAGCGCGCCTGATCTTGGGGCTGAGATATGCCAACGTCCCGTCGTCATGTGTTTCCCAGAACCAGCCCTTCCCACTGTCTTCATATTTTTCAAGCAAGCGCGTGGCTTGGCCGTCGGACAGGCAGGCACTTCCAATATTTGATAGTCGGCTTGGTCGCACACAGCCCTCCTCACCTTCAGTTTGGCATCGGGAGGTTGATATTTCCTTGCAATTCAAACTGTTGCCTGATCGTAACGGTTTTAGTAGCCGCGTAGCTTCGAGCAGGCCATTTCACCCACGGCGACATCCGCTGTGAGAATCTGGAAAAATACGATGATCCACCATCAGCGCAACAATTGGTGTTAATTGTCGGCTTTACGCTGTCTCGTTCCCTATAGCGGACTGTCGCAAAAGTTGTCTAATTGATTTTCGCATCACCATTCTTTTTCCCTGAGCCCGATTGCCAATGGTTGTCTTCGGGGTCATCGGACAGCTGGGAGAGCCTTTTGTCCGTGCCTCATGATCGCGGCCG
>JAVBXL010000141.1 GCA_030824575.1 bacterium | reverse complement strand
AGGCCCAGGTGACGGGCGCGCTTGATGGCCTGGGCCAGTTCGCGCTGCTTCTTGGCCGAAACGGCCGTGATGCGGCTGGGGACGATCTTGCCGCGCTCGGACACGAAGCCCTGGAGCAGACGAACGTCCTTATAATCAATCTTCGGCGCATCCTTGGCGGCGAAGGGGCAGCTCTTGCGGCGGCGGAAAAACGGGCGTGCCATGTCTCAGATCTCCTTATTCAGCAGCCGGGGCGTCTTCGCGGTCGCGGCGCGGGCCACGATCGTCGCGCGAACCACCTTCGCGGTCGCCGCGCGGGCCACGGTCACCACGATCGCCGCGGGGACCACGGTCACCACGCTCGGGGCGGTCCTGCTTGCGCATCATCACCGACGGGCCGGTTTCCAGCTCATCGACCTTGACGGTCATGTAGCGGATGATGTCTTCGTTGATCTGGGTCTGGCGCTCCAGTTCCGCGATCACGCCACCGGGGGCGTCGATGTTTAGCTGCACATAATGCGCTTTGCGGTTCTTGGCGATCTTGTAGGCCAGGCTACGCAGGCCCCAGGTCTCGACCTTGGTCACCTTGCCCTGATTGTCCTCGACGATCTTCGTGGCGGTTTCCGCCAGAGCGTCCACCTGCGCCTGTGCCAGATCCTGGCGCGCAAGGAACACATGCTCGTAAAGAGCCATGGATATTACCTTCTTCTGTTGGCCGATCGCTGACGCCCACCCCATGTGGAACGCCCCTCCGGCTGTCGTCTTGCATATCCGCAGGCCCGCCGAGTCTCCCCGCCGTTCGTGCGAAGGCGCGCCTATGACGGAAAGGGGGGGCAAAGGCAAGCGGCATCGCTGCGCAGGGCCAAGGCAAAAAAGCCGTTCGGCCTGAGCCTGTCAAAGGCTCTTACGCCTTTCTATCGTCGCAAGAAGCAGTAAGGCAATTCGACAGGCTCGGTGCGAACGGATGAGAGGGTTAGCTTATGGCAGTCGCGATCGCAGCATTGTCGCTCATCCTGCTAATGATCGCCGCCTATCGCGGCATGAGCGTCATCGTCATGGCACCGCTGCTTGCGATGCTGGCCGTATTTCTGACCGATCCCGCCGCCGTCCCGGCCGCCTTTTCCGGCTTGTTCATGGAAAGGGTCGCGAGTTTCCTCAAACTCTATTTCCCGGTTTTCCTGCTCGGCGCGCTGTTTGGCAAGCTGGTCGAGATTTCGGGCTTTTCCCGCGCGATCGTAACGGCGGTGATCGGCGTCATCGGCGCGGGCCGCGCTATCCCAGCGATCATGGCGGTGACGGCGCTGCTGACCTATGGCGGGGTGTCGGTGTTCGTCGCGGTCTTCGCTGTCTATCCTTTCGCCGCGGAGATGTTCCGCCGCGCCGACATTCCCAAGCGGCTGGTCCCCGCCACCATTGGCCTCGGCGCACTGACCTTCACCATGGATGCGCTGCCGGGCACGCCGCAGATTCAGAACATCATCCCGACCAGCTTTTTCGGCACGACGACATGGGCGGCGCCGGTGCTGGGCCTGATCGGGTCGCTCTTCATTGCGGGAACCGGCCTTGCCTATCTTGGCTGGCGGCGGCGCGCGATGCTGGCGGCGGGGGAGGGCTATGGCGCGCCCGAAACGCTGGTGAACGAACCGGAAGCGATCGAGGAGGAAGCGCCCGTCCATCCGCTGATCGCGCTGCTGCCGCTGGTGGTGGTCGGCGTCGGCAATCTGCTGCTGACGCTGGCCATCCCGCGCTGGGTGGCGGGGGAGGAGGTGTCGCTGTCGTTGCCCGGCATGGCGGAGCCTGTCGCCGTCAAGGTGGCGCAGGTGTCGGCGCTCTGGGCGGTGGAAGGCGCGCTGTTGCTGGGCATCGGCACCATCCTGCTGTTCGCATTCCGCACCGTGGCAAAGCGCTTTGCCGACGGGTCGAAGGCGGCGGTTGGCGGCGCGCTGCTGGCGGGCATGAACACGGCGGTTGAATATGGGTTCGGCGCGGTGATCGCCGCGCTGCCCGGCTTTCTGGTGGTCAAGGATGCGCTGCGCGCGATCCCCAATCCGCTGGTCAATGAAGCCATTACCGTGACCTCGCTCGCCGGCATTACCGGATCGGCGTCGGGCGGCCTGTCGATCGCGCTCGCCGCGATGGCGGAACAGTTCGTGGCGGCAGGGGACGCGGCCGGCATACCGCGCGAAGTGCTGCACCGTGTCGCCTCCATGGCGTCGGGCGGCATGGACAGCCTGCCGCATAATGGCGCGGTCATCACCCTGCTGGCGGTGACGGGCCTTACCCATCGCCAGGCCTATAAGGATATCTTCGCGCTGACGCTGATCAAAACGGTGACGGTGTTCATCGTCATCGCCGTCTATTATCTGACCGGGCTGGTGTGAGGCTCAGGCGGCCGGGCGGTGCATGTCCGCCGAACCGATGAAATGCGCGCGGGTGGATGGTCCGGCGTGAGCAAGCAAGGCGGTGACCTTGTCCTTCAGATCGACCGAAGGGCGCGCGGGATCATCGAACGCCATCGCCCATTCGCCAAATTCACGCGCGGCGATCGGCCCTTCGCGCAGTTTGACGACGGCGCGGTGGCGCGGATCGCCATGGATGCGGGTGAAGACCCGATCGACCGCGTCTTTCGGCCCTTCCAGCACCTGCAAAAAGCGCCGCGAATTGAACAGCAGCAGGCCCGTGACGTCGTCCCGTTGGTTGTTGGTCGCCGACAGTTGCGCAATTTCTGTGCATTGTTGCGGCGTGACCGTCCCGACGACGGTGCTGATATACATCATCTGGTATAAAGACATGGACATTCCCGACATGGCCCCCCGGCTCGGCCCCTATGCGGCATAATCCCTTAATATCGGGTATTTAACCTCGATCATGGTCGATGACGCAAAGATGCCCCAAGGGGAGAGAACCCCTTGGGCATCGTGCGACCTTTCGGCCGGCAAGGATTTAGCGGATCGCGTTGCCGACGACGGCGCCGATCAGGCCGCTGGTGATGGCGATCATCACGGCATCATTGCCCGACTGGACCCACTGATAACCGCGCGGCGGGGCGTTCAGGCGATAGCCGCGATAATTGCTGATGACCCGATAGTTATTGGCCTGGCGACGATCGAAACGCTGGCCCTTGGCCCAGCGATGATTGACCACCGCATTGCGATTGGGACGATAGTCGTTGGCGCGTAGGGCATTGCCATTTTTGCGGACGACGGTCTTCTGCTTGACGACGGTGCGGCCATTGGGCTTTTGCTTCACGACCGTACGGGTCTGTTCCTGGCGATGCTGGACGCCATGGCTCTGGGCCTGCGCCTGAGCGGACACGATGGGGCTGGCAACCAGCGTGGTGGTGGCCAGGGCGATGAGGATCTTCTTGAACATGGTTGGCTCCTTTGCCTTGTTACGGGCGCCATTCCGTGGCGTCGAACACAGAGATAGGGCGCGCATGTCGCGAGGATGTGTCATGGGCGGGGTTAGATTGTCGGAAATTGTAACAATTTGAAATTTAAGCTGAACATTTGTTCAGTTACGGTCGATGGCAACGATTTGGGTGCGCGCCTCATCGGTCCGCACCCGCATTCGTTACTCGTGCCGCAGCGCGTCGATCGGGTTCAGCGCCGCCGCCCGCCTTGCCGGGAAATAGCCGAACACCACCCCGATCGCCGCCGAAAAGACGAAGGCGATCAAGTTGACCTTGATGTCGAACAGGAAGGGCACCTGCATCAACGGGGCGATGGCGGCCGTCGCGATCAGCGCCAGGAACAGCCCTATCAGGCCGCCCAGGCACGATAGCACGATCGCCTCCACCAGAAATTGCAGCAGCACCTCACGCGCGACCGCGCCGATGGCGAGGCGGATGCCGATCTCCCGCGTGCGCTCCGTCACCGATACCAGCATGATGTTCATGATGCCGATGCCGCCGACCAGCAGCGAGATGGCCGCCACCGCGCCGACGATCTGGGTCAGGATGGTGGTGGTGCCGGTCAGCGTGTCACTGATCTGCTTGGTGTCGAAGACGTTGAAATTATCCTCCGCAGCCGGCTTGATCTTGCGTCGCTCGCGCATCAGCTCCTCCAGACTGGCCTGGACCGTGCTGGTGTCATAGGCATCGTCCACCGCGACCATGATCTGGCTGATGTCACGGTCGCCGGTGAAGCGGCGCTGCACGAACTTGATCGGCATGACGACGACATCGTCCTGGTCGCCAAAGCCGCCCTGGCCGCGCGTCGCCAGAACGCCGACGACCTGGCACGACACGCCCTTGATCCGCATCCGCTTGCCAATCGGCTCCGTGCCCTGGAACAGGTTGGTGCGCACCGTATTGCCGATGATGCAGACGGGGCGGCCGGCCTCTTCTTCCTCCGACAGGAAAAGGCGGCCGTCGGCAATCTTCCACTGCTGCACCTCCGAATAGGCGGACGTGGTGCCATAGACGGTGGTGGACCAGTTATTGCCTTCATAGATGGCGGTGCCGCTCGACTGCACCACCGGCGCGACCGCGCGCACGCCGGTCAGCTGGTTTTCGATCGCGGTCAGATCGCGTTCCTTGAAATCGGGCGGACGCGGCCCGCCGCCCCCCCGGCCAAAGCCCTGGCCGGGGCGCAATTGCAGCACATTGGCACCCAGCGAGCTGATCTGTTCGCGCACCGCGGCGGTCGCGCCATTGCCCAGCGTCACCATGGTCACGACCGCGGCGACGCCGATGATGATGCCCAGCGTGGTCAGGAAAGACCGCAGCTTGTGCCGGTTGATCGCACGAAAAGCGAGCGTGATGGTGGTGCCTAGCATCCCAATGCTCCTCGCCCCTTGGGGGAGAGGATAGCGGAGCTTGCCAGCTTGCTGGCTAGCGTCGCTTGGAGAGCGGGGCGCGAACTGCCGGGACCGCCCATCCCCCTCTTCCAACTCCGCCTAAGTCGCTCCGCGCCTAAGACTCCATATCCTTCTCCCCCGAGGGGAGAAGGTTTCGCGTCATGCGCCCTCACGCCGCTAGCCCTTCTTCGATCCGCTCGACCAGCCCATCCTTGAAATGGACGATCGTCCGCGCGAAGGCGGCCATGTCTGGTTCGTGGGTCACCATCAGTACGGTGATGCCGCTATTCTTGTTGAGGTCTGTCAGCAATTCCATGATCTCCACCGACCGTTCCGAATCGAGGTTACCGGTCGGTTCGTCGGCCAGCAGCACGTCGGGGCTGGTCACGATGGCACGGGCGATGGCGACGCGCTGCTGCTGACCGCCGGACAGTTCGGCGGGCGTATGGTCCCACCAGTCCTTCAGTCCTACTTTGTCCAGCGCCGCCATGCCCAGATCATAGCGGGTCTTCTTGTCCTCGCCGCGATAGATGAGCGGCAGTTCGACATTTTCCAGCGCGGTGGTGCGCGACAGCAGGTTGAACCCCTGGAACACGAAGCCGAGATAGCGGCGGCGCAGCAGGGCGCGTTGGTCGCGGTCCAGCGTTTCGACATGATGCTTCTTAAACAGGAAAGTGCCTGCCGATGGCACGTCGAGGCACCCCAAAATGTTCATCGTGGTCGACTTGCCGGACCCCGACGGCCCCATGACCGCCACGAAATCGCCCTGCGCGATGTCGAGGTCGATGCCCTTGAGCGCCTGGAACGCGGTCGGACCTTCGCCGTAAACCTTGGTCACGCCACGCAGGGAGATGATCGGATCAGCGATCGGCATGGCGGGTCAGCTTCCGCTCTGGCGGCCGGCGCCGGACGATGGCGCGGCAGGCGCGCCGTTGGTTGGCGCAACCGGCGCGGTTTCGGGCGCGGCGTCGCCCGAATTGCCCAGCTTGCCGACCGTTGCCGGGCTGCCGTCGGCCGACGGATTGCGGCGGCGGTCGTCGCTTTTGACGTCGCGGCCCGTATCCGTCTTCTGGTCCTCCGCCGGCGCTTCCTGCCCGGCGGCCAGCTGGCCGGTGATGACGCGCATGCCTGGCTTCAGCGCGCCGCCGGTGATCGCGGTGCGCGACCCGTCGCTGGCACCCACGGTCACCTGCATCGCCTTGGGATTGCCGTCCTCGCCGACGATATAGACGG
>JAVBXL010000136.1 GCA_030824575.1 bacterium | reverse complement strand
ATACGCCGCATCTGCGCCTCCGACAGCCAGATCAAATCACCCATGACAACGCCTCCTTGCGCCGCCATTGAATCAACCAAGCGCATCCCTGCAAGCGATTTGATAGGTCCTGAGCCTAGATTGGCGTTCCACACCCTATCATGCTCCCTCTCCTCCAGTTCGAGGAGGGAAAAGATCATCTTGACGCCGGGCCTGAGCGCACGAAAGGCATCGACGGTATAAAGATAGGATTCACCCGGATAGAGATGGGTGAAGACCGACCAGTGAAAAACCATGTCGAGCGACGCAGTGCCTGCGCCGTGCGGCCGCAGTCGCAGCCCAAATCATAAACCGTCAAGCCATCAATAAGGCCATGATGACGCAGCACCGCGATATGGCCGTCGCCGATCGACATGAAATCTTTCATGGTGGGCGCGCCGATCGCCTGCGGCAGGGTAGGTTTGTTGGGAAGGGATTTCAGCTTGGCGCGAACAAGCGCCTAATAATCAAGGACGGAATGGCTTTCGCAAGCTTTTGGGATGAACGCCGTCGTGGGCGAAAGCCTGATCATAAAGGTCTCCATGCAATATTAAGATGAAAATTTCATGATGATGAAGGACATCGCAGCCGCAACCAGGATCATTATCAATCCGACCCGAACAGATCCCGCGTGAAAATCTTGTCTGATACATCCTCGATATCCGCAGTCATGCGGTTGGCGATGATGATGTCGCATTCCTGTTTGAACGCGCCAAGGTCGCGGACCACCCGCGACCCGAAGAACGCTTCGTCCTGCATCGCCGGTTCGTAGATCACCACTTCGATGCCCTTGGCCTTGATCCGTTTCATGATGCCCTGGATAGAGGACTGGCGGAAATTGTCGGATCCCGCCTTCATCACCAGGCGGAAGACGCCGACCTTCCTCGGCCGCTTCGCGATGATCTGGTCGGCCAGGAAATCCTTGCGCGTGTGGTTGGCCTCCACGATCGCGCGGATCAGGTTTTGCGGCACTTCGGAATAGTTGGCGAGCAGCTGTTTGGTATCCTTGGGCAGACAATAGCCGCCATAGCCGAAGCTGGGATTATTATAATGCGATCCGATGCGCGGGTCGAGGCCGACGCCGGTGATGATCTGGCGCGAGTCCATGGCATGGGCGATGGCGTAGCTGTCCAGTTCATTGAAGAAGGCGACCCGCATGGCCAGGTAAGTGTTGGCGAACAGCTTGATCGCTTCAGCTTCGCTGGGGTCGGTGAAGAGGATCTCCACATCCTTCTTGACCGCGCCCTGCAACAGCAGGTCGGCAAAGATGCGCGCCCGGTCCGACCGTTCGCCCACGATGATGCGCGAGGGATGGAGATTATCCTGCAACGCCTGCCCTTCGCGCAGGAATTCGGGGCTAAAGATGACCTGATCGGTGCCGAGGCGGCGGCGGACATCCTCCACGAAGCCGACCGGGATGGTCGACTTGATCACGATCGTCGCTTGGGGATTGGCCGCCTTGGCGGTCTGAATCACGGTTTCGACCGAGGAGGTGTCGAACTTGTTGGTGCCGACATCATAATTGGTCGGCGTCGCGACGATCACATAATCGGCGCCAGCAAGGGCCTGTAGTGGGTCGAGCGTGGCAGTGAGGTCAAGGGGGCGCCTGGCGAGGAAGTCTTCCAGTTCCGTATCGGCGATAGGCGACTGGCGCGCGTCGAGCATGTCAACCAGCGCCGCCGTGATATCGACCGCGACAACTTCATTATGCTGGGCCAGCAATACGGCATTGGACAGGCCGACATAGCCAAGTCCGAAAACGGCGATCTTCATTCTTCCTTGTCCCCCGCGCTGCGTCAAAGCGATGCTGGTCTGTCCCCGACGAGACATCCATCATGCCACGTCATCCGCTCTGCGTCGGACGCGATCAACTTACAACCGTTCATCAGGTGAGACACCAGCGCAATTTCTCCTTCTTTTGGCCAAATGTCTAATAAAGGACATTATCACATATACTATCGCTCGGTCCGTTTTGCATGCTTCCAACGATCACCTTGCCGCCGATCGTCGCGGAAGCATCGCCGCACGCGCATATGCGCTTTCTGGAATTTTTCGCGGCAAATATCCGCAACCCGCATACGAGGAGCGCCTATGCCAAGGCGGCACTGGATTACCTGAGCTGGTGCCATGGTCATGGCGTGCGCAACCTGGCGGACATCCCGCCGATCCATGTCGTCGCGTGGATCGATACTTTGGGCCAGTCGCTCGCGGCCCCCAGCGTGAAGCAGCGTCTGGCCGCGATCCGCCATCTGTTCGACTGGCTGGTGACGGGGCAGGTGATCGCGACCCACCCCGCCGCCAGCGTGCGCGGCCCGTCGCACAGGGCGCGGACCGGGCGAACGCCGGTGCTGGAAGCGCAGGAAGCGCGGACCTTGCTGGACGCGATCGATATATCGACACCAGCGGGGCTGCACGACCGTGCGCTGATCGGTCTGATGATTTTACAGTTTTGCGCGCGTCGGGGCGGCGCTGGCGATAAAGCGGGAGGATGTGTTCGTGCAGGGACGGCGGCTATGGCTGCGCCTGCATGAGAAAGGCGGCAAGCGGCATGAGATGCCCTGTCACCATAGTCTGGAGGACTCTCTTCTCTCTTATATAGAGGTGTGCGGGCTGGACGAAGGCATGGGGCCGCTGTTCCGCACCGTTGCGCCTGGCCGTCGGACGCAGAGCGACCGGGCGCTGCGCCAGGCCGAAGCCCATGCCATGGTCCGCCATCGCGCGCTGGCTGCGGGAATCGAGACGCAGATCGGCAATCACAGCTTTCGTGCGACCGGGATCACCACTTATCTGAAGAATGGCGGCACGCTGGAAAATGTAGCCGCTATGGCAAATCACAGCTCGACTCGGACGACACAGCTTTACGATAGGCGACGTGACGATATCAGTCTGGCGGAGGTGGAGCGGGTGCGGATCTGAAGGGCATGGAATATAAAAGACGCCAGCATCCCTATCCTGCCATCGCACCTTTCCCCTTTATGAAAGGAGAAAGGCGCGGAAGATTGGATTTTGTCGAAACTTGCTATTGCCTTATATGAAGCATGTATAAGCCTCAACTGAGGTAGGATCATCATAGCGACGCAATTTCAATCGGTAGAGGCTCTGCTGGGCGTGAAGGCCGGGATTCACGCGTCGCGTCTGGCGCTCCCCGCCTCGATCGAAAGCGGTTTGCTGGTAGCGGCGCTCGACCATCTGGCCGACAGCGTGGCACCGGGCGATGAACGCTTCAAATTCCGCCTGATCCCCAAGGCGACGCTGGAACGGCGGCGCAAATCCGCCACCAAGCGGCTGACGAGCGAGGAGGGCGATCGTCTGGCGCGTCTGGCCAAGGTGTTCAGCTTCGCGCTCGACATCTATAAGGAGCCAGAGCGCGCCCGCGCATTTCTAGGCCGCCCGCATCCGATGCTGGACGGGAAAGCGCCGCTGGACGTCGCGCTGGCGACCAGTCCGGGCGCGGATCTGGTCATCAAACTGCTCGGCCGCGTCGCTTATGGCGGGGGCGTGTGACAGGCGGGCAGACCGACCGGATACTAACGGCCTATCGCATCGGCGACCCCGATGGCGTCCACCCGATTTATGACAGCGAAGGGGCGCGGCTGTATCCGGGGCGGTGGAATATGTCGGCCAGCCCGATCATCTACACGTCGGAACATTATTCGACAGCGATGTTGGAAAACCTGGTTAATGCCAGCAGTGTGCTGCCACCCGACCAGCATCATGTCCGCATCACCATCCCCAATGGCACCAGCTACGAAACCTTCCAGACTGCCGCGCATCCGGGATGGGACGGAAAGGATGAAGGGCTGTGCAAGGCGTTCGGGCAGGCATGGTATGAGGAACGGCGCAGCGCGATATTATTGGTGCTGTCGATGGTGGCACGGGTAGAGCGGAATATCCTGATCAACCCGGCGCATCCTGATACAAAGGGGATTAGCCATGACTTGCCGGAGCCGGTTTGGTGGGACGAGCGGCTTTATGGGTGAGGCGGCATCGGGTAGAGAGTTCACACAATTGTATAGCCGGAGATTTATGACCCAATCTGTTACCATCGCCGACCTGATGGCGCAATCGGGGGTTGCGTTCGGCACCAGTGGTGCGCGCGGGCCGGTCAGCGCGATGTCGGATAGGATCTGCTTCGCTTATACCGCCGCCTTCCTGCAACATCTGGCTAATATCGGCCAGTTTCCGTCCGGTGCCCATGTGGCGATCGCGGGTGATTTGCGCTCGTCCAGTCCGCGCATCATGGCGGCCTGCGCCGCGGCGGTGCGGCATATGGGGGGAGAGGTCGATTATTGCGGCTTCGTGCCGTCGCCCGCCGTGGCGGCCTATGGGTTCGGCCGGGGCATCCCGTCGCTGATGGTAACGGGCAGCCACATTCCCGACGATCGTAACGGCATCAAATTCAACCGGATCCATGGCGAGGTACTGAAACCTGACGAACTGGCCATCCGGGCGCAGGACGTGGCCTTGCCCGACCTGTTCGAGGTGGAGGGCATGCTGAACGACGCGGTCCCCGCCGAACCGCTGGTGGATGTCTCTATCGCCTATATCTCGCGCTATGTAGATTTCTTTGGAGCGCAGGCGCTGACGGGCCTGAAGCTGGGCGTTTACGAACATTCGGCGGTCGGGCGCGACATATTGGTCGCGCTGGTCGAGGCCTTGGGCGGCACGGCCGTGTCGCTGGGTCGGTCCGATACGTTTATCCCCGTTGATACCGAAGCGGTTCGGCCTGAGGATCAGGTGCTGGCGCGGCAATGGGCGGTGGACCTCAAGCTGGATGCGATCTTGTCCACTGACGGGGATAGCGATCGTCCACTGTTGGCCGACGAGCATGGCGTTTGGATGCGTGGCGACGTGCTGGGCATATTGAGCGCGCGCGCGCTGGGCATTGCGGCGATCGCGACGCCGGTCAGCTGCAATAGCGCGGTCGAACTTTCGGGGCTGTTCAGCGCCGTGCGGCGGACGCGGATCGGGTCGCCCTTCGTGATCGAGGCGATGAATGCGCTGGTCGATGAAGGACAGGGAAGCGTGTGCGGCTATGAGGCCAATGGCGGCTTCCTGCTGGCGACGCCGGTCGAAGTCGATGGGCGGACATTGGGCGCGCTGCCGACGCGGGACGCCGTGCTGCCGATCCTGGCGGTGCTGGTCGATGCGAAGCGGCGCGGCGTGACGCTGTCGGCGCTGCAAGCGCAATTGCCCGAACGCTATACGTTCAGCGAGCGGTTGCAAAACTATCCCACGGCGCAGAGCCAGGCGCTGATCGCGCATCTGGAGCAGGGCAATGAGGCGGCGATCCTAGCGCGGCTGACGGCTATGTTCGGCGCGCTGGCGGGCGAGGCGGACGGGATCGACCGGACCGACGGGTTGCGCATCCATTTTGCGGGCGGCGACATCATCCACTTGCGGCCAAGCGGCAATGCGCCGGAACTGCGTTGCTATACCGAAAGCGACAGCGTGGAGCGGGCGAAAACGCTCAACGAACAGGCGCTGGCGGTGGTGCGGGATTATCCTATTCCGGCCTGATTACAGGGTGGTGGCGGTGTCGGCTGCGCTGGAAGTGAGACAGCAAGCTGGGCGCCTCGAAAACTCTGGCCTTTGAGGGGCAGATTTGATTCACTTCGCCGACGATGTAGCAGAGGTGATGATGGCAGGGCAGCCGGGCGCTGTACTCGCTGTCGGATGAGGCAACCGAGTTCCAGATCAAGGACCGGCTGTCGTTCCAGCGGTTCCTGGGGCTTGGGCTCGACGTTACGGTGCCGGATGCGACGACGGTCTGGCTGTTCCGAGAGCGGCTCGTAACAGCCAAGGCGATCGACAACTCTTTGCTCGCTTTGACGCCGCCCTCAAGGATCGCGGTTATCTGGCCATGGGCGGGCAGATCATCGACGCCACGGTCGTACCAGCGCCCAAGCAGCGCAACACCCAAGCAGAGAAGATCGCGATCAAGGAGGGGCGTATCCGCGAGGGCCGGAAGCCGGCCAAGGCGCGGCAGAAGGGTCGCGATGCCCGCTGGTCGATCAAGTATAGCAAGGCCAAGGTTCGGGAAGGTGCCGATCCCAAGGTAGCCAAGCCGGTCGATCTTGCCATCCCGATGTTCGGCTACAAGAATCATATTG
>JAVBXL010000194.1 GCA_030824575.1 bacterium | reverse complement strand
AGCGCCATCATCCGCGCCGTGCCCCATGTGCTGATCGCCCGGCACCGGCTGGGCCATGTCATGGCCAATGCGGGCATCGACCGCTCGAACATCGGCGCGGGGACCGGCGATCGCGCGCTGCTCCTGCCGGTCGACCCGGATGCGACCGCCGCGTCGCTGCACCGGCAACTCGCCATGCCCGTCATCATATCCGACAGTTTCGGGCGGCCCTGGCGCATGGGCGTCGTGGCGGTCGCCATCGGGGCGGCGGGCCTGCCCGCGCTGGACGACCGGCGCGGCGAGATCGACCGGGATGGCCGGACGCTGGAAGTCACCCAGATCGCCCTTGGGGATATCATCGCAACCGCCGCCTGCCTGGCCACGGGGGAGGGGGCGGAGGGTATTCCCGCCGCCCTGCTGCGCGGCTACGCCGTGGCGGGCGCGTCGCGCCCCGCCGCGGACCTGGTCCGCCCGTCGAACGAGGATCTGTTCGCATGAAGCGCGTCGTCGTCCTGACCGGCGGGGTGGGCGGGGCCAAGCTTGTCCTCGGCCTCTCGCACATCCTGCCGCAAGGCGCACTGACCGCGATCGTCAATACCGGCGACGATTTCCGGCATCTGGGCCTCCATGTCTCGCCCGATATCGACACCTTGCTCTACACGCTGGCGGACAAGGCCAATGCCGCGCAGGGTTGGGGCCGCGAAGGCGAAAGCTGGGCCTTCATGGCGGCATTGCGCGAACTGGGCGGGCCGGACTGGTTTGCCCTGGGCGATGGCGATATGGCGCTCCATGTCCTGCGCACTCATGCCCTGGCGCAGGGGGAAAGCCTGTCGCAGGTCACGGCCCGCTTCGCCGCCCGATGGAACATCCCCGTCAGCATCCTGCCGATGAGCGATCAGCCGGTCGCCACGATGCTGGATACCGATCGCGGCCGCCTGGAGTTCCAGCGCTATTTCGTCGAACAGCGCTGCGAACCCGCCGTGCGGGCGGTCCAGTTCGACGGCGCGGCGCAAGCGGAACCGGCCCCCGGCGTCGTGGATGCGATCCTGTCCGCCGACATGATCCTCATCGCGCCATCCAATCCCTTCCTCAGTGTCGATCCCCTGCTGGCCGTGCCCGCCCTGCGATCGGCGCTGGAACAGACCGCCGCCCCGATCGTCGCGGTATCGCCGTTGATCGGCGGCAAAGCGGTCAAGGGGCCGACTGCGAAGCTGATGGGCGACCTCAACATGGCGGTCGATAATGACAGCATCGCGCACCACTATGCCGGGCTGATCGATGCCATGCTGATCGACAACGGCGATCGGTGCGACGCGCCGGACATCGCCATTGCCCATTGCGCGACATTGATGACGACGCTGTCGGATAGAATGAGGGTGGCGCAAGCCGCCATCGACCTGGCGGCCGGATTGCGCCTTTGACGCCATGGACGGCCATCGTCCCGTGGAAGCAGGGGCCGGATACCAAATCGCGGTTGAACGCGACGCTCGACCTGGCCGAACGGCAGGCGCTGGCCTTCGCCATGGCGCAGTCGGTCATGACCTGCTTGTCCCAGGTCCAGTCCATCGCATCGGTGCATCTGCTCGCGCCCGCCGCTGTCCCGCAATGGTCCTGCCATTGGGTGCGGGATGAAGGGCGGGGACTGAATGAAGAACTGGCGGCGGCGCGTGACCATATGCGCGCATCGCCGGTCGTTATCGTTCATGCCGACCTGCCTCGCCTGACCGCCGACGACATGGCCTGTCTTTTGACCGCCGCCACATCCACCGGCGCGGCTTTCGCGCCAGACCGACATGGGCACGGCACGAACGCAGTCGCGCTTTGGGACAGTCGCCCTTTCCAATTCGGGTTCGGACCAGACAGTCTGGCCCATCATCGACACCAACGATCGGATGCCGCCATCATCGCGCGACCGGGACTGGGGTTCGATGTCGATACGCCTTCCGATCTCGATGAATATCAGACCCGGTTTGCGATCGACAAGAGTTTGAAACATTTCGAATGATGCGCGATCACATGTGGGGACTGACCCTCTAACGGACCATCCACCCCTCTCGCGACAATGCCAACAACGCATGCGCTACCGGCCGCGCCGCAAGTCGCTTTGAAAAAACGATGCCGACTTCAACCAGCGGAAGCTGTTCGGGCAGCGAAAGCGCCACCAGTTTGCCGGCCTCCACGTCCTCCCGCGCCATCTGCGCGAACAGACACGCCATCGCCTCGCCCTGGAACAACGTCTGCCGGGCCAACCGGGGATTGGCGGTTTGCAAGGCGACGGGATTGCCCGCTATGCCCAGCCGCGCCATCGCCGCATCGATGACGTCGCGCAACCGATCCTTGCGCGGCAGGGGTATCAGGGGGCAGGCGGACAGCTCTGCAACCGATACGCTCCTGCGCCGCGCCAAAGGATGATCGCGCCCGACATAGAAGGCGATCTCCTCCCTGCCGAAAATCTCGCAGGCCGGGGGCAGACTGCCCTCCAATCCGATATGAAAGCCGATATCGGCCTCGCCCCGCATCACGGCCTCGGCCGCGGGATGACTGTCATTGGGGTCGATCTCGATCTGATATTGGGGATAGCGCTGGCCAAATTCGGCGAGCGCTTCCGCCAGACGAAATGTCACATAGCCTGGCCCGGTGACGATCAGCCGCCGACGGCTCCGCCCCGCCGCGTCAGACCCCAATTCCCGCATCAGATTCTGCGCCTGTTCGAGCATCGGCACGGCATAGCGATAGAGCCGATGCCCGTTTTCGGTCAGTTGCGACGTTGCGCCCTGGCGGCGCTGGAACAGGCTATGCCCGATCATCCGCTCCATGGCGCGAACATGGCCGGACACCGAAACCTGGGTAATGGCCAGCCGCTCGGCACAGGCGCGAAAGCTGCCAAGGTCGACCACCTCGACAAAGACCTGCAATTGCCGAAAAGTAAGACCGATCATCCCGATACCGATAGCCTGAAGCCTAAGGGTGTCATAGGGCTTAGCCTGCTACCGGGCAAGCAGGTCGGCGTATAGACTGTCCAATAACGACGCGGTCATCAGGCTGCGCGTCTGGAGAGAGACTGTGCTGACGCTCTATCATGCCGAACCCGGCGCCAATTCGCTCAAATGCCTCATCCCCCTCTTCGAAAAAGCGCTGCCGTTCGAAAGCCGCTATGTCGACTTGCACAAGTTCGAACAGCATGAGGCCTGGTTCGTCGCGATCAATCCCGAAGGTCAGGTGCCCGTGCTCGACCATGACGGGCAAATCATCACGCAGACTACTGTCATCAACGAATATCTCGAAGACGCTTTCCCCGATGCGCCGGCGCTGCGCCCCGCCGATCCCCTCAGCGTCGCGCGGATGCGTTACTGGAACAAGTTCGTTGACGAACATGTGATGAACTCTGTCTCGATGTGGGGGTGGCACCGCTTCGTGGGTGTGTTGGCCCGCGGGATCGAAAGCGGCGACTTCGATCGCATGGTCGACCGTATTCCACTCCATGAACAGCGCGAGAAATGGAAGACTGCGCGATCGGGCTTCAGCGAAGCGGACCTGGCCAACGCCAAGCGCAAGGTGGCGGTGGCGCTGGACAAGGTCGAGGCGCAACTGGGCAAGACGCTCTGGCTCGTGGGCGACAACTACACGCTCGCCGACATCAACTTCTATGCGCATTGCGGCATGTATGCCGCGCGCATGTTCCCCGACATCACCGATGCCGCCCGGCATCCGCGGTTGTCAGCGTGGCGCGATCGCATCGCCGATCGCCCCGCCGTCGCCCAGGCGCTCGCCATGCCCGATCACACCAATCCGGCGCTGCGCACCTTTACCGGCGAAGTCCATTAGCATGGCCGACCGCCAGACCGTCACCAGCACCCTGGGCTTCAGCGAATTGCTGGATCAGCGCATGGAATTTTTCGCCAACGATAATCGTCGCGACCGCATGAACTTGACGCAGCGCGCCGTGCAAATCGAAAATATGCGCCACCGGACGACCCCGCCCTCCCTGAATAAGGAAGGCTTTGCTCTGGTGCCGCACAAGAGCGCGATCACGGATTTCCGCGATGAATCCGAAGTCGATCGGGTCCACCCCGCGGAGATTGCAGATCTGCTGCGCCATATATCGGGCGCCGATCATGTCGAAGTGACCGGCCGCGCCATTCTGCGCTTTGGCGAGCGATCGGGGGATTCCGGTGCGCTCGATAATTCGCGGCCCGCGCGCTACGTGCATGTCGATATCAGCGACGCGACCGGCGCGCGCTTCAATGCGCAGAGCCAGGTGCCACAGGGACGCACGATCCGGCGCATCGCCCGCTACAATGTCTGGCGCGCGTTCACGCCGCCGCCGCAGGACGTGCCGCTGGCGGTGTGCGAATCCGCCTCTGTCGCACGTAATGACCTGCTCCCCGCCTGGGCGATGTTCGACCGCGACGGCGAGGTTGTCTTTTCGTTCGAGGCCTGGGTGCTGCGCTATAATCCCTCGCAACGCTGGGCCTATTTCGCCGACATGACGCCAGACGAAGCGCTGATCTTCAAGACGCATGACACCGACCCGAACCATCCCAGCCATGTCCCGCACGGTGCCTTCGACGATCCAACATGTCCTGAAAATGCGGTGCCGCGCAGCAGCGTCGAGATGCGCGGCGTGGCCTATTGGTACGCCTGACGCAGGAGGCGTAGGATTGTCGCGACACGCCCATTCGACGCCCCAAAAGCCAAGCCCACCAGCCGGGCTTTCTGCCGCCCGGTCCTTCGAACAAGTAGCAAACATAACCATTCAATCATACGTGCTTACGGATCATCGTCCTATCCCGTCGCGCTATGATGCGCGTCATCACCGGGCTTGCCTTCGCGATAGCCGGTGATATCTATGTACGAAATAGTTAGAACAAGAATCGTAGATGGAGAGGAAGATGCACAAGCGTATTACGCTATCATTGGGCTTGGCATTGGGTCTGGCGCTGCTGGCGGCACATGGACAGGTCCATGCTCAGGCGCCAACGCCGGCCACCGCGCCCGAACCGGCGCTCGGCGATCCGATGCCAGACCGTATCCTCACCCTGGCCAATGGCGTCACCGTCAACGCGGACATCGCCTATTCCGTCATTCCCGGCTACCGGCCCATCATCCTCGATCTGTACCGCCCCGCGGCTCAGACCGGTCCGCTGCCGCTCGTCCTCTACATCCACGGCGGCGGCTGGGCGAACGGCCACACCCGCCAGTCCGGCGCGTTCAGCGATTTCCCCGCGGTGCTGGCCGATCTGTCCGCGCGCGGATACATCGTCGCCTCGCTCGAATATCGCCTGTCGAAGGAAGCGCCGTTCCCCGCCGCCATCGACGATGTCCGCGCCGCCATCCGCTTCCTGCGCGCCAATGCCGCGCGCTTCGGGCTGGACCCCGCCCATATCGCCACCTGGGGTGGATCGGCCGGCGGGCAACTGGCTGCGCTTGCCGCGCTCCAATGCGGCGGCGCACCGACCGGGGAGGACAAGAGCAACCCGACCCAAAGCGACTGCGTACAGGCGGGCGTCGGCTGGTACGGCGTCTATGATTTCGCCACCATGCCGGGGGCGATCGCGGGTGCGGAAAACGCCTATCTCGACTGTGTGAAGCCCGATTGCCCCGCCGATCGCATAAAGGCCGCCAGCCCCGCCGCGCATGTCGACCCCAAAGACCCGCCGATGCTGCTGATCCACGGCACGGACGACAAGGTCGTGCCCGTCGCCCAGTCGCAGCAACTCGCCGCCACGCTCAAGGCCGCCCATGTCCCCGTCACGCTGGATATCATTCCCGGCGTCGGCCATAGCTGGATCGGCGCGGATGCGGCGGCCACCCGCGCCGCCTCGCTGCGCGCTCTCGATCTCACCTTCCGCTTCTTCGACACGCATCTGAAGGGCCGCAAATAATGCGCCGGCTCCTGTTGGCGCTGGGACTGCTGCTGTCGTCCGCCGCTCCGGCGCAAATCGTGGAACGCCCCGCTGGCGACCCCGTCCGCACGACCGACGGCCTGGTCGCGGGCAAGACGCTCACATCGGGCGTGCGCGCCTGGCTGGGCATCCCCTTCGCCGCGCCGCCAGTGCGCGACCTGCGCTGGCGCGATCCGCAACCCCATGCCCGCTGGGACGGCGTCTGGAACGCCGATCGCTTCGCGCCGGCATGTATCCAGCCGCTGCGCGCCCGCAACATCAACCATTATTTCGGCGAAGAAGCGACCAGCGAGGACTGCCTCTATCTCAACATCTGGGCGCCGCCCGGTCCCGCGCCCGCTGGCGGCTATCCGGTGGTCGCCTGGATCTATGGCGGTGGCTTCAACATCGGTTCGGCGTCCATGGCCAATTATGCCGGCGACTCGCTCGCCGCCAAGGGCGTGGTCTATGTCGCCATCGCCTATCGCGTCGGCCCGCTGGGTTTTCTAGCGCACCCGCAACTCAGCGCCGAAAATGGCGGCAAGTCGGGCAATTACGGCCTGAAGGATCAGGTCGCGGCGCTGCAATGGATCAAGGCCAACATCGTCGGCTTCGGCGGCAATCCGGGCCAGGTCACGATCGCGGGCCAGTCCGCCGGATCGATGGCGGTATCGCTGCTGCAAGCCAGCCCCATGGCGAAGGGCCTGTTCCACCGCGCCGTCGGCATGAGCGGCGGTGCGTTCGGCGGCGTCGGCCAGGCCGCTCCGCTCAAGGAGGCGGAAGCCGAAGGGCTGGCGCTGCAACAGGCGCTGGGCGCCCAGTCGATCGAACAGATGCGCGATCTGCCCGCCGACCAATTGATCGCCCGCGCTGCGCCGGTGCGCCGCCGCCCGATCGTGATCGACGGCGATGTGGTGGCGGAACCGCCCGCCAGCGCCTTTGCCGCCGGACGCCAGAATGACGTGCCGTTGCTGCTCGGCTTCACCCGCGACGAAAGCTTCCGCTCGCTGGGCCCCATCGCGACCGTGGCGGACTATGAAGCCGCTGTCCGCCGTGCTTTCCCTGCCAGTGCCGCGACGATCCTGCAACGCTACCCCGCCCGCACGCCGCAGGAGGCGCAGCGGCAGGCCCGCGATATCGAACGCGACTCCACTCTGAACGCCCAGATGGCGCAATGGGCGCTGGGGCAGGCCGCAACCGGCAAGGCGCCCGTCCACGCCTATTTTTTCACCCGCGTCCAACCCTATCGACCCGGCGTTACCTTTGCCGACCATGATCCTGCGACCGTGGGCGCCTATCATTCGGCCGATATCCCCTATTGGCTGGGCACGCTGGACAGCCTCAACCGCTTCCGCATCACCCGCGACTGGACCGCAGTCGACCAGGGCCTGTCGACCGAGATGATGGATCGCCTGATCGCCTTCGCCCGCACCGGCGATCCCGGCCCGAACTGGCCTGCCTTCACGCGCGCGAAACCGCAGGTGTTGCAACTGGGCGAGAGGCGCAGCGTCATCCCCTGGCCCCATTTCGCCGACTGGCCGCTGTTCGCCGATGCGCCGCCGCCGACCGATCGCCCGCGGATCAGAGACTGATGGCGATGATCGATCGACGCCATGTCCTGACCGCCATGAGCGGAGCGGTCGCGGCATCGGCCCTGCCGACCCGATCCTGGGCTACGGCCGACGCGCCGGGGCTGGACTTCGTTTATGAAGCGATCGTCACGCTCGAACCGACGCAGGAGATCGGCCCGACCGCGCTCGGCACCCGGCGGCGTATCCCCATCACCGGCGGCAGCTTCGCCGGTCCCCGCATCCGCGGCACCGTGCTGGCGGGCGGCGCGGACTGGCAGTTGCAGCGCGCCGACAACTGGACCGTGATCGAGGCCGATTATATGATGCGCACCGACGACGGCACGCCGATCCATGTCCGCAATATCGGCCTGACCAACAGCCGCGTGCCCGCCGCGCCCAGCCGCTATCTGCGCACCGTCCCCAGTTTCGAAGCGCCTACCGGCCCGCACGATTGGCTCAATCAGGCGATCTTCATCGGCACGCTCGGCTCGCCGCCGCAAGACGCGCCCGCCCCGTCGGTGCGCATCCGGGTCTATCGCGTCACATGATGCGCGCGCTGCGCCTGCTCAGCGTCGCGGCGTTGCTCAGCGGCTGCACGACGACACCCATCGCGTACGCGCCGACCGCAAGCGCGGACAATTGCGCCCCCACCGCCCAGTTCGCCTTCGTCTGCGGCGCGAACAAGCCCGAAGACCTCGCCCATATCCCGGCAACCCCATGGATTATCGCCAGCGGCTTTGCCACCGGATCAGGGCTGAAACTGGTCAACAGCCGCACCCGCCGCGCCAGCCTCTGGTTCACCGCCGCGCCCGATCAGGTCGCGCCCGACCCCCGCTATCCCGATTGCGCCACGCCGCCCGATCCGGCGCTGTTCACCGCCCGCGGCCTCAGCCTGCGCATGACCGGGCCGGGCCAGAAACAGGAACAGGGCAGGCTGCTGGTCGTCAACCATGGCGGCCGCGAAGCGATCGAGGTTTTCGCGATCGACGCGCGCGGCGAGGGCGCACCGACCCTGCGCTGGCAAGGCTGCCTCGCCATGCCGCCGGGCCATGTCGCCAACGCCGTCGCTTCCTACACAGACGGGACGGTCATTGCCACGGTGCTGACCCGCCCCGGCACCAGCATCACTGATTTCGTCCGCGGCGACGCCACCGGCGGCGTCTACGAACGCCAGCCCGGCGACGCTGCCTTCCACCTGCTCCCCGGCACCGAACTCCCCGGCAATAACGGGCTGGAAACGGCGCGCGATGACAGCGGCTTCTACGTCATCGCCTTCGGCCTGCGCGACGTCGTCGCCTATGCCCGCCACGACACGCGCCAGCCGCTCTGGCGCGCACAAGCGCCCGAATTTATGCCCGACAATATCCATTGGAATGGCGACCGCCTGCTGCTTGCAGGCATGGTGCGCGACGAACCGGCCTGCGGCGGTGTGCGCAAAATCGTCAACGACGTCGCTGATGGCATGTTGTGCCATCGCGGCTATGCCGTGGCGCAGTTCGACCCGGAAACCCGGCGCTTTTCGCTCGTCGCTTATGGTCCGCCCGATCCGCTCCTCAACGGCGTATCGGCGGCGGTGATGGTGGATGACGACCTGTGGCTCGGCTCCTATCAGGCGGACCGGATTGCGGTCCGGCAACTCCCTTACACGCTCCCATAAGTTTGTATGAACTAGTTCGTACATTTCTCTTGCCGACATATCCGACTTGGCATAGAAGCGAATCTGCAAGATCGGGAAACATATCTCGACTGATGGGGAGGATCGGCCATTGACGGCCCAGTGCAGCATCTATCGTCCGAACGCCCGTCATCCCGACCTTTCGGGCATGGGGCGCCGTGCGGCGCACCCCCACCGCTTGCGGCTGACGGCGGCATGAGCGCGCCCGTCGCCCCGGCCGGGCTGCTTCGTCCCACCCGCGCGCGCATCGGCGTGCTGGCGCTCATCAGCGTCGCCACCCTGCTCAACTATATGGACCGCGCCGTCATGGGCGTCGCCGCCCCCTCCTTGACCGCGGAACTCAAAATTTCGCCGGAAATGATGGGCTTCATCTTCTCGGCCTTCTCCTGGACCTATGCCGCCTCGCAAATCCCCGGCGGCCTGCTCCTCGACCGCTTGGGCACGCGCATCACCTATGCCGGATCGCTGATCCTCTGGTCCTTTTTCACGTTGCTCCACGGCCTGGCCGGTAATGTGGCGATGTTGTTCGGCTTCCGTCTTGCGCTGGGCATGGCGGAGGCACCTTGCTACCCGTGCAACAGCCGCATCCTCAGCAGTTGGTTCCCGCAGGATGAACGGGCGCGGGCCAATTCCGTCTATGCCGTGGGGCAATATGCGGGCCTGGCCTTTTTCAGCCCGGTCCTGTTCTGGGTGGTGGGCAGCTTCGGCTGGCGCGCGCTTTTCGTGATCGCCGGCGTGCTCGGCATGGCCTTTGGCCTGCTCATGTACGCCCGCTATCGCGATCCGGGCGACAGCGACCGTGTCAACGCCGCCGAACTTGCCTATATCGAAGCGGGCGGGGGCGTCGCCATCGCCGGCAGGCATGTAAAAATCCCCTTCTCCTGGTCCAATGTGCGCAAGCTGATGGGCAAGCGCCAGATATTGGGCGCATCGATCGGCCAGTTTTGCGGCAACTCTACCCTGGTCTTCTTCCTCACCTGGT
Organism: bacterium; assembly: GCA_030824575.1. Taxonomy (GTDB): domain Bacteria; phylum Pseudomonadota; class Alphaproteobacteria; order Sphingomonadales; family Sphingomonadaceae; genus Sphingobium. Next base: position 39,493 of record JAVBXL010000194.1, on the reverse strand, counting down.
TCCCCACCTATCTGGCGACCGAACGCGGCATGGACTGGCTCAAATCCGGCACCTTCGCCGTGCTGCCCTATATCGCCGCCTCGGCCGGCGTGCTGCTGGGCGGGCAAGTGTCCGACATGCTGATCCGCCGCACCGGCTCCGCCAATATCGGCCGCAAGCTGCCAATCGTCGCGGGCCTGCTGCTGGCCTCCACCATCGTCGCGGCCAATTTCGTTCAGAGCAACACGCTGGTCATCGCCATCATGTCGATCGCCTTCTTCGGGCAGGGCATGGTCAATCTGGGCTGGACCCTGATTTCGGACGTCGCCCCGCGCCAGTTTATCGGCCTCACCGGCGGCGTCTTCAATCTCTGCGCCAATCTGGCGGGCATCGTCACGCCGATCGTGGTCGGCCTGATCGTGGGCCAGACCGGCTCCTTCTACTTCGCGCTCGCCTTCATCGGCGTCCTCGCGCTGGTCGGTGCCGCCGCTTATGTCTTCATCGTGGGGGATGTGCGCCGGGTGGAAATGGACTGACCAACAGATAGCCGTACAACATAGCCATAAGGGCCAATAGAGCCTCGGGCCGCACCAGTTTATGTACGAACTAGTTAGTAATAAAAAAGGGAGGATAGCATGACATCAGGTTTCAACAAGCAGCTTCGCCTCGGCGTATCGCTGGCCGCCATGGCGCTGTGCGCCTGCGTGTCGCCGCTTTGGGCGCAGGATCAGGCCGCACCGGCCGAGCAGGCCAGTGACGCTGCTGCCGAACCGGCCACCGCCGACATCGTCGTCACCGGATCGCTGATCGCCCGCCCGAACAATGTCGCGGTCAGCCCGATCGTCACCGTCTCGGATGAACTGGTCCAGCAAAGCGGCCAGATCACGCTCGAAGATTCGCTGAACCAGCTGCCTGGCTTCACGCCATCGGGCAATGCCGGCACCGGCGGCCAGGGATCGGGCGGCCGCGCCACGCTCAACCTGCGCGCGCTCGGTTCCAACCGCAACCTCATCCTGCTCGACGGCCGTCGCCTGCCGCTGTCGGACATTAACGGCAATGTCGATATCAACATCCTGCCGGAATCGATCATCGGGTCGGTGGACGTCATCACCGGCGGCGCGTCGGCCATCTATGGTTCGGACGCCATGTCCGGCGTCGTCAATTTCAAGACCGACAAATATTTTGACGGCATCCGTGGCGACATTCAGAACGGCAACAGCTTCCGCGGCGACTATGGCAAATTCAACGCCTCGATCGCGTTGGGCACCAAATTCGCCGACGATCGTGGCCGCCTGATGCTGGCCTTGAGCTACGGCCAACGCGATCCGCTGTCCGGGTCGCAGCGTAACTTCTTCTCCGACAAGGTGCCCTCGTCCTTCATCGGCACCGGTGCCTATGTGCCCAATGCATTGAATCTGCCCAATCAGGCCGCGCTCAACGGCCTCTTCGCCAGCTATGGCGTCACCACGCCGGTCAACCCGACGCTTAACCTCGGCTTCAACAATGACGGCTCGCTGTTCACGCAAACGGGCGCGATCAATTATAAGGGGCCAACGACCGGCGCCTATGCCGTGGTCGGCGGCAATGTCCGCATGCCGGTCGGGCCGCAGTTGCAGATCCTCAACGCCTTCGAACGCAAGTCCGCCTTCGCCAAGGGGGAGTTCGACCTCACCGAATCACTGACCGCTTACGGTCAGTTCCTCTATGTCGACTCCACCGTCACCACCGAAAGCGGCGGCAGCCTGACGCAGTTCGCGCCCTTCACCACCATTCCGGTCACCAATCCCTTCATCCCCACCGACCTGTCCACCCTGCTGGCGTCGCGGGCCAACCCGGCCGCGCCCTTTCGCTGGAGCGCCCGCTATGTCGGCATCGGCGACAAGGGATGGGACGAAAATTACCGGGTCCAGCAATATCTGGCCGGGCTGAAGGGTACGTTGGCCGGATCGTGGAAGTTCGACGCCTTCGCCTCCTATGACGAAACCGTCCACAACCAGTCGATGTTCAACGCTGTGCTGAAATCGCGGGTCCAGACGTTGCTCAACGCCCCTGACGGCGGCGCTTCGCTGTGCGCGGGTGGCTTCAACCCCTTCGGCATCACCAACGCGACCAGCCTGTCGCGCGAATGTCAGCAATATATGACCGCGACGATCAACAGCAGCGAACGGCTGACCCAGACCCAGGTCCAGGGTCAGATCAACGGCCCGCTGTTCGATCTGCCGGCAGGGCCGGTCCAGCTGGCGCTGCTTGGCGGCTATCGCAAGAACACCTATAAATATGACCCCAGCTCCGATCTGGTGACTAACAATGTCGAGGGCGTCGTTGGCTCCAACGCGGCCCGTGGCGAAATCAGCGTCAAGGAATTTGCGGCGCAGATCGACATACCCTTGCTGTCCGAAACCCCCTTCTTCCACGAACTAGGCGTCGGTGCGGCCTTCCGCTATTCCGACTATAAGCCCAGCGGCAGCGTGAAGAGCTACGAATTGGACGCCCGCTGGCAGCCGGTCCAGTCGCTGCTGATCCGCGGCAGCTACCAGCGGGCCGTCCGCGCCCCCAATATCGGCGAACTCTTCTCGCCCATTACCGGCTCGCAACTCGCCATCGGCACCCCGCCGCTGGCGGTCGGCGATCCCTGCGACGTCCGCTCGGCGGCCCGCACCGGCGCCAATGGCGCACAAGTCCGCGACCTGTGCCTGGCGCAGGGCATCCCCGCCGCGGCGATCGACGCCTATCAGTTCGCCACCACCGCGACCGGCGGCAATATCCAGGGCAACAGCGCCCTGACCCCGGAAAAGGCGAACACCTTCAACGTCGGCTTTGTCTATAATCCCAAATTTGCGTCGCCCTGGCTGTCGGGCTTCTCCTTCTCGGTCGACTATTATAATATCAAGATCCGCAATGTCATCTCCACCATCAATGGTCTGACAGTCCTCGCCAAATGCTATAATCTCGACGGATCGAACAGCAGCTATTCGAACAGCAACGAATTTTGCCAACTGGTCGAACGTGACCTGACCGGCCAGCTCGTCGCCATCGCCCAGCCTTATCTGAACCTCGGCGCGCTCGACACCGACGGCATCGATATGCAGGTCAACTGGTCGCTGCGCCTGTCGGAAGCCGGCATTGGCGACGGATCGGGCAAAATCTACGCCTCGTCCGCCATCGGCTGGCTGAACCATTATAAGGTACAGACCCTGCCGGGTTCAGCGGCGCAGGATTTCGTGGGCACCAGCACGCCGGGCCGTCCGCTGCCCAAATGGAAGGCGCTGACGACGCTCGGCTACAGCTCCGATGTCTTTGGCTTCGGTGTGCGCTGGCGCTATCAGGGCAAGCTGCGCGACATCAGCGCCATCACCTCGCCCGCGTCGGAACAGGTGGGGGTAAAGCCCTATAATCTGTTCGATATCTTCTCGACCGTCGATATCAACGATAATCTGCAACTGCGTGGCGGCGTCACCAACCTGTTCGACAAGGCTATTCCCTTCGTCGCCAGTTCGCAAAACGGCACGGACGCGGGCACTTACGACATGGTCGGCCGGTCCTTCTATGTCGGCGCGAAGTTCAAATTCTGATCTCTCCCTGGTCCCCGTCACGACGGGGACCATCTTTTCTCATTGGATCGCCACTCTTGACCCAATCCCGCTCCGTCCCGCGCTATCTCACCGGCCTGATCGGTCGCGATATTCAGGCCTCGATTACCCCGCGCCTGCATGAAAGCGAAGCGGATGCGCAGGGCATCCGCCTCATCTACCGCCTGTTCGATTTCGCCGCCGATGGCATGGACGGGTCCGACCTGCCGCGCCTGCTGGACGCGCTGCAACTGGCCGGTTTCGCGGGGGTCAACGTCACCCATCCCTATAAGCAGGCGGTCATCGCACATCTCGATGAACTGTCACCGCAAGCCGCGCAGATCGGGTCGGTCAACACCGTCGTCTTCCGCGATGGCCGGCGCATCGGCTACAATACCGACGTCACCGGCTTTGCCGAAAATCTCCGCTCCGGCCTGCCGCAAGGCACCGCCATGACCCGCGTCGTCCAAATGGGTGCCGGCGGGGCAGGGGCCGCCACTGCCCACGCGCTCATGGACCTGGGCGTACAGGAATTGACCCTGTTCGATTCCGACTCCACCCGCGCCACCGCGCTCTGCGATGCGCTCTGCGCCGTCCACGACGTCGGCCGCGCCATCGTGGGCGACGATCTCGCCGCATCGGTCGCCCAAGCCGACGGCATCGTCAACGCGACCCCCATGGGTATGGCCGTCCATCCCGGTTCCGCGATCCCGCGCGCCCTGCTCGAACCCCGGCTATGGGTCACCGACATCGTCTATTTCCCGCTCGAAACCCAGCTGCTGCGCGAAGCCCGCGCGGCGGGTTGCAGCACCCTCGACGGCAGCGGCATGACGATCTTCCAGGCCGTCGGCGCGTTCCATCATTTCACGGGCCGCACTGCCGATCCGGCGCGCATGGGTGCCAATTTCCGCGCCGCGCTACAGGGCTGACATAGAGGGAGGACCGCACGTTATGAGCCTGCCATTCGGCATCGCCACCGTCTCGCTCAGCGGCACGCTGGAGGAAAAGCTTCGCGCCGCATCCGCCGCGGGCTTTGACGGCGTGGAAATTTTCGAAAACGACCTGATCGCCTCCCCGCTGCGCCCGCGCGAAGTCCACGCGATGCTCGACGATCTGGGCCTCGCCTGCATGCTCTACCAGCCCTTCCGCGATTTCGAAGGGATGCCCGGCGCCATGCGCCAGCGCGCCTTCGACCGCGCAAAGGCCAAGTTCGACCTGATGGGCGAACTCGGCACAAGCCATATCCTCCTTTGCTCCAATTGCTCGCCCCACGCGCTGGGCGAACGCAACCGCATCGTCGCCGACTTTCAGCAACTGGGCGACCTAGCCGCCAGCCACGACATCATGGTGGGCTATGAAGCGCTCGCCTGGGGCCGCCATGTCTTCGACCATCGCGACGCTTGGGCGATCGTGGAGGCGGTCGATCATCCCAATATCGGCATCATCCTCGACAGTTTCCATTCGCTCTCGCGCGGGATACCCAGCGACAGCATCCGCGCCATTCCGGGCGACAAGATCGCCTTCGTACAACTCGCCGACGCGCCGAAACTGGATATGGACCTGCTTTACTGGAGCCGCCACTTCCGCAACTTCCCTGGCCAAGGGGGCTTCCCGGTCGAAGCCTATGTCGCCGAAATATTGGCGACCGGCTATAGTGGCCCGCTCAGCCTTGAAATCTTCAACGACCGTTTCCGCGGCTGGTCCGCCGACCTGATCGCCGCCGACGGGCTGCGCTCGCTCCGCCATGTCGAGGATGCCGCGCTGCGCCTGCTCGACCGGCCCACCGCTGCACCCGCGCCGCCCCCCCATGTCCGCCCCGAATTTGTCGAATTTGCCGTCGGCGACGCGGACGTCCCGGCGCTCGAAGCGATGTTCGGATCGCTCGGCTTCATCCGCACCGGCCTCCACCCGGCCAAGGCGGTCAGCCGCTGGCAGGCCGGCTCGGTGAACCTCGTCATCAACGCCGAACCACACGGCTTCGGCCATGACTTCCACCAGACCCACGGCCCGTCCATCTGCGCCGTCGGCCTGGTCGTGCCGGACCGCGATGCCGTCGCCGCGCGCGCTGCGCATCTGGGCATCCGCACCGTCGATGACCAGGACGCACCCGGCAACCTCGCCTTCCCGGCGCTGCGCGGCATAGGCGGCAGCCTCGTCTATCTGATCGGGGAAGGGGAGGCGAACGCCATGTGGGACGGCGAATTTACGCCCACCGGCGCGCCCTATGACGCATCCCCGCTCGCCATCGACCATCTCGCCGCCGTCGTCCGGATCGAGGAATATCTATCCTGGCAACTCTATTGGCGCTCGCTCTTCGGCTTGCAGCAAAGTTTCCAGGCCGACGTCATCGACCCATCCGGCCTAGTCTTGAGTCAGCCGCTCCAGTCCGCCGACGGTGCCCTGCGCGTCACCCTCAACGCCTCCGAAGCACTCGGCACATTGTCGTCGCGCTTCGTCGACCATAATCTGGGCGGCGGCTATCAACATATCGCCCTGTGCACGCCAGACCTGCTGGCAACCGCCGACCATATGGCGGGCAAGGGCGCCGACATCCTGCCGATCCCTCCCAATTATCATGACGATATCGCCGTCCGCTTCGGCCTGGATGACCGGCGCGTTGCTGCCCTGGCGGAGGCGAACATATTGTACGACGCCGACGGCTCGGGCGAATATTTGCAACTCTACAGCCGCGCCTTTCGCAAGCGCTTCTTCTTCGAATTTGTCGAGCGCGACAATTATCAGGGCTATGGCGCGCCCAATGCCAGCATCCGCCTCGCCTCGCAGGAACGCTATAAAAAAGCTGCTAACGATGCAGGATAATGGCGGATCATGCTGAGAGGATGCCCCTTCCAATAGTCATTGCTTCGCTACGCTCACAATCACGAGGCAGGTCAACATGAAGTCATAAGGCGTTAGACACACGCTGATCGCAACGCGCCACCCACCGGGGCGGCGCGTTGCGCATTATTCAGGAAGTCGCGTCTGCCGTCTCGGTCTGAACCGCCTTGATGCCCAGCTTCTTGCGCGGGCTTTTCGCCTTCACCGGCGCCGCCGCCACGGGCGTTTCGACCGCAGGAGTCGGCGCCGCCGTCGTCGCCGCCTTGGGCTTGCGACCGGGCTTCCTGGCCGCTGCCTTCGGCGCGGCCTCTGCCTTCACCGCCTCAGCGGCTGGAACGCTTACAGCCTTGCTCTTGGCCGCCGCCGCAACGGTCGGCTGCTTGCGGCTCGCCTTGGGCTTGGGTTCAGGCGCTGGCGCAACCGGCGGCGCTTCCGCAGCGGTCGCCGCTGCGGCGCGCGCCTGCGTGCCCCGCTGGCCCAGGCCCAGCTTCTGCGCGACCGCACGGCGCTGTTCGGAATAGGCCTGCGCCACCATCGGATAGGCCGCGGGCAGGCCATAGCGTTCGCGATACTCGGCCGGGGTCAGGCCGTGCGTGGCCAGATGCCGCTTCAAAGTCTTGTACGGACGCCCGTCGATCAGGCTTAAAATATGGTCACGCGACGCGATGCTCTTGCGCACGCTCACCGCCGGCACATGCTCGACCGTTTCGACTGGCTCGGGCGCAGTCTCCGCGATCAACGCGGCCCGCGTCGACTGGATCAGCCCGGCCAGATCTTCGCTGGAGACTGTATTGTTGGCGACATAAGCGCTCAACAACTGCACGGTCAGGCTCGTATAATCGGGCTGTTCGGTGTCGGCCATGGAAACATCCTATCCAGATAAGGTCGGGTCGCAGGCATAAGGTCGGCTGGCCCGATGGACCTTGTGCCCCCGTCCGGCGCTTTTGTCAAAATGCAGGTTACGGCATAGTCTATCGGGCATTAATTCACGGATGAAGACTGATCCACATCATTTCTGGTACAGTCCCCAACTCGACATTGTTGACCCGATCAGACTTCGCCAACATGTCCGGCCATCAGGCCGCGCCCGGTGATCCGCCCAGCGCCTTGACCAATGCGATGCTGGCCCGCATCCGATCGATCTCCGCGCTCAGCAACGCACTCTGCGCATCCAGCGCATCGGTCTGGGCGGTGACGACCTCCAGATAGTCGGACGCGCCGTCGCGATAGCGGGTGAAGGCCAGGTCGCTGGTACGCTGCGCCGCCTGCGCCGCGTCGCGCTGGTCGACCAGTTGCACCGACAGATAGCGCAGCGCGGCGATGCCGTCCTCCACCTGCCGGAACGCGCCCAGCACGGTGTCGCGATACAGCGCCGCCTGCTCCTCATAGTCGGCGCGCGACAAGGCGACCTGCGCCCGCCGCTTGCCGCCATCGAATAGAGTCAGCGCTGCGGCCAGCGGTCCCAAGCCCCACACGCTGTTGGGCGTGGTCAACAACGATCCATGCGTCGCCTGCCAACCACCGCTCAGCCCCAGCGTGATCGACGGGAAGAAAGCCGCGCGCGCCACGCCGATCCGGGCGTTGTTGGCGAACATCCGCCGCTCGGCCGCGGCCACATCGGGCCGCCGCTGCAACAGCGTCGAAGGTGCCCCCATCGGAATGGCGGGCGCGCCCAGCGCCTGCACCCGCGCGGGAATCGCAAAATCGGACGCCACCGCCCCGATCAGCGCGGCCAGTTCATGCTCGGTCGCGGCGCGATCGCTCGCCACCGCCGAAATCCGCGCTTTGGCGTTGCTCAATGTCGTGCGCGCGCGATTGACGTCGATGCCCGACGCGATCCCGCCCTCATGCCGCGTATCGGTCAATTGATAGGCGCGCTCGAACGCCTCCACCGACCGGTGCAACAGGTCCGCCTGCGCATCCAGCCCGCGCAGCCGCGCATAGGCGTCCGCCACCGCAGCCTGCAAACTCAGCCGCGCCGCCGCCAGATCGGCCTCGCTCGCCTGCGCGTCGGCCCGCGCGGCCTTGACGCTGTTGCGGATGCGGCCCCACAGATCCAGCTCATAGTCGATCGCCGCACCGACCGAAACATCATTATAGGTCTGCGCGTCGCCATTACCCTGGAACCGATTACCCGACACGCGCTGGCGCGCGTCATCGCCGCCCACGCTGATGGTCGGGATCAGGTCCGACCCCTCGACCCGCGCCACCGCACGCGCCTGGTCGTATCGCGCCAGCGCAGCCGCCAGCGTCGGGCTGGCTGCCTCCGCGCGCGTCTCCAGGTCGTTCAGCACCGGATCGCCGAACGCTTCCCACCACGGTCCGCGCGGGGCGGTGTCCATCGGCGTGGCCTCGGTCCAACCGGCCATCTCCTTATAGGCTTGGGGCGCAGCGATCTGAGGCGGCTGATAGTCGGGCGCCATCGAACAGCCGCCCAGCAGCGCCAGCCCCAGACAGGCACCCGCGCGCCGCACCGAACTACGCACCCTTGCCACCGCTCTGCACGCTCACCTTGTCGCCCGACTGGATCGAATCCGGCGGGGAATCGATCACCCGCTCGCCAGCCTTGATCCCGCTCGCGACCAGCACCGTCGCCCCCTCGTCGCGGGCGATGGTGATCGGCCGCACGGTCACGCGACTGTCGCGTCCGACCACCGCCACCGTCGGCCCGTCATTGCCATACAGGATCGCGCTGCCCGGCAGGCTCAATCCCCCAGAACCAGCAGATCCGCCACCCTGGCCCACATCGAAGCGCACCTGCGCAAACGCGCCGGGCTTCAACGCCCGGTCGGGATTGGCCGCCTGTAACTCCACCAGCACCGCGCCCGATTGCGCATCGACAGCGCCGGCGCTGCGCGTCATCGTCGCGGTAAAGGCGCGGCCGGGATATTCCGGCAGCGTCAGCGTGGCCGGCATCCCGACCTTCACCTGCGACGAATAGCCCTGCGGCACGCGCACATAGATGCGCATCCGGTGGATGTCGGACACGGTGAACAAAGGCTGCGACGCGGCATTGCCCGCCACCACCAGCGCGCCGATCTGCGCCGCCCGGCTCGTCACCACCCCGTCGAACGGCGCGGCCAGCCGGGTAAAGCCCTGCATCGCACGCAACCGCTTCACATTGGCCATCGCCGCATTGGACAGTGCCGACTTGGCCGCCAGGTCGCCGGCCTTCTCGTCCGATTCCTGCTGCGACACGGCGTCCTTGGCCAGCATCACGCTCCACCGCTTCGCCGTCGTCCCCGCCAGCCGCTGGTTCGCCAACGCGGTCTGATAATCGGCCTGCGCCTGCGCCAGTTGCTGATCGATCTCCGGCGCGTCCAGCACGGCAAGCGACTGGCCCGTCCGCACATTGTCGCCGATATCGGCCAGCCAGCGGCTGACATAGCCATTGGTCCGCGCATAGATGGCCGCACTATTATAGGCCTGCACATTGCCCGGCAGCACCAGCGCCCCGCCCTTGGCGTCGCTCTGCGGCGACACGATCGCGACTGACGGGATCGCCGCCTTCTGCGCCGTACCGCGCAGATCATTGGTCGCGCTGATCCGGGTCGCCGCACCGATCGCCACGACCGCCAAAGCGATGACGCCCGCGCCGATTCCTACGCGCGTCAGCATCCGGCTGTCGGGGCCGGTCGCGGTCATGTCTGGGGAGGGCTGATCATCATGCATGGCTGGGCTGCATTTCCATTTGGGGGTCGGTGGCCTTGTGGCGGCGGTGGACGAAGGCGAAGATCACGGGCACGAAGAAGAGCGTAGCGATGGTGGCGCACACCAGCCCGCCGATCACGGCCCGGCCCAGCGGCGCATTCTGCTCGCCCCCATCGCCCAGGCCCAGCGCCATCGGCCCCATGCCGATAATCATGGCCAGCGCCGTCATCAGCACCGGGCGAAATCGCACCAGCCCCGCCTCCATCGCCGCCTTGGTCGCATCGCCCAACTCGGCCAGCTTCTCGCGCGCGAAACTGACGACCAGAATGGAGTTGGCGGTGGCGACGCCCATGCACATGATCGCGCCGGTCAGTGCGGGCACGGACAGGGTCGTGCCGGTGATGAACAGCATCCACACGATCCCGGCCAGCGCCGCGGGCAGGGCGGTGATGATGACGAAGGGATCGACCCAGCTCTGGAAATTGACCACGATCAACAGGTAGATCAGCACGATCGCGCCCGCCAGGCCCCATCCCAACCCCGAAAAGGCGGTGTTCATCGTCGCATATTGGCCGCGCATGGTGACGGTCGCGCCCTTGGGCACCTCGCCCTCCAGCGCCTTGATCGCCGCATTGATGTCGCCCGCCACCGCGCCCAGGTCGCGGCCCTGCACCGTCGCGTAAATGTCCAGCACCGGCGCGATATTATAATGCGACACCACCGGCACCGTGTTCGACCGTGCGATCGTGGCAAGGCCACCCAGCGGCTGCACCGCACCGTTGCTGCCGGCGGCGGCCGATACGGGCACGTTGGACAGGTCGCTGATCGACCCCATCAGATATTCGGGCGCCTGCGCCACGACCGGATAGGACACGCCGCTCTTGGGATCGACGAAGAAGACGGGCGCGGTCTGCGCCGTGCCAGCCAGCGAACTCGCCAGGCTGGTCGTCACGTCCCGTTCTGTCAGCCCATATTGGCCCGCACGCGACCGGTCGACATCGACGTTCAGCTGCGGCGACCGGCCCGGCTGCTGAATGCGCGCATCGGCCAGCCCCGGAATGAGCGCGACCTTCGCCAGCAGCTTCTGCGCATAGGCGCGGTTGGCCGCCGCGTTCTTGCCCGCGATCTGGATGTCGATCGGCGCGGGCGCGCCGAAATTCAGGATCTGGCTGGTGATGTCGGCCGGCAGGAAGGAAAAGCTGGTGCCGGGGAAGCGGCGCGGCAATTCCTCGCGCAACTGGCCCACGATCAGGTCGGTCGGGCGATGGCCATGTTTCAGCGCGATCATCATGTCGCCATCCTGCGGGCCGATCGTGCCGCTATTATTATAGACGGTGTTGATGGAACTGACCGGCAGGCCGATATTGTCGGTGATCGCGTCCAGCTCGCTCGCCGGCACCATCTCCTTCACCGCGGCGGCGATCCGCTCGAACCGCGCGGCCGTATCCTCGATCCGGCTGCCCACCGGCACGCGGATATGCATGGCGATCTGCCCCGAATCCACCGCCGGGAAGAAATTGCTGCCCAGCATGGGAAGCAATCCGAAGGAGAGGAGGACGATGCCCATGAAGCCCAGCAAGAAGGGCCTCCGCGCACTGAGCGCCCGACGCAGCAACCCCAGATAGCTATGGCGTATCGCCTCGAACCGCGTCTCGAACCCGCGCTGGAACCGCACGAAGATGTTCCGCGACTTGGCGTCGCCCGCCATATGACCATGTGCCACATGGGGTTTGAGCAGATACATCGCCATGGTCGGCACCAATGTCCGCGACAGAATGAACGACGCGATCATCGCGAACACCACCGCCAGCGCCATCGGCACGAACAGGAATCCCGCAACGCCCGGCAGGAAGAACATCGGCACGAACACGATACAGATGCACAGCAGCGACACAAAGGCCGGCGTCACGATCTGCGCCGCGCCGTCCAATATCGACTCCACGACCCCTTTGCCCTGCTCCAGATGCCAGTTGATATTCTCGATCGTCACCGTGGCGTCGTCGACCAGGATACCGACCGCCAGCGCCAGCCCGCCCAGCGTCATGACGTTCAATGTCTGGCCAAACATCGCCAGCGCCGCCACCGCCGCCAGAATCGCCAGCGGAATCGACAAGGCGATAATGACCGTCGATCGCCAGCTACCTAGGAATAGCAGGATCATCAGCGACGTCAGCGCCGCGGCCAGCGCGCCTTCATGGATCACGCCCTCGACCGCCGCCTTTACGAAGATCGACTGGTCGCCGATCACCAAGATTTTCAGGCTCTCGGGCAGCGTCGCGCTGATCTTGGGTAGCGCCTCCTTGACGCCATCCACGATCGCCAACGTCGACGTCGCGCCGTTTTTCAGCGCGGTCAGCAGCACCGACCGCCGCCCCTCGACATGCACCACATTGGTCTGCGGCCCATTGCCGTCGCGGACATAGGCGATGTCGCGCATATAGATGGTCGCGCCGTTCACGACCTTCACCGGCAGGTCATTGAGCGCCTCGATCGTACCCGGCGCATTGTTCAACCGCACGCTATATTGGGTCGCGCCGATCTTTACGAAACCGGCCGGATTGATCTGGTTCTGCGCCGCGATCGCCGTGCCGACATCCTGCGCCGTCAGCCCCTTGGACTGGAGCGCGACGGGATTGAGGTCGATCTGGATCTGCCGCTGCTTGCCCCCCGACGGGAAGGGCATGGCCAGGCCGGGGATAGTGATCAGCGGAGGGCGGATCTGGTTCTGGCCCAAATCGAACAATTGCTGTTCGGACAGACCCTTGCCCGACAGCGCTAGTTGCAGGATCGGCACGGTCGACGCGCTGTAATTCAGGATCAGCGGCGGCGTGATGCCCGGCGGCATCTGGCGCAACACCGTCTGCGATATCGACGTCACTTGTGCGGTTGCGGTGCGGATATCGGCATCGGGCTGGAAATAGATTTTCACGATGCCGATGCCCTGCATCGACTGGCTCTCGATATGTTCGATATCGTTGACCGTCGTCGTCAGCACCCGCTCATAGGGGCTGATGATCCGGTTGCCCATCTCTTCGGGCGGCAAGCCGGCATATTGCCAGGCTACCGCGATCACCGGGATGCGAATATTGGGAAAGATGTCGACCGGGGTGCGGAACGCCGCCAGCAGGCCGACGATCGCGATCACTATCGCCATGACGATGAAGGTCAGCGGCCGATGCAGCGCAACCTTGACGATACCAATCAACCCGTCACTCCCGCCTTCATCGCGCCGACGCCTGTCGCCGGATGCTCGATGCCGTGCCTCTCCGTCATAAAATCGCCCGCAAGGCATAACGGGAAGCGGCGGTCAAACCGCCATGCCGTTCCCGTCTGCTCTGCGAAAGGGTCTTGCTCTGCGAAAAGGGCCGGACTTTTAGTTTCGAAACGCTACCCTTGACCCGGCCTATGCGCAGTTGTTTCTGTCGTGTCCAATATCTAAACAGGCATGATCGATATATATAAAGACCTGATCCGATGGACCTGAGACATTTACGCTATTTCCTTTGCGTCGCCGAAGAGATGCATTTCGGCCGCGCCGCCCAGCGCCTGGGCATGTCGCAACCGCCTTTGAGCCAGCAGATCCGCGCGCTGGAGCAGGAACTGGGCGTCCGCCTGTTCGACCGCACCAGCCGCCGTGTCGCCCTCACTGAAGCAGGCCGCCTGTTCTTGCCCGAAGCGCGCAAGACGCTGGCGCAGGCGGATCATGCGACGCAGGTCGCCCGTCGCACCCAAAGCGGCCATCTGGGCCGGCTCGCTCTGGGCTTCACCGCGTCGGCCCCCTTTGTCCCCCAGATCGCCGACGCGCTCTATGATTTCCGGCAGCGTTTCCCGCAGGTCGATCTGCGCGTGCAGGAACAGGGGCGGGACGATCAGGTCGCGCTGATCGAACGCGGCGATCTCGACATCGGCATCATCCGCGGCGTCGTGCCGCCCTCCCTGCCGCCCGGCCTCAGCGCCACCTGGTTGCTGGAGGAAGATATGCTGCTCGCTCTGCGGCAGGATCATCCGCTGGCCCGGCGCGACGCCGATCCGTCCATCGCCGACCTCGCCGGCGTGCCCTTCGTCCTCTACGCCACAACCAGCAGCGCGGATTTCAACGATCATTTCTTCGCGCTCTGCGATCAGGCGGGGTTCAAACCCAGCATCGCGCTGGAAGTCGGCAGTTTCGCCACCCTGCTCGGGCTGATCGCCGCGGGCTTCGGCGCCACCATCCTGTCCCGCTCACTTTCGCGCCTGCACGTCGACAAGGTGATCCTGCGCCCGCTCTTCCCGCCTGTCCGCACGCGCCTGTGGATGATCCACCGCGACGACCTGCCACCCACCGCCCGCGCCTTTCAGGACGCCATCCTGCGCGCCGGAAACGGACAAAAAAACGGCAATGATGAGATCATGCAAGCTACTCAAAATAAAGAATAATAGGATATTTCGCGATCAACGCGCTTTGATCGGCTGAAAATATATCATTTACATTCAATAACTTAAACAGAACATCCAATGTGAAATCGCCCCACAGCTGTCGCACTCGGTGTCTCGTCAGTGCCGAACGGCCTCCGCCAGCGCATCCATCGTCAGCGCCACCGCGCCTGGCGGCCCGGCATAGCCGCTCAGTCCCGTTCCACGTTCCCCTCCCCGAACGCCGCCGCCAGCGCCTGCAACAGCCCATGCGCCGCCACCCCCTCATCCGCCAGGACGAAGCCCACAGTCCGTAGATGGTCGAACCCCGCCAGCGGCACATGCGCGACATCGGCGCTGCGGTAGCAATCGGGCATCACCGTCACCCCCATGCCCGCGCCTACCATCTGCAAAGCCCGCTCGTCATTGGTCGTGCGCAGCGAAAAATGCGGCCGCACCCCGCGCTCCAGAAAGTGCCGGCTGGTCTGCGACAGCAATTCGCAATGCCGCCGCACGATCATCGTCTCGTCGCGCAGATCGTCTGCGTCGATCATCGACCGCCCCGCCAGCGGATGATCGGTCGCCATCACCATCGCATAACCCTCTTCCCCAACCACCTGCTCCGCCAACGACTGCGCGCCCGGCCGCAAGATGGTGAAGGCCGCGTCCAGCCGGTCGCGCGCCAGCATCGCGGTCAATTCCCGCTCGCTGGCGAAGGCGATCTCCACCGGCCCGCCGCCGTCCGCGCGATAGGCCCGCGCCGCCCGCGCCACCAATGCGCCCGCAATGCTGCTCAGCACCCCGATCCGCACCGGCCGCGCCTGCGCGATATCGGCCATCGCCCCCAGCGCGACATTGAACTCCCGCTCGATCCGCCGGGCATGGGTCAGGAAGCGCGTCCCCGCCTCGGTCAATTGCACCCGCTGGTTGGTCCGGCTGAACAGTTGCCGTTGCAGCGCGTTCTCCAACTTGGCGATCCCGGCAGACAGGGTAGGCTGGGACACGTTGCAATGCACCGCCGCGCGGGAAAAA
Organism: bacterium; assembly: GCA_030824575.1. Lineage (GTDB taxonomy): Bacteria > Pseudomonadota > Alphaproteobacteria > Sphingomonadales > Sphingomonadaceae > Sphingobium. The sequence goes on along the minus strand of JAVBXL010000194.1, from coordinate 24,032 downwards.
TTGCCCTGGTCCACCACCGCCAGGAAATAGCGGAGAAGATAGCGTTCGATCATAGCTTCCATCTATACACTGATATGCCACTGTCAATTTTCCAGCCGCCCCGGACCGCGCTATGATCGAACCATAGGAGAGAAACGCCGATGACCGATTTCGATTTTGCGCTGGGCGACAATGCCGACATGATCCGCGACAGCGCGGCGCGTTTCTCTGCCGACCGCATCGCGCCGCTCGCTGCCGAAATCGACGCGAAGGACTGGTTCCCCCGCGAATTATGGCCCGCCATGGGCGACCTCGGCCTGCACGGCATCACCGTGGAGGAACAATGGGGCGGCCTGGGTCTGGGCTATCTCGAACATGTCATCGCGCAGGAGGAAGTCGCCCGCGCCTCCGCTTCCATAGGTTTGAGCTATGGTGCCCACTCCAATCTCTGCGTCAATCAGATCCGCCGCTGGGGCAATGACGCGCAAAAGGCAAAATATCTCCCCAAGCTGATTTCTGGCGAACATGTCGGCTCCCTCGCAATGTCAGAAGCCGGCGCGGGGTCCGACGTCGTTTCGATGAAGCTGAAGGCCGAAAAGAAGGGCGACCGCTACGTCCTCAACGGCACGAAATATTGGATCACCAATGCGACCTATGCCGATACGCTCGTCGTCTATGCCAAGACCGGCGAGGGGTCGAAGGGCATCACCACCTTCCTGATCGAAAGGGACATGAAGGGCTTTTCCATCGGCCAGAAGATCGACAAGATGGGGATGCGCGGCTCGCCCACCGCCGAACTGGTGTTCGACGATTGCGAGGTGCCGGAAGAGAATATCATGGGGCCGCTCCATGGCGGCGTCGGCATATTGATGTCCGGCCTCGACTATGAACGCACCGTGCTCGCGGGCATCCAGCTTGGCATCATGCAGGCATGCCTCGACACCGTCATCCCCTATGTCCGCGAACGCCAGCAGTTCGGGCGTCCCATCGGTGCCTTCCAACTGATGCAGGCCAAGGTCGCCGACATGTATGTCGCCCTAAACAGCGCCCGCGCCTATGTCTATGCCGTCGCCAGAGCCTGCGATTCCGGCAAGACGACCCGCTTCGACGCCGCCGGCGCGATCCTGCTGGCATCCGAAAATGCGATGAAGGTGGCGCTCGAAGCCGTGCAGGCGCTGGGCGGCGCTGGCTATACGAAAGACTGGCCGGTCGAACGCTATATGCGCGACGCCAAGCTGCTGGACATCGGCGCCGGCACCAACGAAATCCGCCGGATGCTGATCGGCCGCGAGTTGATCGGCGCATAATCCTCCCTGGCACGGGGAGGGGGACCAGCCGAAGGCTGGTGGAGGGGCGGGCGCCCCAACGCAAGGTAGAAGGCTAAAATGACCGCACCGATTTTAGACACCAAACTCGCCGCCGACAGCGAAGCCTTCGGCGCCAATGCCGCGCATAACCGCGCGCTCGTCGAAGAACTGCGGGCCAAGGTCGCCGCCGCCGCGCAAGGCGGCTCCGCCAGTGCCCGCGACAAGCACGTTGCCCGTGGCAAACTCCTCCCCCGCGACCGGGTCGAACGCCTGCTCGACCCCGGCTCACCCTTTCTCGAAATCGGCCAGCTCGCTGCCAATGGCCTTTATGGCGACGAAGTCCCCGGCGCGGGCCTCATCGCCGGCATCGGCCGCGTGTCGGGCCGTCAGGTCATGATCGGCTGCAACGACGCCACGGTGAAGGGCGGCACCTATTACCCCATCACCGTGAAGAAGCATCTGCGCGCCCAGGAAATCGCGCTCGAAAACAATCTCCCCTGCATCTATCTGGTCGACAGCGGCGGCGCGAACCTGCCCAACCAGGCGGAGGTCTTTCCCGACCGCGACCATTTCGGCCGCATCTTCTATAATCAGGCGAACCTGTCCGCGCGCGGCATCCCCCAGATCGCCTGCGTCATGGGCAGCTGCACCGCAGGCGGTGCCTATGTCCCCGCCATGTCCGACGAGACAATCATCGTCCGCAATCAGGGCACCATCTTCCTCGCCGGCCCGCCGCTGGTGCAGGCCGCGACGGGCGAAGTCATCAGCGCCGAAGAGCTTGGCGGCGGCGACCTGCACGGCCGCAAGTCGGGCGTGGTCGATCATGTCGCGGAGAATGACGACCATGCGCTCACCATCGTCCGCGACATCGTCTCGACCCTTCAGCCCGACCGCCAGCCCGACCTCAACCTGCGTGATCCCCGCCCGCCCAGGTTCGACGCAGCCGACCTCTACGGCATCATCCCCGACGACGTTCGCGCGCCCTATGACGTGCGCGAAATCATCGCCCGCCTAGTCGATGGCAGCGAATTTCATGAGTTCAAAGCCCTCTACGGCACCACGCTCGTCTGCGGCTTCGCCCATATCTGGGGGATGCCGGTCGCGATCCTGGCGAATAACGGCGTCCTCTTCAGCGAAAGCGCCTTGAAGGGCGCGCATTTCATCGAACTCGCCTGCCAGCGTCGTATCCCTTTGCTCTTCCTCCAGAATATCTCCGGCTTCATGGTCGGCGGTAAATATGAAGCGGAAGGGATCGCCAAGAACGGCGCCAAACTCGTCACCGCCGTCGCCACCGCGCAGGTGCCCAAGATCACTGTCCTGATCGGCGGCAGCTTCGGCGCAGGCAATTACGGCATGTGCGGCAGAGCCTATGGCCCACGCTTCCTCTTCACCTGGCCCAATGCCCGCATCAGCGTGATGGGCGGCGAACAGGCGGCCAGCGTCTTGGCGACCGTCCACCGCGATGCGGCCCAGTGGAGCGCGGAGGAAGCCGAAGCCTTCAAAGCCCCCATCCGCCAGAAATATGAGGATGAAGGCAACCCCTATTACGCGACCGCGCGCCTGTGGGACGACGGCGTCATCGACCCCGCCCAGACCCGCGACGTCCTCGGCCTCGCCTTCGCCGCCACGCTGAACGCCCCGGTCCCCGACCGCGCGCAGTTCGGCCTGTTCAGGATGTGATGCCCATGATCCAATCCCTCCTCATCGCCAATCGCGGCGAAATCGCCTGCCGCATCATCCGCACCGCGCGGGCAATGGGCATCCGCACCGTCGCGGTCTATTCCGACGCCGACGCGAACGCCCTCCATGTCCGCGATGCCGACGAAGCCATCCATATCGGCCCGTCGCCCGCCCGCGAATCCTACCTCGTCGGCGAAAAGATCATCGCCGCAGCCCATGCCACCGGCGCGCAGGCGATCCATCCGGGCTACGGCTTCCTCTCCGAAAACGCCGCCTTCGCCCAGGCGGTGATCGACGCGGGCCTGATCTGGGTCGGTCCCAACCCGTCCAGCATCACCGCCATGGGCCTGAAGGACGCCGCCAAGATGCTGATGCAGGCCGCCGGTGTCCCCACCACGCCCGGCTATTTGGGCGAAGACCAGAGCCTCGAACGCCTCGTCGCCGAAGCCGACGCCATCGGCTACCCGGTCCTTATCAAGGCGGTCGCAGGCGGCGGCGGCAAAGGGATGCGCAAGGTCGATAATCCCGCCGACTTCGCCGACGCACTCGCCTCCTGCCGGCGCGAGGCCGCGTCCAGCTTCGGCAATGACAGCGTGCTGCTGGAAAAATGGATCACCAACCCGCGCCATATCGAAGTGCAGGTCTTCGGCGACACCCACGGCAATGTCGTCCATCTGTTCGAACGCGACTGCTCGCTCCAGCGCCGCCACCAGAAAGTGATCGAGGAAGCCCCCGCGCCGGGCATGGACGGAGCCACCCGCGCCGCCATATGCGATGCTGCCGTCCGCGCGGCCAAGGCGGTCGACTATGTCGGTGCCGGCACGATCGAGTTCATCGCTGACGGATCGGCCGGCTATATCAAGCCCGACCGCGTCTGGTTCATGGAAATGAACACGCGGCTTCAGGTCGAACATCCGGTAACCGAGGAAATCACCGGCGTCGATCTGGTCGAATGGCAGCTCCGCGTCGCATCGGGCGAACCGCTGCCGAAGAAACAGCATGAACTGTCCATCAACGGCCACGCCATAGAGGCCCGCCTTTACGCCGAAGACCCGGCCAAGGGCTTCCTGCCCTCCACCGGGACATTGGAGCAATTTGAACTCGACGCCCATGTGCGTATCGACAAAGGCGTCTATCAGGGCGCGCATATTTCGCCCTATTATGATCCGATGATCGCCAAAATGATTGCCCATGGGCTGGATCGGGAGGAGGCGCGGGAAACGCTTGCCTATGCACTGAACCGCAGCATCATATGGCCACTACGCACGAACGCGGCGTTTATTATCAAGGCACTGGATCATCCAGACTTCATCGCCGGAACGATGGATACTGGCCTCATCGAGCGGGCAGGCGACAGTCTGATCCCGCCCGCCATGCCCTGCGACGATGCCCTGTCCGACGCCGCGCGGCATTATGGGCGTCAATCCTTGGCCGGGTTCCGGCTGAATGCACCGCGGCAGCAGCAGGTCGTGCTGGCGGTCAACGGCCAACTGTTGCCAGCGCATATGCCGATCCTTGATTATGTGGATCAGCTGCCACTCGCTGGTCCGATGGAACCGCCCATTATCTCCTTCACGACGGATGAGGGCCAAACCTGGCAGATCGGGCCGATGCATGTGTCGGGCAACGCGACCGGCGCGGCCTCCGACGGCGCGATCCTGTCCCCCATGCCCGGTCGCATCATCGCAGTCGCAGTCGCGGCGGGGGACGCCGTGACCAAGGGGCAGAAGCTGCTGACCTTGGAGGCGATGAAGATGGAGCACAGCCTCGTCGCCCCCTTCGACGGCGTTGTCGCAGAACTCAACGCGGCCGAAGGCGGGCAGGTCAGCGAAGGCGCGCTGCTCGCCCGGATCGAACAAGCAGAATAGCGCCTGTCCTACAAGGGGGTATCCGGGTTAGATCATCTGACCAAGGATGAGTCTGCTGGAGATGTTTCTACTATTATTTCCTACTCTTGAAATACAATGTCGGAATCAGCGGGAAATGTGCGAAGTTAAGGGACGATAGCGTGGCAGGCAGATATTTCGAACAGTGGACCATCGGCGATACGATCGTCCACGACATCCGCCGCACCGTGACGGAGACGGATAATCTTCTCTTCACGACGATGACCCATAATCCGCAGCCGCTGCATCTCGACGCCGAAGCCGCCAAAGCCAGCGAGTTCGGCCAGATCCTCGTCAACGGCACCTTCACCTTCGCGCTGATGATCGGCCTGTCGGTGGGGGACACGACGCTGGGCACGCTGGTCGCCAATCTGGGCTATGACAAGCTGGTCATGCCGCACCCGGTCTTCATCGGCGACACGATGCGCTGCGAAACCGAAGTCACCGACCTCAAGCCCAGCCAGTCCCGCCCCGGCGCTGGCATCGTTACCTTCACCCACCGCCTGCGTAATCAGCGGGACGAGATCGTCTGCCAATGCCTCCGCATGGCGCTGCTAAAAAAATCCGACGCATGAGGTTGCGGTCGCTGCTCTTCGTGCCGGGCGACCGGCCCGATCGCTTCGCCAAGGCCGTCGCCAGCGGCGCCGATGCGCTGATCCTCGACCTGGAGGATTCGGTCGCGCCGGCACGTAAGCCCGAAGCGCGCGCCGCCGTCGCGGAATGGCTGGCGGGCGATCGGACGATCCCCAGCTTCGTGCGCGTCAATCCGCTCGACAGTGACCAGACCCTCGCTGACCTCGCCGCGGTCCTACCCGGTCGCCCCGACGGCCTCGTCCTGCCCAAGGCGGAAGGCGCGGCCAGTGTCGCAGCGTTGCTCGCCTTGATTGGCGAAAACGCGCCGCCGATCCTCCCGATCGCCACCGAGACCCCAGCCGCGATCTTCCAACTGGGCAGCTATGCCACCATGGCGGATCATCTCGCGGGCCTCACCTGGGGGGCGGAAGACCTGCCTGCCGCGATCGGCGCGACGACCTCGCGGGAGGACGACGGCCGCTACACGCCGCCTTATGAGATGGTACGCTCGCTCACCCTGTTCGCCGCCCATGCCGCCCATGTCCCCGCGATTGAGACGGTCTTCCCCCGCATCGACGCGCCGGACGCGCTCGCCGATTATGTCGCCCGCGCCCGCCGCGATGGTTTCACCGGCATGATGGCGATCCACCCGGCCCAGATCACCACGATCAACGCGGGCTTCACCCCGACGACCGACGAACTGGCCCATGCACGCGCGATCGTCGCCGCCTTCGACGCCCATCCGGGTGCAGGCGCGCTGAAGCTGGACGGCAAGATGATCGACCGGCCGCACCTCAAACAAGCGCAGCAGCTTCTGGACCGCGCAGCAGATATCTGAAGTCTGATGACGTGCCATATCGGAAAGCGATTTCCGTTCGTTTCGAGCGAAGTCGAGAAACATAGGCACGGCGCTATCGGCTTCTCGACTGCGCTCGAAGCGAACGGGTAAGATAAAGTCATATCGCTCTATGTCTTGCGGACGACAACCTCCACCCCGGCCAGCCCGCGCGTCAAGGCGAAGGGCTTGTCGACATTGACGCAGGCCTCCACCACGCCGGGCCAGCTCAGACAAGCCTCGCCCAACCGGTGCGCGAATGTCTCGATCAGCGGGATATGCACTTCCGACAGGGCTTCGGCCGCACGCACGATCCGGCGATAATCGATCGTCTCGCTTATCCCCTCCACCGCGCCACCGGACAACAGCAACTGGACGGTGATGACCAGCGGCTGGCGGCGGCCGATCTCGTCGGGGTTGATGCCGATATCGGCCAGCAGCGGCAGGTCCTTGACCCGGACCTTGGTGGTGACGGATGCCATATCAGCCTATGCTCCTCTGTGCGGCCAGCACCGTGTTGCTCAGCAGGCAGGCGATGGTCATCGGACCGACACCGCCCGGCACCGGCGTCACCGCCCTAGCATGGTCGAGTTCATGGGTCGCGCAATCGCCCACGATCCGGCTAACGCCATCATGATCCACGACCCGCGTGATGCCGACGTCTATGACAACCGCGCCGGGCTTCACCCAGTATCCGCGCACCAGATGCGGCGCGCCGGCCGCCGCCACGATCACATCGGCGGCACGCGCGATATCGGGCAGGTTGCGCGTCTCGATATGGGTGACCGTCACTGTGGCCTCTCGCTCGAGCAACAGCATGGCGACCGGCTTGCCGACGATGTTGGACTTGCCGATCACCACGACGTTCAAGCCCCGATAATCGTCGATCACGCTGTCGAGCAGCATCATGATGCCGAGCGGCGTACAGGGCACCAGCCCTTGCGATCCGGTCGACAACCGGCCGACATTGACGGGATGGAAGCCGTCGACATCTTTGGCCGGTGCAATGCGATCCAGCACCCGCCCGGCATCGATGCCCGGCGGCAGCGGCAACTGCACCAATATCCCATGCACCGCCGGATCAGCGTTCAGCGTGTCGATCATGTCGAGCAGCGCCTGTTCGCCACAATCCGCGGCCATGCGCCGCTCGATCGATCCCATTCCGACCTTGCGACATTCGCTGATCTTGCGCCGGACATAGATGTCGCTGGCCGGATCGGCGCCGACCAGAACGACCGCCAGCGTCGGGTCGATCCCGTCCGCTTTCAACATCGCGACCGCTTGCGCCGTCCGTTCCGATAGCGCGCGCGCCATCGCCCGCCCGTCGATGATGTCGCTCACCGATCAGCCCCGGAAGACGACGGTGCGTGCCTTGTTCATGAACACCCGGTCCTGCAAATGCAGCCGTACCGCTTCCGACAGCACCCGCCGTTCGATGTCGCGGCCCCGGCGGACGAGTTCGTCGGGGACGTCGGCATGGCCGATCATCTCGACATCCTGATGGATGATCGGACCTTCGTCCAGGTCGGCGGTCACATAATGGGCGGTCGCGCCTATCATCTTGACGCCGCGCTCATAGGCCTGGTGGTATGGCTTGGCCCCCTTGAAGCCCGGCAGGAAGCTGTGATGGATGTTGATGCAGCGGCCCGATAGGAACCCGGCCAGATCGTCGCTCAAAATCTGCATATAGCGCGCCAGCACCACCAGGTCCGCGCCGGTGTCGGTCACCACCTGCTTGATCTGCGCTTCCTGGGCGGATTTGGTGTCCTTGGTCACCGGAAAATGGAAAAAGGGCATGTCGCCGATCAGCGAAGTGTGGAGCACTTCGCGCGGATGGTTGGAGATGATCCCCACCACATCCATCGGCAGTTCGCCGATCCGCTGACGATAGAGCAGGTCGCCCAGGCAGTGATCCCATTTGGACACCATCAGCACGACCTTCTTGGGCGTGGCCTGGTCCGCCATCGACCAGTCCATACCCGCGTCTGCGGCGATCTGGGTAAAACCGTCGCGCAGCGCGTCCAGCGTCTCACCTGCGCCGGGCTTGAACGCGACGCGCATGAAGAAAGTGTTGTTCATCGCATCGTCGAACTGCTGCGCATCGACGATATTGCAGCCATGGGCGGCCAGATAGCCGGCGACCTTCGCCACCAGGCCGGGCTTGTCGTCGCATTGCAATCGCAGCGTATAGATAGTCGTCACGTCAATCCTCCCACTTGTCCGTCTGCGTCAATGCGCGCGGGCATAGTCGTTGATCCAGGCGACCGTCTTTTCCAGGCCGCCAAAGGGGTAAAAATGTAGCCGCACGCGCCCATGTTCCTCGCCCAGCGACCGTTCGAATGTCTCGACCAGCCTGTCGGGACCAGCGGAGCCGAGCAGCTTCGTAATGGAAATCCCATATTTTGCGAGCACGGAAGCGGATGCGCCGACACCGCATCGCGCGGCGAAGCGCATCAGCGTCTTGATGCCTGCCGGTCCCGGCACCCCGATACGCACCGGCGCGTCGATGCCGCGCGCACGCAATTCCGTCAGCCAGGCCAGAACCGCGTCGGCATCGAAGACGAATTGCGTCACGATCAACGGCGCCATGCCGCGCTGCTCGATCTCGCTGCATTTGTCGAGCAGGACCGACCAGCATTGGTCCGGCGTCATGTTGGGATGGCCTTCGGGATGGCCGCCAATGCCGATGGCTTGGATGCCCGCGCGTTCGAACGCGCCGCTGGCGATCAGGGCGCTGCTGTCGGCATAGGGGCCTTCCGGTTCCGACGGGTCGCCCGCAATCACGAAGCAGCGCCGGACGTTTGCTTCCGCGACGGCAGCCGCCAGATACGCATCGAACTCGCTGGCCGACGTGATCCGCCGCGCCGAAAAATGCGGCATGGGTTCAAAGCCCAGGCTGCGGACCAGCTTGGTCGCGGCGATCCGGGCAGCGAAATCCTCGCCGGGCAGGAAAGTGACTGCGACGGGCGTTTCCGGCGCGATGGACGGCGCTGCTTCGCGCAGCGATTCCACGTCCTTCGCCGTCATTTCCAGCGAATAGCCATCGACCATGTTGACGGGTGGCCGTTCCCAATTCGGATGAATGACCGGCATATCCTATCCCCTTCAACCTTGCTTCTCGCGACTCTTCCTAGAGCATCGAGATAAATTCGCATAGATGAAATATTCATAGATACGAAATTCCATGAAAATCATTCCTAATGTCGTTTCCGCAGTTATCGACGCCGACGGCTGTCCCAGCGCACGCGCTGGAACGGCACGAAGGCGGCGGCCTTGCTGCTTTCCCTCGCGCAGAGCTTGCCGCGCAGGCGATGAACGCCCATCATCCTGATCTCGCTGGATTCATCCCCTATTGTGGTACGCTCGTCGCGCCGACACAGGACCAGAGCGAGCCGGGGGCGGGGCTTTACCCATGCGGAAGGAGACGAGGTGCGGATTGGCGGCGATGCGTTGGAAACTTTGGTGAAACGGATGATGGCGGCCGACCGGGTCGAACTAAGGACTTTCGCCGTCGGTGCACCGATGCGCCACATGGTCCGGCAAGGCCTGTCGTGACCGCACGCCCCCGCATCCTTCTCACGCGCCGCTGGCCGGACATAGTCGAACAGCGGCTGGCCGCATCCTATGATGTGACTGTCAACGAAGACGACCGGCCGATGGACGCGGTGGCGCTGGCCCAGGCGATGCGCGATCATGATGCACTGTGCCCGACCGTCACCGACCGGATGACGCGCGACGTGCTGCTGACTGAACATCGCCGGGCAAGGATCGTCGCCAACTATGGCGCGGGTTACGACCATATCGACCTTCCCGCCGCGCGCGAAGCAGGGCTGGCCGTCACCAACACGCCCGACGTGCTGACGGAGGCCACCGCCGACATCGCCATGACCCTGATGCTGATGGCGATGCGCCGGGCGGGGGAGGGCGAACGGGAATTGCGCGCCGGTAACTGGAGCGGCTGGCGGCCGACCCATATGATCGGCCACTCGCTCGACGGAAAGCTGTTGGGGCTGGTCGGCTTCGGCCGGATCGCCCGCGCGGTGGCGCAGCGGGCGCAGGCCTTCGGGATGCGGATCGCCTATCATAGCCGACGGCCGGCGGCGGATATGCCGGCCGATGCCTATTTTGCCGATCTGGGTGTTCTGGCGCAGCAGGCGGACGTCCTGTCGCTCCACGCGCCGGGCGGCGCGGAAACCCGGCATATGGTCGATGCGGCACTGCTTGGGCGGATGCCGACCCATGCGGTGCTGGTGAATACCGGGCGCGGGTCGCTGGTCGATGAAGCCGCGCTGGCACAGGCCCTGACGGCACGGCGGATCGCGGCGGCGGGGCTGGACGTTTATGAAGGCGAACCGCAGGTGCATCCTACCCTGATCGCCCTGCCCAATGTCGTGTTGCTGCCCCATTTGGGCAGCGCCACGATCGAAGCGCGCACCGCCATGGGGATGAAGGTCGCCGACAATCTCGACCGTTTCTTTGCCGGTGAGCCGCTGCTTGACCCCGTCGCTTGACCGGATCGCGGCGGCGACGCGGACATGGCTGGCGGGGGCAGACCGGCCGCTGATCCTGGGCCTGTGCGGCGCGCAGGGATCGGGCAAATCGACGCTGGCCGCCGGCCTGCAAGCGGCGATGGAGGCAGAGGGGCGGCGAACCGCGATCCTGTCGCTCGACGATCTCTATCTGAACGGCATCGCGCGGCAGCAATTGGCGGATGCGGTGCATCCGTTGTTTCGCACCCGTGGGGTGCCGGGCACCCATGATGCGGTACGCGGCATCGCCATTTTGGATGCGGCGAAGGTCGGCGCGCCGTTATCGCTGCCGCGTTTTGACAAGGGGCGGGACGAGCCCTTTGGCGAGGAGGAGGCGGTTGGAAAAGTCGACCTTCTGATCTTCGAAGGTTGGTGCGTTGGCGCGCGCCCGCAGGCGGAATCCGCGCTCGCTGCTCCGGTCAATGCGCTGGAGCGGCGCGAAGACCCGGACGCTATCTGGCGCCGCTATGTCAACCGCCAGCTTTGGGGCATCTATGCTGAACTCTTCGCGCGCATCGACCGGCTGGTCCTGCTCGCCGCGCCGGACTTCGGCGTGGTGCGCGACTGGCGCGGCCAGCAGGAAGAAGCGCTATGGACCAGCAAGGCGAGTGGCGCGATGGACGCTGTGCAACTCGACCGTTTCGTGCAGCATTATGAGCGGCTGACCCGGCATATATTGGCGGAGATGCCGGGCCGCGCTGATCTCACCCTACGACTCGACCATAATCGCCAGCCAAGGGCCGATATGTAAGCCTATATGAAAGACAAGGTGCGGCAATAATGGGAGCGACGACAATCAACATGCATGAGGTCAAGGCGTGATGCGACCGCGCATAGTGGATTCGCACCAGCATTTCTGGCGGATCGGTGGACCGGGACAGGCGTGGCCGGACGCAGGCTGGCCCTTGCTGCATCGCGATTTCCTGCCGGACGATTTGCGGGCGGCGACCGCGGGACTGGATTTGGCGGGCGCCATATTGGTCCAGTCGCAGCCGGACGATCGCGATACCGACTGGATGCTCGATCTGGTGGCGGATGATCCGTTGGTGCTGGGCGTGGTCGGCTGGGTTGCGCTGGAAACGGACGCGGCACCGGCGCGAATCGCTCAGCTTGCCAACCGGCCCAAATGCGTCGGGCTGCGCCCCATGCTCCAGAGCATTGAGGACAGCGACTGGATCTTGCGGGCCGATCTTGCCCCCGCGATCGAGGCGATGCTGACGCACGGCCTGCGTTTCGACGCGCTGGCCCAGCCGCGTCACTTGCCGGTCCTCGCCCGCTTCGCCGAACGCTGGCCCGACCTGCCGATCGTGATCGACCATGGCGCCAAACCGCCCGCGGCGGACCATATCCTCGATCCCTGGCGGGATGGTCTGGCCGCGCTCGCCCGCTATCCCAATATCTGGTGCAAACTATCGGGCCTGCGCACCGAACAGGTGCCGGGTCAGGCGGCGGACGCGCTTGCCCCCTATGTCGCGCATATCCTCGCTTGCTTCGGCGATCGGACAATGTGGGGCAGCGACTGGCCGGTGCTGCTGCACATCGGCGATGCGTATCGCGACTGGATCGATGATGCGGCGCGGCTCGCGGGCGGTCTGGACGCGACGGCAAACGCACGCCTGTTCGAAGGTGCCGCGCGCGCCTTTTACGGCCTTACAATATAGGCGACCGGCCTGGGCGTTAGCGATACACAGGTTTGCGAACGGTCATTGGCCCATGCCGATATTCACCTGATCTTGGCTGGGTGTTGCACGCTGCCGGAGCAGGCGAGGCAGCGCGCGCGCGGCCTTGGCCACCCATTTGAACAGCCGTTTTTCCAGCAGGATATGAACCAGCAAGCCCGCCAATCCGGTGGCCACCAGCGCCAGCCCCAGCATCAGGACGGGCGATTGCGCGGGGCTTAGCCAGTCGCGAAGGGCGAACAGGACGAAAAGGTGCGTCAGATAAATGGCGTAGGACGCATCGCCCAGCATCATCGGCGTCCTCCATGTGCGCAAGGTGCCATCCCAGGACAGGCCGGCTGCCACGATGAGCGCGGCTGGCACCGTGACGGCGAGCAGGCGGATCGCGATACCCTGATGCAGGAGGGCCAGCAGCAGGAAGCCGAGCGGCAGCATCCATCGCGGCGCGCGAAGGCGCAGGTGGGCGATCATCATGCCGGCCGCGAAATCGAGCAGAAAGGGTTGGAATAGAAATTGGGCAAGGCCATTCGCGTCATCGGGCGGCGGCAGGCTGGAAAGACCGACGAGAAGGCCGATGACTGCCGGCACAGCCAGCCGCCGGGGCAGGCAGAGCGACAGGGCGAACAGCGCGTAAAAGCCCATCTCGTAATTGAGCGTCCAACCCACATCGAGTATCGGCGCCATGCCCTGTCCGGTCGCCGGATCGATCATGGGAATGAAGAGAAGCGAACACAAGACGCGAAGGGGATCGCCGCCGCCAGAGGCCATGAGGCTGCATGCGGTGACGGTCCAGTAAAGCGGCACGATCCGTTTGATCCGTCGCACCAGAAAGGCGCGGGGGGCAGGCATTCGGTCCCTGGTCGACGACAGCATGACATAGCCTGAAATGACGAAAAAGATCGCCACGCCGAACTGTAGCCAGATGAAATCGCTGGAATTGCCGTCCGATATCGGGATCAGGCGATGCGAAAAGGCATGATAGGCGACCACCATGAACGCGGCGATCGCGCGTAGATAATGAATAGATAGCGACTGACCGGGAGGCGTTTCGTCCGATGCCATGCCTGTCCATGGCATGGATGCGTGAAGGGCGGGTAAATGGCGGCCGCGGCTTGCGACTGCGGCAGGGCTGGGCGAGGCGTACGTTCCGAACGTCCGGCTCCTGGCGCTATAACGGAATAGCCGTCGTATATTTCGTCATCGACAGCGCGAAATGCGACGCCGCGCCCGCGACCGATGCATGGCCGAGCAGGATGTGCATCAGGAAGCGGTTATAATCCTCCACATCCGCCACGACCACACGGATCAGATAGTCCCATTCACCCGACATCGAAAAACATTCGACGATCTCCGGCCGCCCATCGACGAAATGTTCAAAGGCGGCGCGGGCATCGCGAGCGTGGCTGCGCATGCGGATGTTGCACAGGACATTGACCCCGCGCCCGACCTGCGCCGGGTCCACCAACCGGACCGTGCGGGTCAGGACGCCGGCCACCTCCAGCGCCTTGATCCGTCGCCAGCACGACGCGCTGGACGCACCGACCCGTTCGGCCAGGTCCTGGTGGCTGATCCCCGCGTCGTCCTGCAATGCGGAGAGGATTTTGCGATCGACTGCGTCGATCTGACCATCCTGTTTCATATATCGCCCGTATGTGATGATTGATCATCACCCATAGGCCGTTTCCCGCCAAGAATGAAACCTGATTTCCATGCGCTCATGGCATGATGCGCATATGGCGCAGACAGACATCATTGCCCCGCACGGCGCGGCCGCGGACTGGATCATAGCACAGGACTGGGCGTCCTATACGGCCCAGGACCATGCGATGTGGGACCGGCTGTTCGCGCGCCAGACGCAGATGCTGCCCGGCCGCGCCGTGCCCGAATTTCTGGAGGGGCTGGATATTTTGCGGATGACCAAGCCGGGCATCCCCGACTTTGCCGAACTGTCCGACCGTCTGATGCAGCGTACGGGGTGGCAGGTCATCGCCGTGCCGGGACTGGTGCCGGACAGGGTGTTTTTCGACCATCTCGCCAATCGGCGCTTCGTCGCCGGGCGCTTCATCCGCCAGCCCGACCAGATCGACTATCTGCAGGAGCCGGACGTCTTTCACGACGTGTTCGGCCATGTGCCACTGCTCGCCAATCCGGTCTTCGCCGACTATATGCAGGCCTATGGCCAGGGCGGGCTGCGCGCAGATGCGCTGGGATCGATCGAGCAGCTGGCCCGGCTCTATTGGTACACTGTCGAATTTGGCCTGATCCGCCACGATGACGGCCTCAAACTCTATGGCGCGGGGATCGTCTCGTCGCATGGCGAATCCCAATTTGCGCTGGACGACCCGTCGCCCAATCGCCTGGGTTTCGACCTCCAGCGGCTGATGCGGACCCGCTATCGCATAGACGATTATCAGCAGAGCTATTTCGTCATCGACAGTTTCGAACAGCTGTTGCGCATGACCGCCGAAACCGACTTCGCGCCCCTCTATGCGCAGCTCGACGGCCTGCCCGATATCGACACCGACACCATCCTGCCGACCGACCGCGTTTTCCATCGCGGCACGCAGGATTATGCCAACAGGAAAAAGGAAGAGGACGCCCTATGACTGCCACCACCGATAACCCGCCCCATAATCCTCTAGGCCTCAACGGCTTCGAATTTGTCGAGTTCACCTCGCCCGATCCCGAAGCGATGGCGGCGCAGTTCGAGCAACTGGGCTTCGTCGCCAGCCACCGCCACCCGCGCAAGAATATCACCCGCTACCGCCAGGGGCGCATCAATCTAATGCTCAACCGCGACGATGCCGGCCGCGTCGCCGAATTTCGCGGCGTGCATGGCCCGTCGGCCAGCGCCATGGCCTTCCGCGTCGCCGACCCGCGGGCTGCGCTGGACTGGGCGCTGGCCAATGGCGGCAAGGCCACGGCGGAGGACGACACGGTGATCGAAGGCATCGGCGGTGCCTATCTCTATTTCATGCCGGCGACAGGTGATCCCTATGCCGACTGGGCCGAATTTCCCGGCTGGGCAGATAAGGCGGCGCAAAACAGCGTCGGCCTCGACCTGCTCGACCACCTGACCCATAATGTCCGCCGCGGCCAGATGCGGGTATGGAGCGAATTTTACCGTACCCTCTTCGGCTTCGAGGAACAGAAATTCTTCGATATCAAGGGCAAGGCGACGGGCCTGACCAGCCAGGCGATGATCGCGCCGGACCGGGCGATTCGCATCCCGCTGAACGAAAGCCAGGACGACAAGAGCCAGATCGAGGAATTCATCCGCGATTATCATGGCGAGGGTATCCAGCATCTCGCACTCACCACCGACAATATCTACGATACGGTGGAAAGGTTGCGCGCGCGCGGCGTGCGGTTGCAGGACACGATTGAGACTTACTATGAACTGGTCGACAAGCGCGTCCCCGGCCATGGCGAGGATCTGGAGCGTCTGCGCAAGAATCGCATCCTGATCGACGGCGATGTCGAAAGCGAAGGCATATTGCTGCAAATCTTCACCGAGAATATGTTCGGTCCAATCTTCTTCGAAATCATCCAGCGCAAGGGCAATGAAGGGTTTGGCAACGGCAATTTCCAGGCGCTGTTCGAAAGCATAGAGCTGGATCAGATACGGCGCGGCGTGGTCAGCGTTGACGCATGAGGTGAGGATGAGCGATGCGATCGATCCGCCGATGCTGACCGGTTTCGGCAATCATCACGCGACGGAGGCGGTGGCAGGCGCGCTGCCGGTCGGGCGCAATTCGCCCCAGCGCGCGCCCTATGGCCTTTATGCCGAGCAGCTGTCTGCGACCGCCTTCACCGCGCCGCGGCAGGAAAATCGGCGCAGCTGGCTCTACCGGATACGGCCGAGCGCCATGCACCCGCCTTTCATGCCCTATGACGGGCAAGCACTGCTGGGCAACCTTGCTTTTGAAGCGGGTGCGCCGACGCCCAACCGGTTGCGCTGGAACCCGTTGCCGCTGCCGGTGGAGCCGGCCGACTTTATCGACGGCCTCGTCACCTATGCCGGCAATGGCGATGTCGCGGCGGGGGTGGGGTGCAGCATCCATCTCTATGCCGCGAACCGCTCGATGGTGGATCGCGCCTTCTTCTCCGCCGATGGCGAATGGCTGATCGTGCCGCAGCAGGGCCGGTTGCGGATCGTCACGGAAATGGGCGTCATGATCGTCGTACCGTTGCAGATCGCCCTGATCCCGCGCGGGGTGCGCTTCCGCGTCGATCTGTTGGATGAAGCGGCGCGCGGCTATGCCTGCGAAAATCATGGCGCTCTTCTCAGATTGCCCGATCTGGGGCCGATCGGCTCCAATGGCCTCGCCAATGTCCGCGATTTCGAAGCGCCCGTCGCCGCCTTTGAGGATAGCGACCGACCCTGCGAACTGGTGCAGAAATATCAGGGACGGCTCTGGTCCACCATGCTGGGCCACAGCCCCTTCGATGTCGTGGCATGGCATGGCAATGTCACGCCCTATCGCTATGATCTGACACGGTTCAATGTCATGGGCACGGTCAGTTACGATCATCCAGACCCATCGATCTTTACCGTGCTGACGTCGCCAAGCGACACCGCAGGGACCGCAAATCTGGACTTCGTCATTTTCCCGCCGCGCTGGATGGTGGCGGAGAACACGTTCCGCCCACCCTGGTTCCACCGCAATATCATGAGCGAGTTCATGGGCCTCATCGCCGGAGAGTATGACGCCAAGGCAGGCGGCTTCGCACCCGGCGGGGCGAGCCTGCACACCATGATGTCGGCGCATGGTCCCGATGTGGCGAGCCATGATCGGGCGGTTGCGGCAACGCTGACGCCGCACAAGATCGAGGATACAATGGCCTTCATGTTCGAAAGTCGCCTACCCTTCACGCCGACGCGCCGGGCGATGGAAACGCCTTTGTTACAAGGCGATTATGATGCGTGCTGGACAGGCTTTGCCAAGGCGCAATTGCCATCGGAAGGAAGCGACGCATGATCTGGTGGATGACCGACGAGACGCATGACCCGGCGCGGACGAGCTGGGTCGATGGCGCGAATGGCCATGCCGATTTCCCGATCCAGAACCTGCCCTTCGGCGTCTTCTCGCCGCCGGCCGGAGACGCACGGATCGGGGTTGCTATCGGTGACAGCATATTGGATCTTTCGGCCCTTGCCAGTCAGCTTCCCGCATCGGAAGCCTTACGGCACAGGCGGTTGAACGCGCTGTTCGCCCTGCCCACTGAACAGCGTCGCCTGCTGCGCCATGCCATTAGCGGGATGCTGAGCGATCGGGCGATGGAGGATCGCGTGATCCCTCACCTCCATGCCGCCGCGGACTGCACCTTGCATCTGCCCGCCCAAGTTGGCGATTATACCGACTTCTATGTCGGCATCCACCACGCCAATAATATCGGGCGACAATTCCGGCCGGACAACCCGTTATTGCCCAATTACAAATATGTGCCGATCGGTTATCATGGCCGCGCATCGTCAATCCAGCCGTCGGGCGTGCCGGTGCGGCGACCGTTGGGGCAGCGCAAGCCGCCCGAAGCGGACGCGCCTATCTTCGGCCCGTCGACCCGGCTGGACTATGAACTGGAACTCGGCGTTTGGATCGGCAGCGGCAATGCGCTTGGCACGCCGATCCCGATCGGCCAAGCCGCCGATCATGTCGCCGGCTTCTGCCTGCTCAACGACTGGTCGGCGCGCGATGTCCAGGCTTGGGAATATCAGCCGCTCGGACCCTTCCTGGCCAAGAATTTCCAGTCGACCATCTCGCCCTGGGTGGTGACGGCCGAAGCGATGGCGCCCTTCCGCCTGGCCCAGCCGCCCCGGCCGCAGGGCGATCCCGACCCTTTGCTCTATCTTCAGGATGAGGCCGATCGGCAGCATGGCGCGCTGGCGTTGACGCTGGAGGTGTCGATCCTGACCGCAGCGATGCGGGCGCGGGGTGATGTGCCCCATCGCCTCAGCACCGGTCCCGCCAGCAACATGTATTGGACCGTGCAGCAGATCGTCGCCCATCACGCCTCCAACGGCTGCAACCTCAATCCGGGCGACCTGCTGGGAACCGGCACCATCTCGGCGCCCGATCGATCGGGCTATGGCAGCCTGATGGAATTGTCGGCGGGCGGCAAGGAACCGGTCGCCTTGCCGGGCGGCGAAAGCCGCACTTTTCTGGAGGATGGTGACGAGATCATCCTGCGGGCCAGCGCCTCGGCGCCGGGCTTTGCACCTATCGGCTTCGGCACTTGCCGGGCGATGATATTGCCGGCGCAGTAAGCGCCGCGTCATAGGCGGCGACCAGCCGGTCGAAATGCGCATCCTCACTGAAGCGCGCCACGACATCGGCATGGGCCGCCGCGCCCAACGTGCGGGACAGCGCCGGATCGTCCCACAGCCGCCGCATCTGCCGGGCGAGGTCTGCCGCATCGCCCGGCGCGAAATGTAGGCCCGTTCGCCCTTCGCGCACCGTGTCGTTCAGCGCGCCGATACGCGATGCGATAACCGGGACGCCATGCGCCATCGCCTCTGCCGCGACGATGGCGAAGGTTTCGAACCAGAGGCTCGGGACCACCAGCGCCCGCGCGCCGCGATAGACGGCCGCGAGCGATTGCGGTCCATCGGTGATCGTCACCGGCACGCCCTGCGCCACCAGCGGCGCGGGATCGCTGCCGGCCGGCCCCGCGACATGAATGGGCAGGCCCGTCATGCGGCTGGCGTCGACCAGCACGTCCAGCCCCTTTTCCGGTACGAAACGCCCGGCGAAGGCAAAATAAGTGCCATTGGCCGGATCGACCGGATCGGGCGCGGCGGGGATGGCGCATTCATTGACACTGATCCGGTCGATCGAAATGCCTGCCTGGGCATGAAGCCAGTCGCGGCTGAAGTCGGTCAGGACGATGAAGCGCGTCACATGGCGACGGTAGAAATCGCGCCAGCCCGCCACCGCATGGCGCAAGGCGAAGGCGGCGCTTTCGGGCAGGCTGTCGCGGCAGTTGCGCAGCAGCGCCTGATGCGCGCCATGATCGACGCAACGGGTGCAGACGCCAGCGCCGTCATGGTGGGTGGCGATGGGGCAGGTGATGCGGAAATCATAACAGCTATGGACGATCGGGATGCCGGCGCGGTTGCAGATTTCGAACAGCCAGGGTGTCAGCATCGGATACAGTTCATGCGTGTGAACGATATCGGGCCGGTCCTGCTCCAGCCGCGCCGCAAAGGCGCGCAACGCGGCGGGAGCATAAAGGCCATTGGCGAAGGCGCTGAGCTTGCCTGCCATTCCCGTTGAAAGATCGCGGCTATCCCGTTCGAAACTATCGATATCCAGGCCCCGCCGTCGCGACAGGGCGATGGTTGCGTCCCAGGCGTTGTCGGCCCCGCCGCCGCCACGATGGCGGTTGAAGACATGCAGGATCTTCACGCGACCTGCGCGGGCGTGAGACGATCCGGGCGGTAGGTTTCGCCGATAAGCGCCGCGGTCGGGCGCTTTCCCGCGGCTTTGAGCGCGATCAGCCGCCGGAACAGGTCGGCATAGCCGTCGATCACGGCGTCCCAGCGGAAGGTAGCGGCGGCGTGGGCCTGGGCTGCCCGACCCAGCGCGGCTCGTCGCGCGGGATTGGCGTCGAGATCGCGCAGGATCGCCGCCAGATGGCCGACATCCTTGCTGAAATAGGGATTGTCCGGGCCGACATTCTCCCGGTGGAAGATCACGTCGATCGGCACGCAAGGCGCGCCCCAATGCATGGCGCGCAGCAGGCTGGGATTGGTGCCGCCGACTTCATGCCCGTGCAGATAGGCCGCGCAATGGCGGTAGAGGGCGTTCAAGGCGGCGGAGTCGAACACGCCACCGACGCAGCGCACCTGCCCGTCATGCTCGGCCGCGACGGCGCGGGCGTAAGCGCTGTCATAGGGGACCGATCCGACGACGATCAGCGGCTTTGCGACGCCCGACGCGCGATATTCGCGGATGATATGATCGACATTATTTTCCGGCTCCATCCGCGCGACGACAAGATAATAATCGCCCGGCGTGACGCCATAGCGCGCCAGCGCACCGTCATCGGGCGCATCACCGACCGCGCCGCCATAGGGAATATAGGTGGAGGCCGCGCCATATTCGCGGGCGTAATAATCCTGCATCGCGCGCGAATCCGTAACCAGCCAGGTGGCTAGCCGCGCACTGGTCCATTCGGACCATTTATAATAAGTCCGCTGTAACCTGTTCCATTTGCGCCTTTGCCAGCCCAGGCCATCGGTATGGATCACAACAGGCACGCACAGCGCCCGCAGCGGCAGGATGAAGGGGCCGTTGCCCGGATCGACGACGAAGACCAGGTCGAAGCGGCGAAAGGCCGCGTCCAGCACGGCCAGGTTGCTGTGGACGATGCTCTCGAAACTCTTGCCGCCCGGCGCGGGGAGGTAGCGGCATCGCACGCCCTGCCACACCGGCGGGCGCGCTTCATAATATTGGGTGCGGCAGTAGACGGTGACATCCATGCCGTAGTCGCGCACCAACCCGACCGCTAGTTCCTCAACCAGCGTCGAAAAGCCGCTATAGCGGGCGGGTATGCCGCGATCGCCGATGATGGCAACACGCAAGGTGCGGGCGCGATCAACCATGGGGCTTGAACCCAATCCAGACATCCTGCGTCATGCCCGCATCAGGGCCGGGCGCAACCTGCTCGACCCGTTCGAACGCGGCGAGCAGATGGCCGCGCACCCAGACAGGGGGATGAACGGCGAAATACCATTTCTTCCCCTCCTCGAACCGTTTCTGCGTCACCAGTTCGCCGCGATCATAAGCGTCTATTTCTCGCTTTTGCGTCAACAGATAGCGATAATGATCGCCATGGGTGGTCGCGATCATCAGCCCGCCGGGGCGCAATATCCGGTGCAGTTCGGCGGTCCAGTCGCGATGCATGTCCGCGGATAAATGGGTGAAGACGGAGAAATTATAGACCGCGTCGAAACTGTCGTCTGCGAAAGGCAAAGGCGGGGCGAGGCCATTGAGCGTAAAATCGATGCCCGGCAGGTGCGCGCGGCACCAGTCGATCGTCGCCGGGTTATAATCTGTGCCGGTCAGAGCAGGCGACCTGCCGCTCAGAAGAACGGGCATATGGCGGATCAGCCGCCCCGGCCCGCATCCCCATTCCAGCACCCGCAACGGCTGCGCATTGGGCAGGTTGGTGCGGATCAACCGCGCGAACAGCGCCGCATGGGCCAGCCCGACCTCACGATAATCCACCCAGTCGACTTTGTTATAGGCGTCGAAGGCCAAATCCTCCGGGGGCACCGCGAAACCGGGATGCCGGGCGATGAAGGCGCGGTTGCTGCGCGCCGTCCGCGCCCGCTTGCGCAGGAAGGCCATCCGATCGAACATGGGCAATAGGCCGAGCGATCGCGTGGCGCTGAGAATGTGATATTTCATGGCCGGTGCCTTTCTTCAGGAGCGTTGGGCGGAGCGCGATCGAACAGGCGCAGGGCATAGGCCCGGTCCTGTCCGACGATGGCGATCAGGGGAAAGGGGGCGTCGGGCTGGGTCAGGCGGAAGCGGTTGGCGCGGTTCTGGATGATGTCCAGCAACACAGCCGCGACCACGCCTGCGCACAGGCCGCCGATCAGCGCGGCGACCAGCAGCAGCTTGGTCTGCGGCGCGTCGGGCTTGTCGGGCAGCGCCGCGCTTTCGACCAGTTGGATCGCGGAAGGTGCCGACTGGGCGGTGGCGGCCGTGACCGCGGCGGTCATCAACTTGTCCTGCAACGCCAGATAGGTCTTTTCCAACATGTCATGGCTGCGGCCCAGGTCATGGCTGTCCTTCATCTTCTGCGGGATGCGGTCGATCGTCGCGCGCCGTGCACCGACTTCGGCCGACAGCGTGGCCAGCCCGGCGCGATTCCCCGCCAGTTGCGCTTCCAGCGTGGCCCGGCGCGCGCGCAGCGCGTCATAGCCGCCATTGCGGGCGATGCTGCTCTGCTGAACCCCCCGTTGCGGCTGGGCGGCGAGTTGGCGGCCGATCGCCGCGATCTGATCGTTCATGTCGCGCACGTCGGGCGAATCCGAGCGATAACGGACCAGCAAAGCATCGCGCGCGGTGACCAGCTTCGCCTGTTCCTGCTTCAATTGTGCCGCCACCGGATTATCCTGCACCAGCCGGCTAGCGACGACATCTCGCGGCTCGCGCGCCAGTTGCGCGGTGACGGCGGCCAGTTCGCTCTGCGCGGCGGCGATCGCGGTGCGCTTGGCGTCCACTTCGGCCTGCTGCCCCAGATATTGGCCGATCTCGACCTTGTCCTTCTCGAACATCAGCAGCATGTCGTTCTGGGTATAGTAGCGCTCCATCCGGGCTTCGAGCGCGCGCAGGTCGGTGCGGGCGCGATCCGCCTCGGTCTGGAGCGAGGCATAGGCCTGCCGCGCTTCGGTGGCGAAGCGGGCGCGGCGCTGGGCGATATAGGTGGCGGCGACCGCATCGGCGATCTCCGCGACGCGCGCGCTGGGACCGCGCACCGTCAGCAGGGCGATATGGCTGTCGGGCAACTGCGTCATGCCGACCCCGGTGCGGAAATCGTCCAGTGTGCGGGCGCGCTCCACCTGGCTGGCCGTCGCCACATAGGGCGATGGCGCACGCGGAAACAGCGCATCCTTCGTTCCGCGCCAGGCGCGGCCCGGCCAGCTTTGCGTCCATAGCCAGGTCAAATAGCGCAGCGGCGGATGATAGACGTCGCGATAGCCCAGGTTCAAATCGGCGATCACCTGCTTCAACACCGGGCCGGACGTCGCCAGGATCATCTCGTCCTTCAGCGCCGATCGGCGGAACATGGCCCAGTCGTTGTAGAAATTCTCCCGCTGGCGATCGTCGTCCGACACGGCGGACAGGGTGACGCTGGCCGAATAGACCGGCGGCCAGACGAGGATGTAGAGGCCCACAATCGCCAGCGTGAGAACCGTCACCGCCAGGATCAGCCGCCGATGCCCGGCGATCGCAAAGCCCACGATCCGCCCCGCGCGGCGAAAATCGAAACTGTCCGCCTCCGGGCGATGGGGCACCGCCTCGCTCATCGGTCGATCTCCTGCAACAGGCGCAACTGGACATAGGGCGCCATCAGCGCACTGAGTCCGCCCAGCGGCGCGTTGACGTAATTTTGCAGAAAGCGGGCGAAGCGCGCACCGCCGCTTTCCTGCACCACGATGATGTCGCCGGGGCGCAGCGGCACATTCTGGAGCGTCAGCAGCATCCCGGCATGGCCGCGCGCGCTGCTACGCAATATGTGGACGGTGAGATGGCCCTGCGCGTCCAGCCGGATCAGCGCGACATTGGACAGGGCGGCGGACTTGCCCGCATCGCCCGCCAGGATCAGCGCCTGCGCAGCGGTGGGCGCGTCGCGTAGCGGCACCGCGCCGGGCCGGTTCACCTCACCCGCGACGAAGACCTTGTTGTCGCGCGGGTTGGCGACGGCGACGCTCACCTGCGGATC
This sequence comes from bacterium, assembly GCA_030824575.1. GTDB lineage: Bacteria > Pseudomonadota > Alphaproteobacteria > Sphingomonadales > Sphingomonadaceae > Sphingobium. The sequence goes on along the minus strand of JAVBXL010000194.1, from coordinate 104 downwards.
GCGCACCCGCGCAAGCAGGCGCTGCCGCACAGCCTGCGCCGCTGCCATGGGGGTGAGGCCAGCGACGGCGATGTCGCCCGACCGGGGCAGCGTCACCATGCCGT
>JAVBXL010000127.1 GCA_030824575.1 bacterium | reverse complement strand
AACTTCCCGCCCTATTCGGTCGGTGAAGTCGGTCGCTTCGGTGCGCCGGGTCGTCGTGAAGTGGGTCATGGCAAGCTCGCATGGCGTGCGCTGCACCCCGTGCTGCCCAGCAAGGACGAGTTCCCCTACACCATCCGCGTTCTGTCCGACATCACCGAGTCCAACGGCTCGTCGTCGATGGCGACTGTTTGCGGCGGTTCGCTGTCGATGATGGACGCCGGTGTGCCCCTGAAGCGCCCCGTGTCGGGCATCGCCATGGGCCTGATCCTGGAAGGCAAGGACTTCGCCGTCCTGTCCGACATCCTGGGTGACGAAGATCACCTCGGCGACATGGACTTCAAGGTCGCGGGTACCGAAGTCGGCATCACCACGATGCAGATGGACATCAAGATTGCGGGCATCACGCGCGAAATCTTCGAAGCCGCTCTGACCCAGGCCAAGGAAGGCCGCGCCCACATTCTGGGTGAGATGAGCAAGGCGCTGTCCTCGACCCGCACCGAGCTGTCGGCCCATGCCCCGCGCATCGAGACGATCCAGATCGACAAGTCGAAGATCCGTGACGTCATCGGCACCGGTGGCAAGGTCATCCGCGAAATCGTCGCCGAAACCGGCGCGAAGGTCGACATCGACGACGAAGGCATCATCAAGATTTCGTCGTCCGACACCGCCCAGATCGAAGCCGCCAAGAAGTGGATTCTGGGCATCGTCGAGGAAGCGGAAGTCGGCAAGGTCTACACCGGCAAGGTCGTCAACATCGTTGACTTCGGTGCGTTCGTGAACTTCATGGGTGGCAAGGACGGCCTCGTCCACGTTTCCGAAATGAAGAATGAGCGCGTCGAAAAGCCGACCGACGTCGTGTCGGAAGGCCAGGAAGTGAAGGTCAAGGTTCTCGAAATCGACCCGCGCGGCAAGGTTCGCCTGTCCATGCGCGTCGTCGATCAGGAAACCGGCGAAGAACTGGAGGACACCCGTCCCGCCCGCGAACCGCGTGAACCGCGCAGCGACCGTGGTGGTGAAGGCCGTGGCGATCGTGGCCGTGGCCCGCGCCGTGACGGCGGCGACCGTGGCGGTCGCGGCGAAGGCCGTGGCGATCGTGGTCCGCGCCGTGATGGCGGTGATCGTGGCCCGCGTCGCGAACGCAGCGAAGGCGGCAATGATGACGGCCCGGCACCGGGCGGTCTGCCCGACTTCCTGACCCAGGACTAAAGCGTCTATTCAGCCGAAAGGCTGGATGATGGAATGAAAACGGGGTGTCCGGTCAGCCGGGCGCCCCGTTTTTGCGTTTGCCTTTCCATATGTTAATTTCGATCAAAGAACCGGGGCAAAGTTCTGATAGTGTAATGACGGTCTGATGGGGGTTGATGGTGCAGCGAGGAAATGAGCGCTTTGTCGAACGGCTGCCGCTCGTGCTCGATCGGCCGCTTTACGCCTATGTGCTCACGACCATCTTCTGCGCGTCGGCGCTACTGCTGCGCATCGCGGCGGACCCGTTGCTGCCCGTTGGCTATCCCTTCGTCACCTTCTTCCCGGCGGTCATCCTCGCGTCTTTCCTGTTCGGCGTGCGGCCCGGCATCTTCGCGGGCCTGCTGTGCGGGATCATCTCCTGGTATGTCTTCATCCCGCCGCATAACGGCTTTGCGATCAATCCGGCGGTGGTCGTCGCCATGCTGTTCTACAGCGGCGTGGTGGTGGTCGACATCGCGCTCATTCATTTCATGCAGCGGGCCAATTTCAATCTGGCCGTAGAGCGGGAACGTAGCCGCACGCTGGCCGACAATCGCGAATTGCTGTTCCAGGAATTGCAGCATCGCGTGTCCAACAATCTTCAGGTCGTGGCGGCCATGCTCTCGCTCCAGCGCCGCCATGTCGACCATGAGGTCGCCCGCCGCGCGCTGGACGATGCGTCGGAACGGCTGGCGCTGGTCGGGCGGATCAGCCGGGCGCTCTACGATCCGTCGGGGGCGGGACAGGACATGCACGGCTTCCTGACGGAACTGACCACCGACATCATGGACGCCAGCGGGCGGCAGGACGTTGCCCTGACCGTGGCGGTGCCGGTGGGCCTGCGGCTCGACCCCAATATCACCGTGCCGCTGGCGCTGGTCGTGGCGGAATCGGTCAGCAATGCGATCGAACATGGCCTGCCCGATCGCGCCGGCCATATCCATGTCAGTTTGGCGCAGGCGGATGGCGCGCTGGCGCTGGAAGTCGCCGACGACGGCCATGGTCTGACGTCCGGCGGGGATGGGGGGCAATCGCTGGGCCTGCGCATCGCCCATGCGCTCGCGGCCCAGCTGGGCGGGCGTTTCGCCCTGTCCGCCGCGCCCCAGGGCGGGGCGATCGCCCGGCTCGACCTGCCCGCCACGATCGCCTGTTGAAGGGCCTGTTGACGAAGGCGCATTCTGCCGCTTGGCGGCGGCGATCCGCTCGGCTATGACCCGGCCATGCTGACGAAAACCCTGACGCGCATCGGCGCGGCCACCGCCTTGGTCCTGATCGCCTCGCCCGTGCTCACCGGCTGCTCCACATCGAAGAATAAGGCCGACACCCAATATGTCGCCCGCGACGTTTCGACCCTGTATAACAGCGGTAAGGACCGGCTCGATCGTGGTCAGTACAAGCTCGCCGCCGCCCTGTTCGACGAGGTGGAGCGCCAGCATCCCTATTCGCCCTGGGCGCGCCGGGCGCAGCTCATGTCCGCATTCAGCTATTATATGAACCAGGACTATAATGAGTCCATCGCCGCGTCGCAGCGTTTCCTGTCGATCCATACCGGCAACAAGGACGCGCCCTACGCTTATTATCTGATCGCGCTGTGCTATTATGAGCAGATTGCCGACGTCACCCGCGACCAGAAGATCACGCAGCAGGGCCTGGACGCGCTGGGCGAGCTGATCCGCCGCTATCCCGACACGCGCTACGCCGCCGATGCGCGGTTGAAGGTCGATCTGGTCAACGACCATCTGGCCGGCAAGGAAATGGAAGTCGGCCGTTTCTATCAGCGCCGTGGCCAGTGGCTCGCCGCCACGCTGCGTTTCCGTTCGGTGGTGGACAAATATCAGACCACGACCCACGCGCCCGAAGCGCTGGAGCGTCTGGTGGAATCCTACCTCTCGCTCGGCATCCCCGCCGAAGCGCAGAAGGCCGCCGCCGTGCTGGGCCGCAACTATCCCGGCACCAAATGGTATGAACGCAGCTACAAGCTGATGCAGCAACATGGCGGCAAGGCTTAATTCAGCACTGGCATGGCTTGATCTGTTCCCCGGCGAAGGCCGGGGTCCAGGCGTCATGGCAACTGGACCCCGGCCTTCGCCGGGGAACGGTCTTGGCCAACTTGTTTGTTCCTAATTTGTTCAGTGGCGGTTATAGGCGGATGTCATGCTAACCTCGCTCGCCATCCGCAATGTCGTGCTGATCGAAGCGCTGGACCTGGAGTTCGGCGCCGGCCTGTCCGTGCTGACGGGTGAAACCGGCGCGGGCAAATCGATCCTGCTCGACTCGCTGGGCCTGGCGCTGGGTGCGCGGGCCGATAGCGGGCTGGTCCGCAACGGCGAAGCGCAGGCGAGCGTCGTCGCGGCCTTCGAACCGCCCGCTGCCTCCACCCGCGTCGCCCTGCTGCTCGCCGACAATGGCATCGATATGGAGCCGGGCGAGCCGCTGCTGATCCGCCGGCTGGTAAAGGCCGATGGCGGCAGCCGCGCCTTCATCAACGATCAGCCCTGTTCGGCCGCGCTTCTGCGCGACATTGGCGGATCGCTGGTCGAGATCCACGGCCAGCATGACGATCGCGGCCTGCTCAACCCGCGTGGCCATCGGGCACTGCTCGACAGCTATGGCCGGTGCGATGCAGGCGCAGTCGCCACCGCCCATGCTGGATGGCGCACCGCTGCCAATGCGCTGGCCGCCGCCCGCGAGACGGTGGACAATGCCGCGCGCGACCGCGACTATCTGACCCATGCGGTCGAGGAATTGCGCAAATTCGCGCCCGAACCGGGCGAGGAAGCGACCCTCGCGGAAGAGCGGGCGGCCATGCAGAAGGGCGCACGGCTGACCGACGACCTGAGCGCGGTCAGCGATTGCCTGACCGGCTCCGACGGGGGCCTGGCCCAGTTGCGTCAGGCCGCGCGCCGACTCGATCGCATCGCAGGTGAGGAACCACTGCTCAACGCCGTGCTAGAGGCGCTGGATCGCGCGGTCGTCGAAGCGGGCGAGGCGGAGGATCGTCTGGCCGAAGCCGCCGAGGCGCTGAGTTTCGATCCCGCCCGGCTCGATTCGATCGAAACCCGCCTGTTCGACCTGCGCGGCCTGGCCCGCAAGCATCAGGTGCAGCCCGACGATCTGGCTGCCCTGCGCGACGAGATGGCGGCCAAGCTGGCCGCGATCGAGGGCGGGGAAGAGCATATCGCAGCGCTGGAAAAGGATGTGGCGGGCAAGGCCGACGCCTATCGCGCGGCGGCGCAGGCGTTGTCGGCCGAGCGGCAGCTGGCCGCCGGGCGCCTCGACGCTGCGGTTGCTGGCGAACTGGCGCCGCTCAAGCTGGACGCCGCACGGTTCCGTACCGTCGTCGCGCAACTGGATGAAGGCCAGTGGAGCGCGCAGGGCATGGACCGGGTCGAGTTCGAGATTTCGACCAACCCCGGCGCGCCCTTCGCGCCGCTGGCGAAGATCGCGTCGGGCGGTGAATTGTCGCGCTTCATCCTGGCGCTCAAGGTCGCGCTGGCGGAGCGGGGCGGGGCGGACACGCTGATCTTCGACGAAATCGACCGGGGCGTGGGCGGCGCGGTGGCCGATGCGATCGGCGAGCGGCTGTCGCGGCTGGCGCAGAGCAACCAGATATTGGTCGTCACCCACAGCCCGCAGGTTGCCGCGCGCGGCGCGAGCCATATGCTGATCGCCAAGTCGAGCGACGGGACGGTGACGCGTACGGGCGTCCATGCCCTGAGCGAAGCCGAACGGCGCGAGGAAATCGCGCGCATGTTGTCGGGTGCGGAAATCACGGCGGAAGCGCGGGCGCAGGCGGAGCGACTGCTGGAAGCGTGACACCACCCTCCGTTCGGTTCGAGCTTGTCGAGAACCATCGCGCAGGGTTCTCGACAAGCTCGAACCGAACGGGAATGATAGGTCTATGACCCATAACCGTAGAGACATGCTCGGCCTGACCGCCGCCGCGATCGCCGCCAGCGCCATTCCGGCCGCCGCGCAGGAGGCCAAGCCCCGCTACGGCCTGATCGGCCAGATGCTCAGCGCGCCCGGCCAGCGCGACGCGCTGGTCGCGATCCTGACGGCGGCGACTGGCGGGATGCCCGGTTGCCTGTCCTATGTGGTGGCGCTGGACACGGCCAATCCGGACGCGATCTGGATTACCGAAATCTGGGACAGCCGCGAAAGCCATGCCGCTTCGCTCAAGCTGCCTGCCGTGCGCTCGGCTATTGCGAAGGCGCGGCCGATCATCGCCGGCTTCCCGCAGCATTTCGAAACGGTGCCGGTGGCGGGGGTGTGAGTTCAATATGTTCGCGCGGAGACGCGGTGGCGCGTAGATTTTGAGAAGGGGATGAACTTATTTATATTCGTCATCGCGAGCGTAGCGTGACGATCCATGGAGAGCTACGTGGATCGCCACGCTACGCTCGCGATGACGGGGTGGAGCTCGCATGCCACCACGCTCTAAACCGCCTCTTGAAACTCTCCGCGTCTTCGCGGCTCCGCGTAAACTACTCCCGCTTTCGCCGCAGCACGACAGCGGGTAAGGCATCCCCATGACCGACCCTGCGACCCTCTCCGAAGCCCAAGCTGCCAACCGCCTGATGCGCCTTGCCAAGGAGGTGGCGAAACATAACCGCCTCTACCATGATCAGGACGCGCCGGAGATTAGCGACGCCGACTATGACGCGCTGATCCGCGAGAATAATGCGCTGGAGGCGACCTTTCCGCACCTGATCCGCGCCGATTCGCCCAATGCGCAGGTGGGTGCCGCCGCCACATCGGCGCTGAAGAAAGTGCCCCATGCCGTCCGCATGATGAGCCTGGACAATGGTTTTTCGAACGAGGATATCGGCGAATTTCTGGCCCGCGTCCGCCGTTTCCTGGCTCTGCCCGACGACGCGCCGCTGGCATTGACCGCCGAGCCGAAGATTGACGGCCTGTCCTGCTCGCTGCGCTATGAAAAGGGCGCGCTGGTGCTGGCCGCGACGCGCGGGGACGGGACGACGGGAGAGGACGTCACCGCCAATGTCCGCACGATTCCCGACATTCCCCAGCAATTGACCGGCCCGAACATCCCCGACCTGTTCGAGGTG
>JAVBXL010000155.1 GCA_030824575.1 bacterium | reverse complement strand
TCGCCAGCGCACCGATGCCGCCCAGCGTGCCGATCAACTGGGTCGCTTCGACCGGGAAGAGGATGGTCTTGGCATTGGGGCTGGTGGCGAACTGGCTGACCGCTTCGACATATTTCTGGGCGATGAAATAGTTGAGCGCCTGCGGGTTGCCCGCGCTGATCGCGTCGGACACCATCTGGGTCGCTTTCGCTTCGGCCTCCGCCTCGCGCTCGCGGGCTTCGGCGTCGCGGAAGGCGGCTTCGCGGCGGCCTTCGGCTTGCAGGATCTGGCCCTGCTTTTCGCCCTCCGCGCGCAGGATTTCGGCGGCGCGGGCGCCTTCTGCATCCAGAATGTTGGCGCGCTTTTCGCGCTCCGCCTTCATCTGGCGGCCCATGGCGTTGACGATGTCGGCGGGCGGGCGGATGTCCTTCAATTCGACGCGGGTGATCTTGATGCCCCAGGCGTTGGTCGCATGATCGACCACGGAGAGGAGGCGGGCGTTGATCTCGTCACGCTTGGAGAGGGTTTCGTCCAGGTCGAGCGAGCCCATGACGGTGCGCAGGTTGGTGGTGGCCAGCTGCATGATGGCGACATAGAGTTCGGACACTTCATAGGCGGCCTTGGCCGGGTCGAGCACCTGGAAGAAGACGACGCCGTCGACCGACACCATGGCGTTATCCTTGGTGATGATTTCCTGCCCCGGAATGTCGACGACCTGCTCCATCATGTTGATCTTGCGACCCACGGCGTAGAAGAAGGCGGGGTAGAAATTGAGGCCGGGTTTGGCGACTTCGGTGAAACGGCCGAAGCGTTCGATCGTATATTGATAGCCCTGCCGCACCACCTTCACGCTGACGGCGAGGTAGAAGAGCACGAGGCCCGTGAGCGTCAGTGCGAAGGTCGTCAGCATCATCTTCTCCCGAAACAGGGTTGGACTATGCGCCTGTTTCGTTAACGGGGGAAGGCAAACCGAGGAGAGATACGATGTTGCTGCGTCATGCCCGTTCCCTGCTGTTCCTGCCCGCGTCCAATGCGCGCGCCATCGCCAAAGCGCGGACATTGCCGTGCGACATGGTGATATTGGACCTGGAGGATGCAGTGCCGGACGACGCCAAGGAGGATGCGCGGGCCGGCGCGGTCGCGGCGCTGGGCGAGGGTTTTGGCGAGCGGATCGGCGCGGTGCGGATCAATGTCGCGGGGACGCCCTGGCACGGGATGGAGATGGTGGCGGTCAAGGCGTCGGCCGCGGACTATGTCGTGCTGCCCAAGGTGGAGACGGCGCGGCAGGTGAAGGACGTGTACAGCGTGTGCCAGAAGCCCGTGATCGCGATGATCGAAAGCGCGCGCGGCGTGCTGGCGGCGGTGGAGATCGCCGCGGCGGAAGGGTGCGCGGGGCTGTTCATGGGCAATAACGACCTGCGCCGCGACCTGGGCATCCCGGCAGGTGCGGGGCGCGAGGGGCTGAGCCATGCGCTGCAGGCGGTGGTGCTGGCGGCGCGGGCGGCGGGGATCGCGGTGTTCGACGGAGTGTATAACCGGCTGGACGATCTCGCGGGGTTGGAGGTGGAGTGCGCGCAGGGCCATGCGCTGGGTTTCGATGGGAAAACGCTGATCCACCCCGCTCAGGTGCCCGTGGCGAACGCCGTGTTCGGGCCGGACGCGCAGGCGCTGGCCGACGCGCGGCGGCTGATAGAGGCGGCGACCGGTGGGGCGGAACGCTATGAGGGACGGATGATCGAGGCGATGCATGTCGAGGAAGCGCGGGCGCTGGTGGCGCGGGGGCAAGCGGTGGGGCTGTAGGGCGCGGCCCATACGGCCATTTGCCACATCAGGATAAGGGAACGGCCGCCGATCTGGCGCATTGGCGATGCGACAGGAGAGCGGCATGACCTATAATGACAGAATGACCCTTTTTGCCCGGATCGGCTTTGCTGCGCGGGGGCTGGTCTACATCCTCATCGGCTGGTTCGCGCTGGACGTGGCGATCCATGGCGGGCGGCCGATGGACAATCAGGGCGTGCTGGGGACGCTGGTGGATGCCCCGCTGGGCCATGTGCTGCTGGGCATCTGCGCGCTGGGCTTTGCAGGCTATGCGATCTGGCGGCTGACGGAGGCGATCACTGACCCCGAACGGCTGAGCGGCGACATGAAGGGGCGGTTCAAGCGCGCCGGGCACGCCGTCAGCGGGATAGTGCATGTGACATTGGCTATGGCTGCGGCGCGTCTGGCGCTGCGGCAGACGTCGGCGCAGGGCAGCAGCCCCGGCGATCGCAGCGCCGAAAGCTGGTCGGCCTGGTTGCTGTCGCAGCCGGGCGGCGTGGCCATGCTGGTCGCGGTAGGGGCGGGCTTTTTCGCGGTGGCGATCGCGCAGGGGATCAAGGCGTACAAGGCCCGGTTCGACGAGTTGGACGGACAAATCCCCGCGCCCGATTATGTGCGGTGGATCGGCCGGCTGGGCTATGCCGCGCGTGCGCTGATCTTTGCGATCATCGGATGGTTCCTGATATCGGCGGCCCTGAACCACGACCCCGATCGCGCCGGCGGCCTGGGCGAAGCGCTGATGGAATTGCGCGCCCAGCCCGAAGGCGTGCTGGTGCTGAGCGTCGTCGCGTGCGGCCTGGCGCTGTTTGGCATGTTCAGCCTGATCGAGGCGCGCTATCGCCGGATCAGCGTCGCAAAGCCGGATTTTCTGGGGTAGCTGGGGATCAGTCCCGCCGGTGCTGCGCGGTCAGCAGATAGTTGATCGCGTCATTGGCCGACAGGGTGAAGCCGCGGCCGGGATCGAAGCTAAGGCCGCTGCTGTCGATGACGGCGAGGCCCGCCTGTTCGAGGAGGGCGGTCAGTTCTTCGGGCCGGATGAATTTGTGCCAGTCATGCGTACCCTTCGGGATGCCGCCGATGCTTTCGCCGATGGTGATCATGGCGAGGCGGGAGAGCGGCGTGCGGTTGGGGGTTGACAGGATCATGAGGCCGTCGGGCGCGAGCTTGCTGGCCAGCGCGGCTACGAAGGCGGCGGGATCGGCGACATGTTCGATCACTTCCATCGAGGTGACGAGGTCGAAACCGCTGTCGGCCATCGCTTCTACCGGGGTGGCGCGATAGTCGATGGTGAGGCCCTGGGGCGCGGCATGGGCGTGGGCGGCGGCGATATTTTCCGGCGCGGCGTCCAGGCCGGTGACGGTCGCGCCCAGCCGGGCGAGCGGTTCGGCAAGCAAGCCCGCGCCGCAGCCGACGTCGAGCGCGCGCTTGCCGGCGAGCGGGCGGAAGCCATGCGCGTCGCCGGGCCAGCGCCGGTCGATGGCGGCGCGGATATAGGCGAGGCGCACCGGGTTGAGTTTGTGCAGCATCGCGCTGGACCCGGCAGGGTTCCACCAGTCGGCGGCCATTTCGCCGAAATGGGCCGCTTCCTTTGGGTCGATCGTGGCGGTGGTTTCGGTCATGATGCGCCTTGGTCTGCGGCCCCTGGACAGAAAACAGCCCTTCGACAGGCTCAGGGCGAACGGGGAGGGGTGGTTTCGATTATCCTGATGCGGCTTTTAGCAGGCCATGGGCGGGAGGCAAATGGGCCTATCCCGTCGAAGCCAAAAGAGTGAGCGCTAGGTGGCGCCACGCATATGGCAGGATTGCTTGCCATATGCGTGGCGGCTGCTAATAGGAGCGCCGTTTGGCCCTTTTGGGACATTTTCTTTCATAGCTACAGGCAGGCTCGACACACACATGGCGCGCATCGTGATGAAATTCGGCGGCACCTCCATGGCGGGGATGGAGCGGATTCGCAACGTGGCCGCGCGCGTCAAACATGTCGTGAGCCAGGGCCATGAAGTCGCCGTCGTTGTATCCGCCATGGCGGGCGAGACGGACCGGCTGGTGGGTTTCTGCAAGGAAGCCTCCGCGCTGTACGATCCGGCCGAATATGATGTCGTGGTCGCTGCGGGCGAGCAGATCACCAGTGGACTGCTGGCGATGACATTGAAGGCGATGGACGTCGATGCGCGCAGTTGGCTGGGCTGGCAATTGCCGATCCGCACGATCGAGGCCCATGCCAAGGCGCGGGTGAGCGATATCGACACGCTGGACCTGCTGGCGTCGATGCGGTCGGGCACGGTTGCGGTGATCCCCGGTTTCCAGGGCATGATGGCCGATGGCCGGGTATCGACACTGGGCCGGGGCGGGTCGGACACGTCGGCGGTCGCGGTGGCCGCGGCGATCAAGGCGGATCGTTGCGACATCTATACCGATGTCGATGGCGTCTATACGACGGACCCGCGCATCGTGGCGCGCGCGCGCAAGCTGGACCTGGTCACCTACGAGGAAATGCTGGAACTGGCGTCGGTCGGGGCGAAGGTGTTGCAGACCCGGTCGGTCGGCCTTGCCATGAAGGAGGGCGTGGTGGTGCAGGTGCTGTCGTCCTTCGACGATCCCACGCAGGATGACCTGCCCGGCACGCTGATCGTCAGCGACGTGGAACTGGAAGCCAAGCTCAAGGAAGACAAGATGGAACGTCAGCTCATCACCGGCATCGCCCATGACAAGAATGAGGCGAAGATCATCGTGACGCGCGTGCCCGACAAGCCGGGCGCGGTCGCCAACATCTTCGTGCCGCTGGCCGATGCGGCGATCAACGTCGACATGATTATCCAGAATGACAGCAAGGATACGGAAGAGACGGACGTCACCTTCACCGTCCCGCGCGCGGACCTGGCCCGCAGCGTCGACATTTTGGAAGCGAACAAGGATGCGATCGGTTTTCGCCGCATCATCACCGATACCGAAGTGGCCAAGATCAGCGTCGTAGGGGTGGGGATGCGCAGCCATGCGGGCGTCGCCGCGACCATGTTCAAGACGCTGGCCGATCGCGGCATCAATATCGAGGCTATATCGACCAGCGAGATCAAGGTCAGCGTGCTGATCGACGAGGACGAGACGGAACTGGCGGTGCGTGTGTTGCATACGGCCTATGGCCTGGACGCGCCGGTGGCTTGATTTTTTGTCTTTCCCCGGTCAGGGGAGAGGCACGGAAGGGCTAAGGGTGCGTGTTGCGGCACGCCCCCACCCCAACCCCTCCCCTGAAGGGGAGGGGCTTTTTTGATTCTGAAGGTTCGATACATGACCCACGCCAAGCTGAACTCCCTGATGGCCCGCGGCGCCGAATTTTTTGGCAGCCAGAGCGCGATCCTGTGTGGGGCAATGAGCTGGGTCAGCGAGCGCAACCTCGTGTCGGCGATCTCCAATGCCGGTGGTTTCGGCGTGATCGCGTGTGGGGCGATGACGCCCGAATTGCTGGACGCGGAGATTGCGGCGACCAAGGCGCTGACGGACAAGCCGTTCGGCGTGAACCTGATCACCATGCATCCGATGCTGTTCGACCTGATCGATGTGTGCGCCAAGCATGATGTCAGCCATATCGTGCTGGCCGGTGGCCTGCCGCCCAAGGGGAGCATCGAGGCGATCAAGGCGCCAAAGGAAGGTAAAGCGGGCGCGAAGCTGATCTGCTTTGCGCCGGCGCTTAGCCTGGCGAAGAAGCTGGTGCGGTCGGGCGTCGATGCGCTGGTGGTCGAAGGCATGGAGGCGGGCGGCCATATCGGGCCGGTCGCGACCAGCGTGCTGGCGCAGGAAATATTGCCGGAAATGGCCGCCCAAGTGCCGGTCTTCGTCGCGGGCGGGATCGGCCGGGGTGAGGCGATCGCCGCTTACCTCGAAATGGGCGCGGCGGGCGTGCAGCTGGGCACCCGCTTCGCCTGCGCGACCGAGAGCATCGCGCATCCCAATTTCAAGAAAGCCTTTTTCCGCGCGTCGGCGCGCGATGCGATCGCCAGTGTGCAGATCGACCCGCGTTTGCCGGTGATCCCGGTGCGGTCGCTGAAAAATGCGGGGATGGAGAATTTCACCGTCAAACAGCGTGAAGTCGCCAACCTGCTGGACAGCGGCGCGGTGGACATGATGGAAGCGCAGTTGCAGATCGAACATTATTGGGCGGGTGCGCTGCGCCGCGCGGTGATCGACGGCGATGTCGAGGGCGGGTCGCTGATGGCGGGCCAGTCGGTCGGCATGGTCACCAAGGAAGAGCCGGTCGCCGACATCATCGCCGAGCTGCTGGATCAGGCTGCCACGGCTTTGGAGCGGCGAGTCGCCTAAGGGGTTGCGGCGAACCGAGCGTTAGGCATATTTCCTCCGCATAAAATGCACGGCATGACCGGCGCACAGTCCCATCGGAGAAGTTGATGTTGTCATCGCGCCGTCTTGGCCGTCTTTCCCTTGCGTCGCTGGCCGTGCTGGCGGCCTGTTCGACCCCGCCGCCGCCACCGCCGCCGGCCCCGCCGCCGCCG
>JAVBXL010000185.1 GCA_030824575.1 bacterium | reverse complement strand
TCACCGCACGCGCTCAGCGCCAATGCCGACGCACATGCCAGCAGCCCGATGATTGTCCCCTTTTGCATCGCTTGAATATCCGTTTCGAAATAGGGATCAAAGAGATGGAATGAACATTCATTCCGCTTGCCGCGCAGGTACGATCATGGCTATGGGATTTCAAGAGGCAAAAAACGCCGAAGGGGTGGACGTGGTTGCAGTGCAGCAAGAAAAAAATGGTCGCATTCGTATCTTGACGGCTGCCCGTACCTTATTCGACAGCCATGGATTCCACCAGACCGCAATGGCCGAATTGGCGGTCGCCGCCCAAGTTTCGGTTGGTCAGATATATCGGCTGTTCAAGAGCAAGGGCGATATCATCGAGGCGCTGGTCCATGACGATGCCGACCAATGGTGCCGCGAAATGGCGGAGATTCAGGCGCGGCTCGATTCGGACGAATTGACGATCGACGAGACATTCGAGCAATTGCTGCTCCACACGATCGACGAGAAGGACGAAGCCTTGTCCTTCGACATATTGGCCGAAAGTTTCCGTAACCCCGCCGTCGCCGACACGATCGGCGCCATGTGCCAGCGATTCCGCACCTTCATTCGCTATTTCGCCTGCGCGGCCAATGACAAGCTGTCCGGCGAAGCGCTGGACGCAGCGGAGGAAATGATTCTCGCCTGCCTGTTCGGCCTGGGCCATCGCAGCGTGTCGCGACCGCGCCTGTCCGCCAGCAACGCCGTCCACCGCACGGCGCAGATGATCATTACTGCGCTGCGCGGGGTTCGCTGATTCAATCCAGGCGGCGGTAGACGTCGACCGTTTCGCGTACGCACTGGTCCCAGCTATAACCGCCCGCAACGACAAGGTGCCAAGCAATTCGGGAATCCGCTTGCGTGGTTCGACGGTAGAGACGCATAGCGCATAGCTGCCGGGCGCAAGATCGTAGCGGGCCAGCCCCGGCCGCGTTTCAGCGTGGCTACGCCTCCCGCCGCACCGTTTCGCTGTCGATGGACGATATGGCCCGCGTTCGACAGCGACCGGGCGAAGCGCCGTTCGAAATGGGGACGTCGGTCCGCCGGATGCATGTCGGGATAGCGCAGGACCGACAGGTCGTGAACCATCACCGCGCATCCTTCAGCCCAATCGGGCAGGACATAATTGGGGCCGTGGAACAGATGGGTGCGGTCAAAGCGACTCTGCGCAAGATCGCGCACCCAGCGTGGCCGCTAGGCGCACGGCGGTCCCCTTCCTGCGTCCAGCAAAACCGCCGGATCAGCGATCCAGTGGCCGCCGCGCCAAAAGCGGACTTCATCGATCCCGGTGATGTGCGCAACGCGCGATGCCAGCGCCTCGACCGAAAGGATGAGGCGCAGGCTCATGTCTGCTGTGCTGCATGGATGTAGACCGTCCGACAGGTGCGGGCCAAAGCAGGAAGGATCAAGGTTCGGCGGTCCCTGCGCAACAAGACAGCCCCCCTTTGTAACAAGGGGGTGGCGGCACGCAGGCGCGTTACGCAAGTCCAAATGCTTGACCGGCCGTCTTGTCGCAACAGGCTCACGACCTGCCGCATGACGCGCACGCTCCCGCCGCGCCGCCGCAACTTATTGATGTTCGGGCCATTTATCGGGTCGAACAATATGAGAGGCCCTGGATGACAATGACGCCCTGTTTCGACCGAAGCTATTTCGCGGCGCGGCTGGAAAGGAACCGCCAACTCGCGGCCCAATCGCGCAACCCCGCGATCCGCGATCTCCACCTGGAATATGTGCGCCTTTACGAACAGTTGATGGAGCAACCCCAGCCAGCCTGATGGGGGTGGCGGCGCAATCAGCGTGCCGCCACCCCTTCGGGCAGGACGACCGTCGACCAGCTTTTCGCCGGCACCAGATATTTCGCTGCTAGCGCCTGTAACTGCGCGGGCGTGACGGTGAGCATGTCCGGCGACATGTTCTTCATCGCTTCGATGTAGCGGGCGTCATGGGTCGCACCCTCCATCTGGTTCATCCAGAAGGCATTGCCGGTGCTGGCGCGCATCAGCAATTGCCGCATCGGGGCGACCGCGCGTTGCAGTTCGTCGTCGCTGACAGGGGTCTTGGCCAGATCGGCCGCGGTATCCTTCACCACGCTGTAGAAATAGGCGATCTTGTCCGGCCGCACCTGGCTGGTGACCAGGATGTAGCCGCCGCTTTCATAGGAGAAGGGCCAATTATTCTGGACGCTAGGCGAATAGGCCGCGCCCTCGGTCGAGCGCAGTTTGTCGAACAGGCGGTCGTTGAAAATCTGGGTCAGTATCTCCAGTTGGCGCGCTTCCTTTTGTAGGTCGAAGCCGCCGGCGGTGGGCCAGGCCATGACCGCCGCCGCCTGTTCCTTGTCGCCCTTGTGTCGCAGAACAACCGGGGTTTCGACATGGGCCGGGAAGCGCATTGCCCGGTTGATCGCAGGGACCGGCACGTCCGGCCGCGCGGGCAGCGCGCCAAAGGTCGAGGCGACCGCCTGGATCGCCTCTTCCGCCTTTACCTGGCCGAAAATCTGCACCTCGATCGGGCCGGATGCGAGGATCGGTTCCCAGGTTGCGCGGAACGCCTGCGGCGTCAGGGCCTCAATCTCAGCGCGCGACGGGGTGCGGAAACGCACGTCCTTGTCATGCAACAGCCAGTTGAGATCGCGTCCCAGCACCGAGTCCGGCGCCCGCGACATCGCGTCATAGGCCACGATCGCGCCAGTCTTCACCCGCGCTAGCGGCGCCGGGTCCCAGCCCGGCTCAGCCAGCTTGGTCGCAAAGAGGCGCAACTGGTCGCGATAGTCGGCGGGACGGGTCACGGCCTGCATCTCAAAGGCGTCGTCGTCGATCGAGAAATCCATGCCCATGCGGCGGCCGTTGGTCAGATCGTCCAGTTCGCGCTGGCCCAGCTTGCCGATGCCGCCCGCCACCAGCGCATAATCACCGGCCCAGCTGGCGACCGGCTTGGTCGGCGAGAAAGCCTGCTGCCCATGGCCGAAGCGGACGTTTA
Source organism: bacterium (assembly GCA_030824575.1). Classification (GTDB taxonomy): domain Bacteria; phylum Pseudomonadota; class Alphaproteobacteria; order Sphingomonadales; family Sphingomonadaceae; genus Sphingobium. Next base: position 3,337 of record JAVBXL010000185.1, on the reverse strand, counting down.
TCCGCACCTTTTCGGTTTCCGCGTCATTGGCGAATAGGGTAAGCTTGACGCCGTTGGAAAAGGCGATGCTTTCCATGCCCTGTAGGCCGACCGGGGTGCGCGACACGACCGTTCCGGGCGGACCGAGCTTGGGCAGGTCGTCCATCGTCACCGCCTTGTCGGCGAGGCGGGCGTTGGTGGCCGCCTTCACCGGCGCGGCGACCGCGGCAGCCAGTTTTGCGTCGAGGCCGGGCTGGATCTTGCCCGTCACCATCAGCGCACGGAATACGCCTGCGGAGAAAAGACGGCGGGTGGAATCGAGGATTTTTTCCGGGGTCATGGCAGGCTTGCCCGCGCGGAAAATCTCGACGGCGGCCTGAGGACTGACGGTGGTTTCACGGATGTCCACGGCGCTGACGAGATCGCTGGCCTGCTTGGCGCCCGGCTCCGTATCCGCATTTTCGACCTGGATATTGAGCGCGGTATCCATTTGCGCATATTCGCGCTCGATCTCCGCCACGCTGGGCGGCGTGGCCTTCGCATCCTCCACCACGGCGCGCACGTCGGCCAGCGCCTTTTCCCAATTCTCGCCCGTCGGGATGATGGTCATGAAGGTGCCATCGACCGAGCGGCTTACGTCCTGCTGCTCGACGCCCGCTTGCAGGAAGCTGCCGCCGGCGCGCGCCGCCTGCTCCAGCCGGCGGCTGATGATCTGCAGCGCCAGCATGTCGGTCAGCTTGTCCTGATTATAAACGATGGTGTCGGCATGGGGCGTCCATGGCCGCAGCCAGGCCAGCGTCAGGCCGAGCGGCACGCCCGGTTCCACCACCACGTGGGTCGCAGGCCGCTTGGCGTCCGGCGCGCCGAAATCGGGCAGCGGCGCGCCCTTTCCGGGAACGGCCCAACTGGCGAAATTATCCTTGATGAGCTGTTCGGCCTGCGCGGGATCAATGTCGCCTGCGATAGAGACGACGGCGTTTTCGGGTCGATACCAGCGTTGGTGGAAGGCCTCCACCTTGGCCGCGGTCGCAGCGGTCAGCGTCGCCACGGTGCCGATCGGCGCATGATCGGCGAGCGGCTGGCCGGCGAAGAAATGCAGCCGGCTGGCGTCGGACATGCGCATTTGCGGGCCGTCGCTCTCCCGCCGTTCGGCGAGCACCACGGCGCGTTCGGCATCGACAGCGCTATCCACAATATTGGGATCGGTCATCATGCCCGATAGAATCTTCATGCTCTCGGTCAGGCTGGCCGGGGTCGCCTGCGGCAGGTCGAGCGCATAGGTGGTGCCCGTGGGGGTCGTCTGCGCATTGCTGTCGCTGCCGAAGGTAACACCGAGACGCTGCCAGATGCGCTTGGATTCGCCGTCGGGCACATGGCGCGATCCGCGCATCGAGAGATGTTCGATGAAATGGGCGTATCCCAGTTCGTCGGGCTGCTCCATCAGCGAGCCGGCGTCGATCCGCAAGCGGACGGACACCTGCCCCGGCGGAACGCCATTGCGCCGGATGGCGTAGCGCAGACCGTTGGACAGCGTGCCGAAGCGCCAGGCCGGGTCGATCGGCACATCGCTATTGTTGTAAAGCCATGGCCGGGTCTGCGCCTGACCGCTGATAGCCCCCTGCGTGGCAACGGGCGTGGAGTCGGTTTGGGCTGCGAGCGGCGCACCCGACAAAAGCAGGGCGATGACAGAAAGCGAAGCGGCCGAACGGCGGGGGATAAAATGCATAAGCAAGGCAGCCTAACGGCATATTCCTGAATGGCCACTGACAAAGAAGGGCGGGTGTTGCCACCCGCCCACTTAATTCACGTCAAACCTGTCGGAATATGTTCATCCCAACCTGCAACGTGGTTTAGCGCGGTGCGCCGGTGCGCTGGACGGCGCCCTTGTGTGCGCCAACGCCGCCACCACCGCTGCGGCGACGGTTGAACGGCCGCTTGGCGGGCGCGTCGCCTTCGGGGCGATGCGCGCGATCGGGGGCGCCGCGCTGCTGGCGCTGGCCGTCCTGATATTTACGCTGGCCATCGGCGCGGCGCGCCTGCTGCTGCGGGGTCTGGCTCGGCCCCTTCTTGGGCGCGGCAGGCTTCGGCAACGCCCGCACCGCGTCCATGAAGTTTTCCGGGAGTGCCACGACTTCCAGCTTTACGCGGGTCGTCTTTTCGATCGCCTTCAGATAGGGACGCTCGTCATCCGCCACGAAGCTGATCGCGATGCCGTCGGCACCGGCGCGCGCGGTGCGGCCGATACGGTGGACATATTGTTCGGCCACATTGGGGATTTCGAAGTTGATGACGTGGCTGACGCCCGACACGTCGATGCCGCGTGCGGCGATGTCCGTCGCGACCAGCAGCTTGACCTTGCCCTGGCGGAATGCCTGGAGCGCGGTGGTGCGCTGACCCTGGCTTTTGTTACCATGGATGGCGAAGGCGTCGATGCCGGCACCTTCCAGAAAGCGGACGACGCGGTCGGCACCATGCTTGGTACGGGTGAAGATCAGCGCGCGGTCGATCTCTTCGCTCTGGAGCACCAGATGGAGGAGCGCCTGCTTCTCACCCTGGTTCACGAAATACATCTGCTGATCGACGCGCTCCGCCGTGGTCGATTGCGGCGCGACGCTGACCTTGACCGGGTTGTTCAGGAATTGCGCGGCGAGCGCCTCGATCTCCTTGGGCATGGTGGCCGAGAAGAAGAGGTTCTGACGGTCGGCCGGCAGCATCTTGGCGACGCGCTTCAAGGGGTGGATGAAGCCCATGTCCATCATCTGGTCGGCTTCGTCGAGGACGAAGATTTCGACATCCTTGAGGGTCAGAGCGCGTTGGTCGATCAGGTCGAGCAGGCGGCCTGGCGTTGCGACGACGACATCGACGCCAACGCTCAGCGCGCGGATCTGCTTGCCGATCGGCACGCCGCCGAAGACGGTTTCGACCGACAGCTTGAGGAAACGGCCATAGTCGCGGAAGCTTTGCGCAATCTGCGCGGCGAGTTCGCGGGTCGGCGCCAGCACCAGCATGCGGCAGCCCTTGACCGGCGTCTGCTTGGGATTGCGGGCGAAATAGTCGAGGCTGGGCAGCGCGAAGGCAGCGGTCTTGCCGGTGCCGGTCTGGGCGATGCCGCACAGATCCTTGCCTTCCAGCAGGACGGGGATCGCCTTTTGCTGGATCGGGGTCGGGGTGACGTAATTTTTGGAGGCGAGCGCCTTCATGATGGGCTCGGCGAGACCAAGTTCGTTGAATTGCATTTAGAAAACTCACAAGTCGGCCATGCGCCAACTTGCTCTGCGGACGCAGGAAGGGCGCGAGGCGGGTTACGAAACGACCCGCGTGAAAAGGGAAGCCTCAAGCTTGGCGCAGACTCTCATTG
>JAVBXL010000040.1 GCA_030824575.1 bacterium | reverse complement strand
CTCTGCCGTGTCATGCTTGTCAGTGAGCGCGGCTATCGATCCTGGCGTTCGCGACCGATCAGTCGGCGGGAGCGGACGGATATGAAAGTGCTGGCCCATATCAGGGAGCAGTACAGCCTGAGCCTTGGCAGCTATGGTCGTCCGAGGATGACCATGGAACTCAAAGAGGTTGAGCTCGACGTTGGCGAGCGCCGGGTCGGGCGGCTGATGAAGATCAACGGGATCAAGCCAGTCCGCACGCGCAAGCACAAGGTCACAACCGACAGCCACCATCGCCTGGGGGTCGCAGCGAACTGGCTGGACGGCGACTTCGCCGCCGATGCGCCCAACCGTAAATGGGCAGGCGACATAACCTATATCTGGACCTCAGAAGGCTGGCTTTACCTTGCCGTCATCCTCGACCTGCATAGCCGGCGTGTCGTGGGTTGGGCTGTCAGCGACAGGATGAAGAAGGATCTGGCGATCAGGGCGCTGGATATGGCGGTGCGCCTGCGTCAGCCTCCAGAAGGCTGCCTTTTCCATTCGGATCGCGGCAGCCAATATTGTTCTTACGATTATCAGAAAAAGCTGCAGGCCTATGGCCTGCGTCCATCGATGAGCGGCAAGGGAAATTGTTACGACAACGCCTCCGTCGAGACATTCTTCAAATCCCTGAAGGCAGAACTCATCTGGCGGCAAAGCTGGCCAACCCGGCGTCAGGCGGAAGCTGCAATCTTCCAGTACATAAATGGCTTCTACAACACCCGCCGCCGACATTCATATCTGGGCGGTATCAGCCCACTCGCGTTCGAAGCCAAGGTGGCTTAATGAGATAGGTGACCGGCACAAAACCGTTATAAGTCCAGCCTGAGCTTGTCGAAGTTGAACAGGTCGGATCGTCCCCCGGACGATCCTGAACCATCCGTGGGATGGTTCACCTGTTCAAGTATCTAAGCATCAGGCGCTGGGTTTGATCCTTCGATACGCCATTTCGACAGGCTCAATGGCTACTCAGGACGAACGGCGTAGGTGAGTGAACTCAGGCGATCGTCGGGACCATGCCGCCTTCGACCCGGACCGCCGCGCCGTTGGTGGCGGCGGCCAAGGGGCTGGCGAGATAGGCGACCATCGCGCCGACTTCGTCCGCCTCGATCAGCCGCTTGATGAGCGAGAGCGGGCGGAGTTTGGTGAAGAATTCGGCTTCGCGCTCGGCTTCGGCGGCGTCCTTATTGTCCACGACCGAGCGGATGAACTCCACGATGCCTTCAGAACGGGTGGGGCCGGGCATCACGGAATTGACGGTGACGCCGGTGCCGCGGGTATGTTCGGCCAAGCCGCGCGAGATGGCGAGTTGGGCCGACTTGGTCATGCCATAATGGATCATCTCGGCGGGTGGCAACAAGGCGCTTTCGCTGGCGATGAAGAGGATGCGGCCCCAGTTGTTCGCCAGCATCTGCGGGAAATAATGGCGGGAAAGGCGGGCGCCGCTGACGACGTTGACTTCGAAGATATGGTGCCAGTCCGCGTCGCTGATGTCAGCGAAGTCTTTGGCTTCGTAGATGCCCAGATTGTTGACGAGGATGTCGGTGGCGGGGACGGCGGCGATCAGGGCGGCTGCGCCCTCGGCCGTGGCGGGGTCGGCGAGGACGGTGTTGACGGGCAAGGCGATGTCGGCGGCGGCGGCGTCCAGCTTGGCCTGGCTGCGGCCGGTGATGGTGACGGCGACGCCCTCCTGCGCGAGGCGCTTGGCGATGGCGAGGCCGATGCCGGCGGTGGAACCGGTGACGATGGCGGTCTTGCCGGTGAGTTTCAGGTCCATGGCTGTTTCCTTGTTGAATGAGACGGCGAGTTGGACAGTTAGATAGACTTTTTTCGATTGATGATTAGATTGTGCGCTATCATTTCAGAAGTGCATTGAAATCATGGATAACCGGTTCGGCGACGTCGAGAATTTCCTGATGGTGGCAGGCGAGGGCAGCTTTGCTGCGGCGGCCAAGATATTGCGGCTGACCCCGTCGGCGGTGAGCCGGTCGATCGCGCGGCTGGAGCAGCGGCTGGGCGTCGCGCTGGTAAGGCGGACGACGCGGTCGTTGGCGCTGACGCGCGAGGGGCAAGTCTATCATGACAAGATGATCGCGATATTGGGCGACATGATGGACGTGGAAAACAGCCTGAGCAGCGAGGGGCAGGGACCGCGCGGGCTGCTGCGCATCAATGCGTCGCCTTCGTTCGGCATCGAATGCCTGATCCCGATTTTGCCGCGCTTTGGCGAATTGCATCCGGCGGTGACGGTGGACCTTACGCTGACCGACGCGATCGTCGATCTGGTCGAGGAGCGGGCGGACATCGCGATCCGCATCGGACCGCTGCGCGACACGCGGCTGCGCGCCAAGAAGTTGGGGCATAGCCGGATGGTGCTGGTGGCCAGCCCGGACTATCTGGCGCGGCGGGGGACGCCGACGACGCCCGATGATTTGGCGGCGCACGAATGTCTGCGTTTCAGCTTTCGACGGTCAGTAGATAGCTGGCCGTTCCGGGTGAAGGGCAGGCTGGTGCAGCGGCCGGTGCAGGGCAGCTTCTTCGGCAATTCGGGCGAGGTGGTACGGCGCATGGCGATCGCGGGCGGGGGCATCGCGCGGCATGGGCGGTTTCATGTCGCGAGCGACCTGCGCGCGGGTCGGCTGGTGGAGGTGCTGGCTGATTATGATGCGGGGGACGGGGAGGATATTCACGCGCTCTACGCGGCGGAGGATCGCGGCGCGGCAAGGGTGCGGGCGTTTCTGAATTTTTTGGAGGGGGCGTTGGTGGTGGAGGGGTGAGTGGGGGTTGCACTTTGCCTGTCGGTGCATCAAGTTGTTGAGATCGATGGGAGTTATCCATGTTCGCTCTTTTGTTGCTGCTGCAATTTCCAAGCGATATCATCGTAACCGGTCAAAAGCTGGAGCAGGCGCAGGCAGAATGCGCCAAGGGCGGATGTACGCCGTTGCGCGACGCGCAAGCCACTATTGCACTGGCAGAAGTCCAGTTCCGCGACGGAGACTATCAAAAGGCCAAGGCTCTGCTGGCCGCCGCCGCATCACGTAACGAGAAATATGCCGCGGAGGCGCCGCGCCCGGTCGCTGCGCTCTATGAAGCCTATGCCACTGTCGCGTTGCACGAAGGCAGCAAGCTGGATTATCGCCGCGCCACGTCCAAGCAGGTGCAGACGTTGCGCGACAACCTGCCCCAGGATGATCCTGCCGTGTTTGCCGCGACCACTGCTTATGGTGACATGTGGATCGAATTGCGTCGTTTCCGCGAAGCGGAGGCTGCGTTTAGCGCGGCGGAAAAGTCGGCCCTGTCGTCCGGTCAGGATGGGGCAGCGTTTATAGCGGGCATGAAGCGTGCCTGGATCAAGTCTGCCATGGGGCAGCGCCAAGAGGCCGCGTCGATGCTCGACGCATTGGCGCGACGCCCGATCGCGCAACAAGCGTCCTACAGGTCCGCGCTGCGCGTGCTGCGCCTACGCCTGGCGGCGCGGGATGCGGATGGGGCCGAGATCGATCGGCTGGTCAAAGACATCGGTGAAGACCAGAGTGGCGGGCCAGTGCTTATTTCCGCTCCTGCCTATGAGGATGACGCGGTAACCAAGGCGAACAATGCGTCCCGCGCCTTTGACATGACGAATGCGATCGATGTCGGTAGCGCAGAAACGTCCAGCATTCGCTGGGCCGACGTCGGATTTTCCATACGCCCGGACGGGCGCACCGCGGACATTGAGGTGTTACGCGGAGTGGGAGCCAAGGCCTGGCTGACCCCTGCTCTGCGCCAGATTGCCGGACGACGCTATTCAACCACCACCGGCGCAGGCAACCAAGGTGCTTATCGCGTCGAACGCTACACGTTGCGTGCGGAATATATGGTGCCCAAAGGCAGCCTGATAGCGCGGCGCGCACCGACCGGCGGCTTCGACGTGTTGGACCTCACACAAGCCCCCGCCGCGCCGCCGCCAGCGGAACGGGACACCGCTCACCCGATCCAGTAAGGCACGATCTGCCTGTTGTCCGGGTCGACATGGATGGGCCGGTCCGCTGGCGGGAAGGCGCGCTGGTCGCAGCTTTGGCGGGGGCATAGGCGGCAGGTGATGCCGATGGGGGTGGCGGCCCCTTCCTCCTGCAAATGCAGTCCGTCGGCATAGACGAAGTTGGCGGCGTGGGCGACTTCGCAGCCCAGCACCACAGCGTAGCGGCGCGGGGTGCGCTTGTAGCTGCCCGAAGGTTTCACCAGCCCCTTCGCCATCGATACATAGCGCACGCCGTCGGGGGTTTCGCCCAGTTGCACGTTGATGCGGTCCGGCACGGCGACCGCTTCATGCACGTTCCATAGGGGGCAGGCGCCGCCGAAGCGGGCGAATTGCAGGCGGGTGGCGCTATGGCGTTTGGTGATGTTGCCGGCCATGTCGACGCGGCAGAAGAAGAAGGGGATGCCGCGCAGGCCCGGCCGTTGCAGGGTGGAGAGGCGATGGCAGGCCTGTTCGAAGCTGACGCCAAAGGTGCGGCCGAGCCGGTCGATATCGTGGCGCATCGTCCGCGCCGCTTCCCGAAACGGGGCATAGGGCATGAGCAGCGCGCCCGCGGCGTAATTGCCAAGGCCGATCGCCAGCAGCCGGTCTGCGCCGGGGACGGGCAGGGCGGCCTTGCTTACGACGTCGGCGATCACCGCCTGCCCCTCCAGCATCATGAGCTGGTGGGAGAGCATGAATTTGCGGCTTTCAGTCGGCAGCGCGGCGTTGACGAACAGGCGCTTGTCGGCGCGGGTGTAACTGCGCAGCGAAGAGCCGGGGGTGTCGGCGATCAGCGTTTCGATGCCGTGGCGGCGGGCCAGCGCCTCTACCAGCATCCCTTCGTCCAGGGATTGCCCGGCGGTGAAGCTTTCGGCCATGTCTTCGGCTAGGCAGTCGATGCTGTGGACATAATTGCCGGCTTCGTGAAACCAGTCGCGCGCGGCCTCCCATGGGAGGCGGGCCTGCACCTCATGATCGTTGGCGATCGCCTCCTCGATCATGTTGATGCGTTCGTTGGCGCGCATATGGGCGTTGTAGAGATCAACATAGCGGGCGGCAAATTCGGGGAATTGCAGATGCAGCTTTTCGATCCGCTCCGGCTCCATCTGGTTGCCGGGCAGTTCGGGATGGCCCAGCGCATAGGTGAAGGCACCGAGGAGTTGCTCATCCTCCCGGCTGTCGAAACTGGCCCAGTCGGTAGGAAAGGCGCTTGCGAGCGCAGCCTTGACCTTGGCGGTCAGGGGACGATCGTCATTTTCCATCTGGCTGAGATAGGATACGGATATGGCCAGCGCCTGCGCCATCGTCGCTTGGTCCATCCGATGGTCCAGACGCAGTTGGCGCAGGCGCGGGCCTGCGAAGATACGGTTGCCACGTGCCATAAACTGCACCGTAATTTGCGAAGTCGTGATTTGCAAATTAGCAAATTTGCATTTGCGAAAAAAGGGAAAGCCCGCGTAGGGATGGTTCAAGGCGGCACCATCGTACATCTGGTGCCGCAAATTCGGAGAGATGCCCGCATGTCGAAGCTCGCCATTATCGAACAGCTTGAAACCAAGCGCGAAGGCGCGCGCATGGGCGGCGGCCAACGCCGCATCGACGCGCAGCATGCCAAGGGTAAGCTGACCGCGCGCGAGCGGTTGGACGTGCTGTTGGACGAGGACAGCTTTGAAGAGCTGGACATGTATGTCGAGCATAATTGCGTCGATTTCGGCATGGACGAACAGCATATTCCGGGCGACGGGGTCGTCACCGGATCGGGCACGATCAACGGGCGGCTGGTGTTCGTGTTCAGCCAGGACTTCACCGTCTATGGCGGCGCGGTGTCGGAACGGCACGCGATGAAAATCTGCAAGATCATGGACATGGCGTTGAAGGTCGGCGCGCCGGTCATCGGCCTCAATGACAGCGGCGGCGCGCGGATTCAGGAGGGCGTGGCTTCGCTCGCCGGCTATGCCGAGATTTTCCAGCGCAATGTGCTGGCGTCGGGCGTCGTGCCGCAGATCAGCGTCATCATGGGGCCATGCGCAGGCGGGGCGGTCTATTCGCCCGCGATGACGGACTTCATCTTCATGGTCAAGGACAGCAGTTTCATGTTCGTGACCGGACCCGATGTGGTCAAGACGGTGACGAACGAAGTCGTGACGCAGGAGGAATTGGGCGGCGCGGTGACGCATACGACCAAGTCCGGCGTGGCGGATGTGGCGTTCGAAAATGATATCGAGGCGCTGCTGGCGGTGCGCGATTTCGTGGATTTTCTGCCCGCGTCGAACCGGGAGCCGGTGCCGGAGCGGCCGAGCGCGGATGCGTGGGACCGGATCGAACCGAGCCTGGACACGCTGATCCCGGCCAACGCGAACCAGCCCTATGATATGCACGAGCTGATCCGCAAGGTGGTGGACGAGGGCGATTTCTTCGAAGTGCAGCCCGCGCACGCCGGGAACATCCTGTGCGGGTTCGGCCGGGTCGAGGGCAAGACAGTGGGCATCATCGCCAACCAGCCGATGGTGCTGGCGGGCGTGCTGGATATCAATTCATCGAAGAAGGCGGCGCGGTTCGTGCGCTTTTGCGATGCGTTCGAAATTCCGATCGTGACCTTTGTCGATGTGCCGGGCTTCCTGCCGGGCACTGCGCAGGAGCATTCGGGCATCATCAAACATGGCGCGAAATTGCTGTTCGCCTATGCCGAGGCGACGGTGCCGAAGATCACGCTGATTACGCGCAAGGCCTATGGCGGAGCCTATGACGTCATGTCGTCCAAGCATCTGCGCGGCGATTTGAACTATGCCTGGCCGACTGCGGAGATCGCGGTGATGGGTGCCAAGGGTGCGGTCGAGATCATCTTCCGTGGCAAGACGGCGGACGAGATCGCCGAGCGGACGGCGGAATATGAGGGGCGCTTCGCCAACCCGTTCGTGGCGGCGAGCAAGGGCTTCATCGACGAGGTGATCCAGCCGCATTCGACGCGGCGACGGATCGCGCTGGGGCTGCGCAAGCTAAAGAATAAGAGCCTGGAGAATCCGTGGAAGAAGCATGACAATATTCCGCTTTGACTGAAGTTCCCCTCCCCTTGCGGGAGGGGTTATGGGAGGGCTTGTCCCTCTCGACAGAGTATCCGTTGCCGGATCGGACAGGCCCTCCCCCGTCCCCTCCCGCAAGCGGGAGGGGTGACAAGAAGCATGAAACTCGGCCGTCTCAACCATATCGGCGTCGCCACGCCGTCGCTGGAAGCGAGCATCGCTTATTATCGCGACGTGATGGGCGCGACGATTGCGCACGAACCGTTCGACCTGCCCGCGCAGGGGGTGAAGGTGTGTTTTGTCGATACGCCGGGCGAGAACAGCACGGCGGGAACGCAGATCGAACTGATCGAGCCGTTCGATGAAAGCTCGCCGATCACCGCGTTCATCGCCAAGAACCCGGCCGGGGGGCAGCATCATATGTGCTATGAAGTGGCCGACATTCACGAGGCCAAGGCGTGGTTCGAGGCGAAGGGTGCGCGCGTGCTGGGCGAACCGCGGATCGGGGCGCATGGCACGCCGATCTTCTTCGTGCATCCCAAGGATATGAACGGGGTGCTGACCGAGATCATGGAGACGCCGAAGGAGGCGCACTGAACTAAACTCCTCTCCCGCAAGCGGGAGAGGATATGGAGGCTTGGTAGCTTGCTGCCTAGCCGAAGTTGGTGAGGGCCTGCCGTGCAGAAGACCCTGACCACTGCGACTAAGGCCCGCTTCGCGGTCCTAAGTCTCGTTGCCTCTCCCGCCTGCGGGAGAGGGGTAGAAAGTAGGGTAGAATATGACCGAGAAGCCGACACTGGACCAATGGGCCGCCGCTGCCGCGAAGGAAGTGAAGGGCAAGGATCTGACTTGGCAGACCCCGGAGGGGATCGCCGTCAAGCCGCTCTACACAGCCGACGACGTGACCGTCGATCCCGGCCTGCCCGGCTTTGCGCCATTCACGCGCGGGGTGAAGGCCAGCATGTATGCCGGGCGACCCTGGACCATCCGCCAATATGCCGGCTTTTCGACCGCCGAAGCCTCCAACGCCTTTTATCATCGCAACCTGAAGGCGGGGCAGAAGGGGCTGAGCGTGGCCTTCGATCTCGCCACCCATCGCGGTTATGACAGCGACCATCCGCGCGTCACCGGCGATGTCGGCAAGGCCGGCGTGGCGATCGACACGCTCGAAGACATGAAAATCCTGTTCGACGGCATTCCGCTCGACAAGATGTCGGTCTCCATGACGATGAACGGCGCGGTCATCCCGATCCTGGCCTTCTTCATCGTCGCGGGCGAGGAGCAGGGCGTTGATCGCAAGCTGCTCGACGGGACCATCCAGAACGACATCCTCAAGGAGTTCATGGTCCGCAACACCTATATCTACCCGCCCGAACCGTCGATGCGGATCATCAGCGATATTTTCGGCTATACCAGCCGCGAGATGCCCAAGTTCAACAGCATCTCCATTTCCGGCTATCATATGCAGGAAGCGGGCGCGACGCAGGTGCAGGAATTGGCCTTCACCATCGCGGACGGCATGGAATATGTGAAATATGGCGTGGCGTCGGGTCTGGATATCGACAAGTTCGCAGGCCGCCTGAGCTTCTTCTTCGCGATCGGCATGAATTTCTTCATGGAGATCGCCAAGCTGCGGGCCGCGCGGGTGCTGTGGCATCGGGCGATGACGGAGTTGGGCGCGAAGGACGAGCGGTCCAAGATGCTGCGCACCCATTGCCAGACCAGCGGCGTGTCGCTGACCGAACAGGACCCGTATAATAACGTCATGCGCACCACGATAGAGGCGATGGCCGCTATGCTGGGGGGCACGCAGTCGCTGCACACCAATGCGCTGGACGAGGCGATCGCGCTGCCTACCGATTTTTCCGCCCGGATCGCGCGCAACACGCAGATCGTGATTCAGGAAGAGACGGGCATGTGCAATGTCGTCGATCCGCTGGGCGGCAGCTATTATGTCGAAGCGCTGACGCAGCAACTGGTCGATGAAGCCTGGGCGATCATCGAGAAAGTGCAGGCCGATGGCGGCATGGCGAAGGCGGTCGCGGCGGGCTGGCCCAAGGCGATGATCGAGACGGCGGCGGCCGCGCGGCAGGCGCGGGTCGATCGCGGCGACGATGTGATCGTGGGCGTGAACAAATATCGGCTGGCGACCGAGGATTTGCTCGAAACGCTCGACATCGACAATGCGGCGGTACGCGAGGGGCAGATCGCGCGGATCAACAAGGTGAAGGCGGAACGCGACAGCGCGGCCTGCGAGGCCGCGTTGCAGGCGCTGCGCGATGGCGCGGCGGCACCGGCAAGCCTGGAGAACAACCTCCTCGCGCTCGCCGTGGAGTGCGCCCGCGCCCGCGCGACGCTGGGCGAGATTTCCGCCGCGATGGAAGAAAGTTTCCAACGCTATGGCACGCAGCCGACGCCAGTGAAGGGCGTCTATGCGGCGCCCTATGCTGGCGACAGCCGCTGGCAACAGGTTCTTGACGGCGTGCAGGCCGTCGAGCGGCGCCTCGGTCGCAAGCCCAAACTCCTCGTCGCCAAGATGGGGCAGGATGGGCATGACCGGGGCGCCAATGTGATTGCATCGGCGTTCGGCGATCTGGGCTTTGACATAGTATCGGGGCCGCTGTTCCAGACGCCGGATGAAACGGTGGTGCTGGCTTTGCAGAATGACGTCGATGTGGTCGGCGCGTCCAGCCTGGCGGCGGGGCACAAGACGCTGATCCCCGACCTTATCGCCAAGCTGCGCGCGGCGGGGCGGACGGACATCAAGGTGATCGCAGGCGGGGTCATTCCGGCCAAGGATTACGACTTCCTTCGTGACGCAGGCGTCCAGGGCATTTATGGGCCAGGCACCAACGTCGTGGAGGCGGCAGCCGACGTGCTGCGCCTCCTCGGCCACAACATGCCCCCTGCGGGGATCGAGGAAGCCGCGTAATGAATACCCCCTCCACCTTTACCGCCCGCACCGACTGGACCCGCGCGGAAATCGCCGCGCTGTTCGACCTGTCGTTCAACGATCTGATGTTCGAGGCGCAATCGATCCATCGCGCGAATTTCCCGCGCAATGAGGTGCAGCTTTCGACTTTGCTGTCGATCAAGACGGGCGGTTGCCCGGAGGATTGCGGCTATTGCAACCAGTCGGCGTCGGCGGAGAGCGGCCTCAAGGCCGAAAAGCTGATGAGCGTGCAGGCGGTGATGCAGGCGGCGGCGCAGGCCAAGGATGCGGGGTCTTCGCGTTTCTGCATGGGCGCGGCCTGGCGCAACCCCAAGGAGCGGGACATGCCCGCCATCGTCCAGATGGTGCAGGGCGTGCGCCAGATGGGCATGGAAACCTGCATGACCTTAGGGATGCTCAGCGAAGGGCAGGCCAAGACTTTGGCTGATGCGGGTCTCGATTATTACAACCACAACATCGACACCTCGCCCGAACATTATGAGAAGGTGATTACCACCCGGACGTTCGACGACCGGCTGGAAACGCTGGAAAATGTCCGCAATTCGGGGATCAACGTCTGTTCGGGCGGGATCGTCGGCATGGGCGAGACGCGCGAGGACCGCGTCGGCTTTCTGCATGCGCTGGCGGTGCTGCCGACCCATCCGCAGAGCGTGCCGATCAACGCGCTGGTGCCGGTCAAGGGCACCGTGCTGGGCAATATGCTGGCCGACACGCCGCTGGCCAAGATCGACGAGATCGAGTTCGTGCGGACGGTCGCGGTGGCGCGGATCGTGATGCCGGAGTCGATGGTGCGGCTGTCGGCGGGGCGTGAGAGCATGTCGGATGCGTGTCAGGCGCTCTGCTTCATGGCGGGCGCGAACAGCATTTTTACCGGCGACAAGCTGCTGACCACGGCCAATGCGGGCGACAATGCCGATGCGGCGCTGTTCGCCAAGCTGGGCGTCGTGCCGATGCAGGCCGAGGTGAAGGTTGCGATGGAGGCGGCGGAGTGAGCGAAATCGGCTTCGCTTATGCTGGTGATCGTCGGATGTTTGGTGGCGACGGCCTATGGCTACTACAGGCTGTCGTTGCCAAACTGTCCAAATGCGCCCGCAGCTTGCGAAGCAGCGCGAGCGAACACCATGGGCGTTTTCTACGTCATGACGCCGATCCTTTGGATAGTTGCGCTGTCAACATGGTGGAGAAGCTTCAAAAAGAGGTAACCCCCACCCGTTCGCCCTGAGCGAAGTCGAAGGGCTCCACTGAACGAAGTGAAGTGCCTTCGCTCCGCTCAGGATAAGGCTTCGACTTCGCTCAGCCCGAACGGAATTAGAAATTTGGACTGGGACAGGGAATAAAATGGCAATCACCAAGATCCTGATCGCGAACCGTGGCGAAATTGCGTGTCGTGTCATGCGGACCGCGAAGAAGATGGGCATCAAGACCGTGGCGGTCTATTCCGATGCCGACGCACGCGCGCCGCATGTGTTGATGGCGGATGAGGCCGTGCACATCGGCCCTTCGCCTGCCGCCCAGTCCTATCTGATCGCCGACAAGATCATCGCGGCTTGCAAGCAGACCGGCGCGGACGCGGTGCATCCGGGCTATGGTTTCCTGTCGGAGCGGGAGAGTTTCCGCAAAGCTCTCGATGCAGAGGGCATCATCTTCGTCGGCCCGCCTGCCAATGCGATCGCGGCGATGGGCGACAAGATCGAGTCCAAGAAACTGGCGCTGGAAGCGGGCGTCAATGTCGTGCCGGGGTTCGTGGGGGTCATTGACGACACCGAACATGCCATCAAAATCTCCAATGAGATCGGCTATCCGGTGATGATGAAGGCGTCGGCGGGCGGCGGCGGCAAGGGGATGCGGCTTGCTTACTCCGAGCAGGATGTCCGCGAAGGCTTCGAGGCGACCAAGCGTGAGGGCCTGAACAGCTTTGGCGACGACCGCGTGTTCATCGAGAAGTTCATCGAAAGCCCGCGCCATATCGAAATCCAGATATTGGGCGATCAACATGGCAATATCGTCTATCTGAACGAACGCGAATGTTCGATCCAGCGCCGCCACCAGAAGGTGGTCGAGGAAGCACCGTCGCCCTTCGTCACGCCCAAGATGCGCAAGGCCATGGGCGAGCAGTGCGTCGCACTGGCCGCAGCGGTCGGCTATTTCAGCGCCGGCACGGTCGAACTGATCGTGTCGGGCGCGGATACGACGGGGGAAGGCTTCTACTTCCTGGAAATGAACACGCGGCTCCAGGTCGAGCATCCCGTCACCGAGGAAATCACCGGCGTCGACCTGGTCGAGCAGATGATCCGCGTCGCCAATGGCGAGAAGCTGAGTTTCACGCAGGATGACGTCAAGATCAACGGTTGGGCGATCGAGAACCGCGTCTATGCCGAAGATCCCTATCGCGGCTTCCTGCCGTCCACTGGTCGCCTGATCCGCTACAATCCACCCGAAACCGGTGCGGATGAGAGTGGCGCGCTGATCCGTGTCGATGACGGCGTGGAGGAGGGCGGCGAAGTCTCCATGTTCTACGATCCGATGATCGCCAAGCTCATCACCTGGGCGCCGACGCGGCTGGAGGCGATCGACAAGCAGATCGAGGCGCTCGACAAGTTCGAGATCGAAGGGCCGGGGCATAATATCGATTTCGTGTCGGCGCTGATGCAGCATGAGCGGTTCCGGTCGGGCAACATCACGACGGGCTTCATCGCAGAGGAATATCCCGACGGGTTTCAGGGTGCGCCCGCGTCGCCCGAATTGCTCCAGCGGCTGTCGGCGATCGGCGCGTTCGCGGCGATGGCGCAGGCCGACCGGGCGCGGCGGATCGACGGGCAGCTAGGCAAGCGGCTCGCCCCGCCGACCGGCTGGCAGGTCAAGATCGGGGACGCGGTCCATGACGTCGTGATTGATGGCGACGAGGTCAGCGTGGATGGCGAAGAGATCGACATGGCGCTCGAATATACGCCTGGCGACCGGCTGATCGAGGCGGAGTTTGGCGAAGACGACCTGGCGGTGCGGATCGCGCCGGTGCGGTCGGGTTTCCTGCTGACGGCGCATGGGGCCAGCCACAAATTGCGTATCCTGCCCGCCCATGCTGCGCCGCACGCGCAGCATATGATCGACAAGATCCCGCCCGACCTGTCGCGCTTCCTGATCTGCCCGATGCCGGGCCTGCTGGTCGCGTTGCATGTGGCGGCGGGCGACAAGGTCGAGGCCGGGCAGCCGCTGGCGGTGATCGAGGCGATGAAGATGGAAAATATCCTGCGTGCGCAGAAGGCGGGCACGGTCAAGAGCGTGTCGGCTACGCAGGGCGAGAGCCTGGCGGTGGACGCGGTGATATTGGAGATGGAGTGAGGAGGCTGCGTTTCCCGCGAAGGCGGGAATCCGGTTCAGACGGTGGAACGGGATTCCCGCCTTCGCGGGAAAACGTGGCTCTGTTATGTAGTGGTCGTGCACTTGACCCATGATCCCGCTTCGGCCGCAGCCGAAACCATCAGCTTCGACGATTTTCTGAAGGTTGACATCCGGGTCGGCACGATCGTTTCGGCGGAGCCTTACCCGGAGGCGCGAAAGCCGGCCTATAAGCTGCTGATCGATTTCGGTCCGGCGATCGGCCAGAAACGGTCCAGCGCGCAGATCACCGAGAATCATGCGCTGGAGGATTTGCCGGGTCGGCAGGTCGCCGCCGTGGTGAATTTCCCGCCGCGCCAGATCGGCAAGTTCATGTCGGAGGTGCTGACGCTGGGCTTTGCCGATGCACAAGGCGCGGTAATGCTGTTCGCGCCGGACAGGCCGGTGCCGAACGGAGCGCGGCTGTTTTAATGCCTGCACCGTGCATCATGCGCTTGTCGGACGGATAGTCTCTTCTCCATAAGCAACGCCAACGGGTCTTTAGGGGGTAGGATGACGGAAGCGGTCGGTAGCGATTATGTGATGGATGCCAAGCGGGACCGGCTGGTCATCACGGCTTCGGCGCTGGGCACCGTGTTCGAATGGTATGATTTCTATATTTATGGGGTGCTGGCGCCGATCATCGGGCGGACCTTTTTTCCCACCGACAATCCGACTGTCGAACTGCTCTATACGCTGGCGGGGTTCGCCATCGGTTTTGCGTTCCGGCCGATCGGGGCGGTGCTGTTCGGCTATCTGGGCGATCGACTGGGCCGCAAATATACGTTTCTGGCGACCATCGTCCTGATGGGCCTGGCGACCGCGGGGGTCGGCTTGACGCCGTCCGCCGCCAGCATCGGGATAGCCGCACCGATCATCCTGATCGGCCTGCGGATCGCGCAGGGGCTGGCGCTGGGCGGCGAATATGGCGGGGCGGCGATCTATGTCGCGGAACATGCGCCACCGGGCAAGCGCGGCTTTTACACCAGTTTCATCCAGGCGGGCGTGATCGGCGGGTTCATCCTGTCGCTGATTGTCGTGGTGGGGACGCAGGCGATCGTGGGCAAGGCGGTATGGGATGACTGGGGATGGCGTATCCCCTTCATCCTGTCGTTGGCGCTGCTAGCGATTTCGCTGTGGATGCGGTTGATGCTGCGCGAAAGCCCGGTGTTCCTGGCGATGAAGAAAGCGGGCGCGCAGGCGAAGAATCCGATCAAGGAGGCCTTCACCGCGCCGGGCAACAAGAAGCGGATGTTCGTCGCGATGATCGGCATCGCGGCGGGCTTTACCGTCATCGCCTATACGGTGATGTTCCAAGCGCTCTATTTCCTGCAAAACGGCCTGCATGTGGCGGGGGGCGTGGCGCAATTGCTGGTCGGGGGCAGCGCCTTCATCGGCATGGGCGCGTTCATCTTTTTCGGTTGGCTGTCCGACCGGATCGGGCGGAAGAAGCCAATCGTGATCGGCTATGCGCTGGTGCTGCTGCTGGCGCTGCCGCTCTATCAATTCATGGGCGCGACCGCGAACCCGGCGCTGACGCAGGCGGCGCAGCGCGCGCCGGTGGTGGTGAGCGGTCCCGATTGCCGGTTCGATCCCTTCGCCAAGGTACAGCCGACCGCGTGCGGCAAGCTGCTCGACCATTTTTCCAAGCGCGGCATTCCCTATGACAAGCGAGACGGCGCGACGCCGGCTGTGGCGATCGGCGGCGTGGCGGTGGGCGATCTGAGCGCGAAAGGGCTGGACGCGGCGCTGGGCGCGCGCGGGTATGATTTCGGCGCGGTGACGCCGGATTGGCCGCGCGCGATGCTGGTGTTCGCCGCGCTGCTGCTGCTGTGGACGTTGTCGGGCGCGACCTATGGGCCGGTGGCGGCGTTATTGTCGGAATATTTCCCGGCGCGCATCCGCTATAGCTCGCTGTCGATCCCCTATCATATCGGGACCGGCTATTTCGGCGGGTTCCTGCCGCTGGTCAGCCAGTATATCGTCGCGCGGACGGGCAATCCCTATGCCGGGCTGTGGTATACGCTGGCGATCGTGGCGCTGGCGCTGGTCACTTGCCTGGTTGCTTTGCCCGAGACGAAGGATCGATCGCTCGACGCCTGAAGGGATTTGACCATATGCCAAACGGGGTCGCCAAACGGAATCTGCCGACCAAGACCTGCCCGACGTGCCAGCGTCCCTTTGCCTGGCGCAAGAAGTGGGAACGGGACTGGGACAATGTCCTCTATTGTTCCGACCGATGCCGGGCCGGGGCCAAGAAGGGCTGACGCGAAAAAGGCCGCCGCTCCGGTGGGAGCGACGGCCTTTTGGCAAGTCAGGCGATCAGCGTTCGATGCACATGGCGACGCCCATGCCGCCGCCGATGCACAGGGTCGCAAGGCCCTTCTTGGCGTCGCGCTTGGCCATTTCGTAGAGCAAAGTGGTCAGCACGCGCGCGCCCGACGCGCCGATCGGATGGCCGATGGCGATCGCGCCGCCATTGACGTTGACCTTCGACGCATCCCAGCCCAGTTCCTGGCCGACTGACAATGCTTGCGCCGCGAAGGCTTCATTGGCCTCGATCAGGTCGAGGTCGGCGATCGACCAGCCGGCCTTTTCCAGCGCCTTGCGGCTGGCCGGGGCCGGGCCGATGCCCATGATCGAGGGATCGACGCCGCAGGTCGCAAAGCCCGCGATACGGCCAAGGATCGTCGCGCCGCGCTTTGCGGCGGCATCGGCCGTCATCAGCACCAGCGCGGCAGCGCCGTCATTCAGGCCGCTTGCATTGGCGGCGGTGACGGTGCCGTCCTTCTTGAAGGCGGGTTTCAGCTTTTCCATCGCTTCGATGGTGGCACCGGCGCGGATATATTCGTCGGCATCGACGATGGTGTCGCCCTTGCGCCCCTTGATCGTGACCGGCACGATTTCGTCGGCGAAGCGGCCCGATGCGCGCGCGGCTTCGGCCTTGTTCTGGCTGGCGACGGCGAAGATGTCCTGCGCTTCGCGGCTGATCTGATATTTTTCCGCCAGATTTTCGGCGGTGATGCCCATATGATAATTGTTGAAGGCGTCGGTCAGGCCGTCATGGATCATCGTGTCGATCAGGCTGACATTGCCCATCTTGCTGCCGGCGCGCAGATATTGCGCATGGGGAGCGAGCGACATGCTTTCTTGGCCACCCGCGACCATGATGTTGGCGTCGCCGGCGCGGATCGCCTGCGCCGCAAGGGCGACTGCGCGCAGGCCAGAACCGCAGAGCTGGTTAAGGCCGATGGCGGTGCGTTCGACCGGGATGCCGGCGTTGACGGCGGCCTGACGCGCGGGGTTCTGCCCCTGGCCGGCGGACAAGACCTGGCCGAGGATCACTTCGTCCACTTCATCGGGCGCGACGCCGGCCTGCGCGAGCGCGGCGATGATCGCCTGACGGCCCAGTTCATGCGCGGGGGTCGAGCCGAAGGCGCCCATGAAGCTGCCGACAGCGGTGCGCTTTGCGGCGGTAATGACGATGTCTGACAAAGGCCTGATCCTCGATTCCAGTGGTTGTTTTCGCAGGCGCAATAGCATCAACCGCCCTGGCTGGAAAGCCAGTGGGACAGCGGTTCCCACAGCGTTTCGCGGGCGCGGCCACCCACGACCATGCCGACATGGCCGAGCGAAAGGCTGCGTTCTTCGCGCAAGCGAGGGCCGGCAGCGGCGGGCACGATGCGGTCGCTGGTCGATACGATCGACAGAGTGGGACAGTCGATCGCGGCAGCGTCCACTATGCGGCCATCGATGCGCCATTGGCCCCGGCCGCTGACATTGCCGGCGTAGAAATGATCGAACAGGTCGCGTCCCGCAGCATAGGTGAGCGGCGCGCCGCCATTGGCCCAATCCTCCACTGCCAGGAAGGCGCGTTCGGCATCCGACCCCGCTTCCATGTCGGCGAAGGCGGCATATTTGCGGATGGTGCGGGCCGGGTCCATCGCCCAGAAGCCCGATTGCAGCACCTCCATGGGCACATAGCCGATCTGCTCGCTCATGGCCCGCGCGCCGTTCCACAGCCCCCCGATCAGTTGCAGATCGGCGGCGGGGAAGGCGTCGAAGCGCCAGGGCGCGGCGATTGTCGCGACGGCGGGAAAGGCGGCCATGGTTGCTGCGCCGAGGGCCAGGCTGCCGCCCAGGCAATAGCCGACCAGGATCGGCGGGCGGGGCAGGGCGGCGAGCAGCGGGAGCAGCCGATCGGTGACATGGCGATCGAGGCCGAGCGCCGCATCCTGCGGGCCGGGCGCGCCCCAATCGACCAGATGCGCGTCATGCCCTGCTGCGGCCATGTGGCGCAGCAAAGATCGGCTTTCCGACAGGTCCAGCACGCGCGGCGGATTGATCAGCGAGGGGATGAAAACCACCGGGGAACGGCCGTTTTCGGCACCATGTTGCAGCAGCCGTGCAGAGCCGGCGGTGGCAACGCAATGCGCGGGCGGCGGGGCGGGGGGACGGACTGCATCCTGATATTTGCGCAGCCCTATGAAGGCGCGGCGGCGAAGTTCGCGATCGCCCTCCGTTTCGCGCCATAAAATATTGAGAAAAAGGGGTAAAGGTCGCGGCCCATGTTGCGGTGCGGCATCGCCCTGTGCTAGTGCGAGATGTTCAGGTATGGGAGAGGAATCCATGGCCAAATCTAAGACCGCTAATGAATCGGAGCCGGTCATTATCAAGAAGTACGCCAATCGGCGGCTCTATAATACCGAAACTTCGAGTTACATCACGCTGGACCTTTTGTCGCAGATGACGCGCGAGGGGCGCGAGTTCACCGTGGTCGACGCCAAGAGCGGCGAGGACATCACCCATAATGTCCTGACCCAGATCATCATGGAAGAAGAACAGCGCGGGAAGAACATGCTGCCGGTCAATTTCCTGCGTCAGTTGATTTCCATGTACGGCGATTCGATGCAATCGATGGTGCCGCAATATCTGGAGGCGTCGATGGACGCATTCCGCAAGAACCAGCAGCAGTTTCAGGAAGCGATGAAGGGCGCGTTCGGCGGTGGTCCGCTGGCCGACATCGCCAAGCGCAACCTGCAAATGTTCGAGGCGGCGGCCAGCGCCTTCGGCAATGGCGTGCCAGGTATGCCGGGTATGCCAGTTATCCCTGGGATGCCGGGCATCCCCGGCATGACGCCGCCAGCCGCAGCCGCAGCGACCGACGGCAGCAAGGACGATGAGATCAGCGACCTGAAGGCGCAACTTGCGGCGCTCAACGCCAAGATCGACAAGCTGACCTAACGCATGGCGAAGGCGGATCGTCTGGAGCGGCTCGACGTCCGCCGGGAAGAGGTGGAGGCGGAGTATCGCGAGGCGTTGATCGCGGCGCTGCGCGTGGCGGCGGGCGGGCAATGGGGCCTGTTCGACCATCAGAAAGACAAGGTCGCGCGCGCCCGTATCGCGCCCGTCATCGCGGCGCTGGATGATCTGGCGAGCGAGATTGACGGGATGCGCGATACGCTTGGGCTGGAGCCGTTTGCGCTGCACCAGCGTTTCATGGCGGCGCGCGGTCCGGCGGCTGCCGATGCGGTGGGCGAACCCAAGCAGGCTAAGGCCTGGCTGGAAGAGATGGGCGCGGCCGACTAGGGCCTGACGACGTTAGGTCGATCCACCTTGTTCCGTTCGTTTCGCGCGAAGTCGAGAAACGTGGGCATGGCGCTAACTGCTTCATGACCCTTCGGCAGGCTCAGGACAGGCTTCGCTCGAAACGAACGGGTTAAAGTAAATCCATCCTTCTCTAAGCGACCTGTTGCTTCGGCATCAGGGGTCGACAGGCATGGCGGCTCTGGCCTATGGCGCGCCTTTCTTTCTTCCCGACTTAGCCAAGGTTCGATCCCGTGAAACACGCCCTTTCCGTCACCCGCGCGCAGGATTTTTCCGCCTGGTATCAGGCCGTCATTTCGGAGGCCGACCTGGCCGAGGAAAGCGGCGTGCGCGGTTGCATGGTCATCCGTCCCTGGGGCTATGGTATATGGGAACGCATCCAGGCGCTGCTCGACGCGCGGATCAAGGCGACGGGGCATGAAAATTGCTATTTCCCGCTGTTCATCCCGCTCTCCTATTTCGAGAAGGAAGCCGAGCATGTCGACGGCTTCGCCAAGGAAATGGCGGTCGTCACCCATCACCGGCTGATCCAGAAAGACGGCAAGCTGGTGCCCGATCCCGACGCGAAGCTGGAAGAGCCGCTTGTGGTGCGGCCGACATCGGAAACCGTGATTGGCGCGGCGTTCAGTCGCTGGGTGCAGAGTTGGCGCGACCTGCCGGTTCTGATCAACCAGTGGGCCAATGTCGTGCGCTGGGAAATGCGCACCCGCATGTTCCTGCGCACCACCGAATTTCTCTGGCAGGAAGGCCATACCGCGCACGCTACCGTCGATGAGGCGATGGAAGAAACGATGAAGATGCTGGAGGTCTATCGCAGCTTTGCGGAAGATTGTGTCGCCATGCCGGTGGTCGCTGGCGAAAAGCCGGAGAATGAACGCTTCCCCGGCGCAGTCGCCACCTATTCGATCGAAGCGATCATGCAGGACGGCAAGGCATTGCAGGCGGGCACCTCGCATTTCCTGGGCACGACATTCAGCCAGGCGCAGAATATCAAGTTCCAAAATGCCGAAGGGCAACAGGAACTGGCGCAGACGACCAGTTGGGGCATGTCCACCCGGATGATCGGCGGCCTGATCATGGTCCATGGCGACGATGATGGCCTGCGCGTGCCGCCGCGTGTCGCGCCCTATCAGATCGTCGTCGTGCCGATGCTGCGCGACAATGACGAGGATGCCGCCATCGTCGATTATTGCACCGACTTGGTGACGCAGTTGAACGGGCTGGACGTGTTCCGCGAACCCGTGCGCGCGCTGCTGGACAAGCGCCCGGCGAAGGCGGCGACCAAGCGCTGGGGCTGGGTCAAGAAGGGCGCGCCGATCGTGATCGAAGTGGGCGGCCGCGATGTCGCGGGCGGCAATGTGTCGGTCATTCGCCGCGATCGCCTGTATCGCGAAGATGGCAAGCTCGACAGCCAGATCGTCGCGAAGGGCGATTTCGTGACTGGTGCGACTGCGATGCTGGAGGATATCCAGGCGTCGCTGTTCGCGGATGCCAAGGCGCGTCTGGATAGCAGCATCGATCGCTCGATCGGCGATCTCGATGCGCTGAAGGCCTATTTCAACGCCAGCGCCAAGCCGGGCTGGGCGCTGGTCCAGTGGGCCAAGCCGACCGGCGCGGAACTGGACAAGGTGGTTCAGTGGCTCAAGGGTGAGAAGCTGACGCTGCGCAATGTGCCGTTAGATGCGGAAGCGGCGGATGGCGTTTGCATCTTCACCGGCGGCGTGGCGGTAGAGCGGGTGCTGGTGGGGCGGAGTTACTAAAACTCCCCTCCCGCTTGCGGGAGGGGTCAGGGGAGGGGCTGTAAGCTAGCCTTGTTTCTTACATGCTCTCCCCAACCCCTCCCTGAAGGGAGGGGAGCAAGTTAAGTTAAAGCACATATTTACTCAGATCCGTGTCATGCGCGATCTCGCTCAGCTGCTTGCTGACATAGGCGGCGTCGATCAGCAGGGTTTCACCCCGACGATCCTCCGCATGGAAGCTGACATCCTCCAGCAGTTTCTCCATCACCGTCTGGAGACGGCGAGCGCCGATATTCTCGATCTCGCTGTTCACGTCGGCCGCGATCTTCGCCACCGCGCGGATGCCGTCGGGGGTGAGGTCGATCGTCACCTCCTCGGTCGCCAATAGCGCGCGATATTGCGCCACCAGGCTGGCCTTGGTGTCGGAGAGGATCGCGACGAAATCTTCCTCGGTCAGCGCCTTCAGTTCGACGCGGATCGGCAGGCGCCCCTGAAGTTCCGGCAGCAGGTCGCTGGGCTTGGCGACGTGGAAGGCGCCGGACGCGATGAAGAGGATATGGTCGGTCTTGAGCGGGCCATATTTGGTCGAAACCGTCGTGCCCTCGATCAGGGGTAGCAGGTCGCGCTGTACGCCTTCGCGGCTGACGGAACCGCCGCGCACGTCGCTGACCGCGATCTTGTCGATCTCATCCAGGAAGACGATGCCATTCTGTTCGGCGCTGGTGATGGCGACGCGGGCGACATCGTCCTGGTCGAGCCGCTTGTCCTGCTCCTCCTCGACCAGCTTGTCCCAGGCTTCGGCGACGCGGATCTTGCGGCGCTTCTTCTGCTGCTGGCCGAACGCCTTGGACATCATGTCGGACAGGTTGATCATGCCGACCTGGCCGCCCATGCCGGGGATTTCCATCGGCATGGAGGGGCTGTCGGCGACCTCCACCTCGACCTCGACCTCGTTCATCTGGTCGTTTTCGATCTTCTGGCGGAAGGACAGCCGGGTCGCCTCGCTGGCCTCCTTGCCGGTCAGCGCGTCGAGCAGGCGGGCCATGGCGGCTTCGGAGGCGGCTTCGCGCACGGCTTCGCGGCGGCGGTCCTTCTCCAGGCGCACGGCTTCCTCGACCAAGTCGCGGATGATCTGTTCGACGTCGCGGCCGACATAGCCGACCTCGGTGAATTTGGTGGCTTCGACCTTGACGAAGGGGGCGTCGGCCAGTTTCGCCAAGCGTCGGCTGATCTCGGTCTTGCCGCAGCCGGTCGGGCCGATCATCAATATGTTCTTGGGCGTCACCTCGTCACGCAGATCGGCGGACAGGTGCTGGCGCCGCCAGCGGTTCCGCAGCGCGACGGCCACGGCGCGCTTGGCGTCCTGCTGGCCGATGATATGCGCGTCGAGGGCGGCGACGATGGCTTTGGGGGTCAGGTTGTCGTTCATTTTAGTCCTTCTCCCCTCCCTTCAGGGAGGGGTCGGGGGAGGGCGTGTCGAGGAGCGCCCTTACAGGCCCTCCCCTAACACCTCCCGCAAGCGGGAGGGGGATTTAAGAAGCGCTGTCCAGCGTCTCGATCGTCAGCTGGTCGTTGGTGTAGACGCAGATGTCGGCCGCGACGGCCATCGCCTTGCGGGACAGGGTTTCGGCGTCTTCCTCATATTCCATCAGCGCGCGGGCGGCGGCGAGGGCGTAATTGCCGCCCGAACCGATGGCGGCGACGCCGTGCAGCGGCTCCAGCACGTCACCATTGCCGGTCAGGATCAGTGTCACATCCTTGTCCGCGACGATCATCATCGCTTCTAAATTGCGCAGATATTTGTCCGTGCGCCAGTCCTTGGCCAATTCCACGGCGGCGCGCATCAACTGGCCGTTGAACCGCTCCAGCTTGGCTTCGAGACGTTCGAACAGGGTGAAGGCGTCGGCGGTGGCCCCGGCGAAGCCGCCGATGACGCTGCCGTCGTGCAGGCGGCGGACCTTGCGGGCGTTGGGCTTCATCACGGTCTGGCCCATGGAAACCTGGCCATCGCCAGCGACGACGACCTTTCCATTCTTGCGGACGGACATGATGGTGGTGCCATGCCAGACGGGCATGGAGGAGCTGCGTTGGTCGTTCATGAACCGGCATATGGGAGGCTGTGCCGTCGCGTGCAAGTCGCCGGCGGCGATGGGGCGAAGCGTGTCATTTCAGCGACAATATTGTTAAAAGCACGACAGGAACAAATGTCGATCAATTGACATTGTGCATCGCAACATGAATTATCGACGTCCCACATCATGACGGGGAGGACATGCATGACTCTCAAGGCCAGAGCACAGGAAAAGGTCGAGCGCGCGGGCATCTCCAACTATTCGTTCGATCATGACGTGCTGGTGATGTGTGGTGTGCGTTATACCATCGAAGCGTGCGAATGTGGCGAGCCGGATTGCGATGGCGTGCGCCTGCGCAAGAATATGACCGCGATGAGCCGCATCCTCCAATAATCTCTCAGTGCATCGCGTCCTTGCCGGCGCGTCCCACCGATTCGATATCCCGGCCTACGCCTTGCACCGTATTGCAGGCGGCCAGTGTCGTGAGCAGCAGGCTTGCGATCAGCAGGGCGAGAGATTTTGACATCAAGGCTGGGCTCCGTAATTTCCACGGCCCCTTATAGAGGGCGATGCGGCCGGGCGGAAACGCTTTTGCGTCAAATCGATCCCCCGATATTGACAGGGCGCGCGGCCGATGCCAAAGGCCGCCTCCTCCTTACAGGGGGCGCGTAGCTCAGTGGTAGAGCACACCCTTCACACGGGTGGGGTCGCAGGTTCAATCCCTGCCGCGCCCACCATGATCCAGGCGATCATGGCAGGACAGATAATTTCCCGGCATTGATCTTTTCTAATTCGTCGCGCTAAGTCTGCGCGATCATGCGGTGCGTCTGCGCCGACCGGAAAGGATGATCATGCCCCCCTATCTGAAAGCCGGCGCGGCCCTTGGTGCGCTGCTGCTCTCCACAGTCCCCGCCAGCGCGCAGGAACAGCTCACGCTGGAGCGCGTTTTCGCCAGTCCCGACCTGGCCGGGCCGATGCCGCGTGCGCTGAAATTGTCGCCGGACGGCTCGTTGGTGACGCTGCTGAAACCCCGCGCCGACGAGAAGGAACGGCTCGACCTGTGGGCGATCGACAGCAAGACGGGCGCGGAACGGATGCTGGTCGATTCGAAGAAGACCGGCAGCGGCGCCGAGCTTTCCGAAGCGGAGAAGATGCAGCGGGAGCGCGATCGCAGCGTTGCGGGAAGCACGGGCATTACCAGCTATGACTGGGCGCCTGACGGCAAGAGCCTATTGGTGCCGGTGGATGGCGACCTGTATCTCGCCGGGCTGGACGGGACGGTCACGCGGCTGACCGAGACGCCGGACGGCGAGTTGAATGGCGTGGTCAGCCCCAAGGGCGGCTATGTCTCCTTCGTGCGCGGCGGCAATCTGTTCACCCAGCCGATCGGTGGGGCGGAACGGCAGTTGACGCAGGGGGCCAGCGATACGGTCAGCTGGGGCACGGCAGAGTTTGTGGCGCAGGAGGAAATGGACCGGCGCACGGGTTACTGGTGGTCGCCCGACGATGCGTTGATCGCGGTCGCGCGCGTCGATGAAAGCCCGGTCGGCATCGTCACCCGCACCGCGATCGGCGGGGAGGGCACCAAGGTCTATCAGCAGCGTTACCCCGCGGCCGGCACACCCAACGCGATTGTCGATCTGTTCGTGATGAAGCCCGATGGGTCGGGCCAAGTGCAGGTCGATCTGGGCGCGGAGAAGGACATATATCTCGCGCGCGTCGATTGGTCGAAGGACGGCAGGACGCTCTATGTCCAGCGCGAGAGCCGGGATCAGAAACGGCTCGATCTGCTGGCGGTCGATCCCGCCACAGGCAAGACGCGGGTGGCGCTGACCGAGACGGCGAACAGCTGGATCAACCTGTCGAACAATTTCCATCCGCTGAAAGACGGCAGTTTCCTGTGGTGGTCGGAAAAGAGCGGCCATGGGCATCTTTATCGCATCGACGGCGGCAAATGGACGGCGCTGACCAGCGGCGACTGGGAGGTGCGCGACGTCGTGGGCGTGGATGAGGAGAAGGGGCTGGTCTATTTCACCGGCAATCGCGAAACGCCGTTGGAGCAGCAATTATATGTGACGGCATTGGGCAAGCCTGGGCAGGCGCGGGCGCTGACTTCGAAGGGCTGGTGGAACGACGCTGTCATGGACGGCGCGGCGAGCCGGGTCGTGGTGACGCGCCAGAATAGCGACCAGCCCAAGCAGGTCTATCTGGCCGACAGTGGCGGCAAGCAGTTGCAATGGCTGTCGGAAAATGCGCTGACGGGCAACCACCCTTATGCGCCCTATGTCGCGGGCCATGTGCAGACGCGCTTCGGCACGGTGAAGGCGGCGGACGGGACGACGCTCTATACCAAGATCATGACGCCCAAGATGGAAGCTGGGAAGCGCTATCCCGTCTTCATGATCCATTATGGCGGTCCGGGCGGCGGGCGGCAGGTGACCAACATATGGAGCGGCGCGCTCAACCAATATCTGGTGGATCACGGCTGGATCGTGTTCGCCATCGACAATCGCGGCACGCCCGATCGCGGCAAGGCGTTCGAGGATCATCTCTATCGCGCGATGGGCACGGTGGAGGTCGATGACCAGTTGAAGGGGGTGGAATGGCTCAAGGCGCAGCCGTTTGTCGATCCCAAGCGGATCGCGACCTATGGCTGGTCCTATGGCGGCTACATGTCGGTCAAGCTGCTGGAGAAGGCGCCAGGGGTTTTCGCAGCGGCGGTGGCGGGGGCGCCGGTGACCAAATGGGAGCTTTACGACACCCATTATACCGAACGCTATCTGGGCCAGCCGCAGGACAAGGCCAGCGCCTATCCGGCGTCAGGCGCGGTGGACGAGGCGGTGAAGATCGCCGATCCGCTGCTGCTGATTCACGGCATGTCCGACGACAATGTGGTGTTCGACAATGCGACTGCGCTGATGGCCAAGATGCAGGGCGCGGCGGTGCCGTTCGAAATGATGGCCTATCCGGGCCAGACCCATCGCGTCGGTGGGCCGGGCATCAGCGTCCACTTGTGGAAGACGATCGAACATTTCCTGGCCGAACATGCGGGAGGGCCGGACGTGGCTTCGAAATAAAATTACGCTGGAGGAGGGTTTTGCGGCAGGCAAGCCCTTCTTTCTGGACAATCGTAGCCACATCGCTATGGCGCGCACTCCGCAATCCTGCGTTGAACTGGAGTCTTTTGTCATGGGTTATAGGGTCGTCGTCGTCGGAGCCACGGGGAATGTGGGCCGCGAGATGCTGACCATTCTCGCCGAGCGCGAGTTCCCTATTGACGAGATTGCGGCGGTCGCGTCGTCGCGGTCGCAGGGGCTGACCATCGATTTCGGTGACAGCGGCAAGACCATGAAATGCCAGAATATCGAGCATTTCGACTTCACCGGTTGGGACATCGCCCTGTTCGCGGCGGGCAGCGGCCCGACGGAAATCTATGCGCCCAAGGCGGCGGCGGCCGGCTGCGTCGTGATCGACAACAGCTCGCTCTATCGCATGGACCCGGACGTGCCCTTGATTGTGCCCGAAGTGAACCCGGACGCGATCGACGGCTATAAGAAGAAGAACATCATCGCCAACCCCAACTGCTCGACAGCGCAGATGGTCGTGGCGTTGAAGCCGCTGCACGATTTTGCCAAGATCAAGCGCGTGGTCGTATCGACCTATCAGTCGGTGTCCGGCGCGGGCAAGGCGGGCATGGACGAGCTGTTCGAACAGAGCCGCAACATCTTCGTCGGCGATCCGGCGGAGCCCAAGAAGTTCACCAAGCAGATCGCCTTCAACGTGATCCCGCATATCGACGTTTTCCTGGACGATGGATCGACCAAGGAAGAATGGAAGATGGTCGCGGAAACCAAGAAGATCCTCGATCCCAAGGTGAAGGTGACCGCGACCTGCGTGCGCGTGCCGGTGTTCGTGGGCCATTCGGAATCGATCAACATCGAGTTCGAGAATGAGATTTCGGCCAAGGAAGCGCAGGACATATTGCGCGAGGCACCCGGCATCATGCTGGTCGATAAGCGTGAGGATGGCGGATATATCACGCCGATCGAATGCGTCGGCGATTTCGCGACTTTCATCAGCCGCGTGCGGGAAGATTCGACGATCGAGAACGGCATCAACCTGTGGTGCGTCAGCGATAACCTGCGTAAGGGCGCGGCGCTGAACGCGGTGCAGATCGCCGAACTTCTGGGTCGTCGCCACCTCAAGAAGGGGTGAGGCCTCTTATGATGGCCGGCGCTGTCGCGATGTGGAAGGCTCTTCCGATCGCGCAGCGCCGGATGATCGTCGCGCTGCTCTGCGCAATCGGGCTTGCCAATATCGCGCAACCCTATCCCGACCTCGCACCGCTCCAGCATGGTCCGACGATCGCGTTGGTCCTGGCTACGCCCTGGCTGTTGCGCCGCTGGCCGCTTTCCAAATCTTCGGTCGCCTGTATCTGGCTCTTCCTGCTGCTGCACACTTTGGGTGCGCGCTGGATCTATAGCTATGTGCCCTATGACGACTGGGCGCGCGCGCTGAGCGGGCATGATATCTCGACCCTCTTTGGCACCACGCGCAATGGCTATGACCGGCTGGTGCATTTCACTTTTGGCGCTTTACTGACCGTGCCGATTGCGGAGGTGGCGCGACGTCATGGCGGGTTGCCAGTGCGTTGGGGCCTGACCTTTGCCTTTGCCGCCATTGGCCTGGGCAGCGCGCTGTACGAGATTTTCGAATGGTTGCTCACCATATTAGCGGCGGGCGAGACGGCGGACTATTATAATGGTCAGCAGGGCGACGTCTGGGACGCGCAGAAGGACATGGCCGCCGCCCAGATTGGCAGCGCATTGGCGCTCATCGCCCTCTTGCGCCGCCGCGGATGACGCCATATCGGCAGGGCATCCCAGCCCAAGAGGAAATGCCCCGATGACCGACCTGCCGATCGAACGCCATGAGATTGAGGGTTTCGACGGTTTGCCGATCGCGGTGCATATGGTCGGTCAGGGGCGCGACCTGGTGCTGATCCATGGCTATTTCTCCAACGCGTTCACCAACTGGATCCGCTACGGCCATGCGGCGAAGCTGGTGGAGGCGGGGTTTCGCCTGATCCTGCCGGACCTGCGCGGCCATGGGGAAAGCGCCAAGCCGCATGATCCCGCGGCCTATCCAGCCGATGCGCTGACCGACGATAATCTGGGGCTGATCGCGCAACTGGGGCTGACCGATTATGATCTGGGCGGCTATTCGCTGGGCGCGCGGACGACGGTGCGGATGCTGGCGCGCGGCGCCAGCCCACGTCGCGTGATTTTGGCGGGGATGGGGTTGCGCGGCCTTGTCAGCACGCTCGACAATGGCGGCTATTATCGCAACGTCCTGACCAATCTGGGCACGTTCGAGCGGGGCACGTCGCAATGGATGACCGAAGCGTTCCTGAAGACCACCAAGGGCGATCCGGTGGCGCTGCTCAACATCCTCAACACCTTCGTCGATACCGACGAGGCGACGATTGCAGGCTTCCAGCAGCCGACCGTGGTCATCTGCGGCGCGGACGATCGCGATAATGGCGTGGCGCGGGAACTGGCCGAGGTGCTGCCGGATGGCCGCTATGTCGAGGTGCCGGGCAATCATATGAACGCCGTCACCCGCAAGGAGTTGGGGCAGGCGATGGTCGATTTCCTGACGGCTTGACTGTATCGCCAAGCCAAGTCACCTTCCCCGTCATAACCGATCAGGGGATATCCATGAAAATCGCTATATCGTTGGCCGCGCTTGCGGCTGCCCTCGTCGTTTCGCCGGTAATGGCGCAGCAGGCCGCGCCCGCAAACGCCGCCGCCGCACCGACCGCAGCCGAAGCGGACGCCTTCCTGGCCCAAGCTGAGAAGACGCTGTTCGACCAGTCGATCGTCAGCGGCAGGGCGGCGTGGATCAACGCGACCTACATCACCGACGATACCGACGCGATGGCGTCCTATTTCGGCGCGATCGATACCAAGCAGCGAGTCGATTATGCGCTGGCGGCCGCGAAGTTCGCGACCGCGCCGGGCCTGACCGAAGAAACCAAGCGTCGGTTGACGCTGCTACGCACCGCGCTGACGCTGCCCGCGCCGACGACGCCGGGCGCGGCCGAAGAATTGAACGACCTCGCGACCAAGCTCCAGTCCGCCTATGGCAAGGGGAAGGGGACGCTCAAGGGCCAGCCGATCAACGGCAGCGACATCGAAGAGCAGATGGGGGAGAACCGCAACCCCGAAGAGCTTAAGGAAATGTGGGTCAGCTGGCACGACAATGTCGGCGCACCGATGCGGACCGATTATGCCAAGCTGGTCGGCATCGCCAATGCCGGGGCCAAGGAACTGGGCTTTGCCGACACGGGCGCGATGTGGCGGTCCAAATATGACATGCCGGCCGATGATTTCGCCAAGCTGACCGACAAGATCTGGGCGGAGGTCAAGCCGCTCTACGACGATCTCCATTGCTATACCCGCACCAAGCTCAATGAGAAATATGGCGACGCGGTGCAGGCCAAGACCGGGCCGATCCGCGCCGACCTGCTGGGCAATATGTGGGCGCAGGAGTGGGGCAATATCTATGACGTCGTGGCGCCGGCGGGGGCTGGTGACCTGGGCTTCGACACCACCGATTTGCTCAAGGTCAAGGGCTATGACCCAGTCAAGATGGTAAAGGCGGGCGAGGGCTTCTACAGTTCGCTTGGCTTTGAGCCGCTGCCGCAAAGCTTCTGGGAACGCTCGCAAATCACCAAGCCGCGCGACCGCGAGGTGATTTGCCACGCATCGGCTTGGGATCTGGACAATAAGAACGACATCCGCATCAAGATGTGCACCAAGGTCAATGGCGACGATTTCGTCACCATCCATCATGAACTGGGGCATAATTACTACCAGCGTGCCTATCAGGCACAAAAGCCGCTCTACCTGGATGGTGCCAATGACGGCTTCCATGAAGCGATCGGCGATTTCGTGGCGCTGTCGATCACGCCCGACTATCTGGTGAAGATCGGTCTGCTCGATCCCGCCAAGGTGCCGGGGGCGGACAAGGATACGGGCCTGTTGCTGCGCCAGGCGATGGACAAGGTCGCGTTCCTGCCGTTCGGCCTGCTGATCGACAAATGGCGCTGGGGCGTGTTCGACGGGTCGATTCCGCAGAGCCAGTATGAAAAGAGCTGGACCGACCTGCGCCTGCAATATCAGGGCATCGTGCCGCCCGTGTCCCGCGACGAGACGAAGTTCGATGCCGGTGGCAAATATCATATTCCCGGCAATACGCCCTACACCCGTTACTTCCTCGCGCGGGTGTTACAGTTCCAATTCTATGAGGCGGCGTGCAAGCAGGCCGGGTGGAAAGGGCCGCTCCATCGTTGTTCTTTCTATGGAAACAAGGCTGTAGGCGCGAGACTTGACGCGATGTTGCAGATGGGCGCGTCAAAGCCTTGGCCCGATGCGCTCCAGGCCTTTACCGGCAGCCGTGAAATGTCAGGCAAGGCGTTGGTCAATTATTTCGCACCATTGCAGAAGTGGTTGATTACGCAAAATAAAGGCAAGTCTTGCGGCTGGTAAGCCGGAGTAAATCTTGGTAAATGGTTGGCGCATGAACGCGCCAGCCATTCTCCTTTCCCTATTGTTCGGCACCGCCGCCGTCATGACCGTCGCGCTGACTGTGGCGTGGCTGCATTTCGGGCGGCAAAGGCATGTCCTGACATGGACCGCTTCCTATGCAATGGGCATGGTGCAATGGACGGCCAATGCCTGCGGCTTTTTTTTGAAAAGTCCCGGCTGGTTCATCGTGACTGGCGTGGGATTGATCATCAGCGGGTCGTTGCTGGCCATCGGCATCCGGCAGCGATCGGGCAAACCGTTGCGTCTGGCATGGTTCTTGGTTCCCGCGATGCTGGTGATACTCGCGATGGCGTTTGCCATCGGCCCGGTAGGCAGCCAAATCATGCAGGGCCTTATCATTCCAGCCTATGTCGGGGCGCTGTTGGCGGTGAGCGCCGCGTC
The DNA here is from genome assembly GCA_030824575.1 of bacterium. Lineage (GTDB taxonomy): Bacteria > Pseudomonadota > Alphaproteobacteria > Sphingomonadales > Sphingomonadaceae > Sphingobium. Next base: position 19,142 of record JAVBXL010000040.1, on the reverse strand, counting down.
ACTATGGCCCAAGGGTCGGTCTTTCACCCCCCCGGAGCTGGTGTTCTTTCTTGCGCTGCTGGCCTTCGTCATCGTCCAGTTCGCGCTGGCGGGATCGGCCATGCTGATTCGCGGTCCTGACATCGGGAAAGATCTCTACCGCCTGATCTTCAGCATCTTCATGCCGACCATCTATGTGGCGACGGCGGTGACGGCGGTGCTGGTGGTGGCGGGCGACCTGGCGCAGCAGTTGCGCACGCAGATGCGCCATGATCCGCTGACAGCGGTACTCAATCGCCGGGGCCTTGACGAGGCGGCGGGTCAGGCGATGGCGCTGGCCCGGCGGCACGGCCTGCCGCTGGCGCTGGTCGTGTGCGACCTAGACGGGTTCAAGGCGCTGAATGATGGCCATGGCCATATCGCGGGCGACCATGCGCTCAAGGGGTTCGCCCAATTGCTCACCAGCGCGGTGCGCCGCGGCGATGTGGTGGGGCGGATGGGCGGCGACGAATTCGGCCTGCTGCTGATGAACACCAGCGCCGCCGCCGCCGCCGAGGTAATGGAGCGAGTCCGCGTGGAAGTCGGCCATCTGGCGCTGCCGGGCTTTCCCGACGTTTGGCTGCGCGCCAGTTTCGGCGTGGCCGAAATAACAGATGGCGACACGCAGTTGGAGGATATGGTCGCGCGCGCGGACGCGGCCCTTTATGCCGCGAAGAAGGACGGCAAGGACCGCATCAGCATCTGGCAGGAAGCGGCTTAACAGGGAGCTGCCCCGAACCTATCATATCCGTTCCGAGGACGGGGCTGTGCTCCCGGCTGCGCGGGAGCACATCGCTTGACTTAGCGAAACGGCGGTTCGTTGAAGGCGCGCAGCTTGCGGCTGTGCAGCTTGGCCCCTTCCTCCCGCAGCAATTCGCAGGTCATGATGCCCACGCGCAAATGGCTAGCGATGGCTTCTTCGTAGAAGCGATTGGCTTGGCCCGGCAGCTTGAGTTCGCCATGGATCGGCTTGTCGGACACGCAGAGCAGGGTGCCGTAGGGGACGCGGAAGCGATAGCCCTGCGCCGCGATGGTCGCCGATTCCATGTCGATGCCGACCGCGCGCGACAGGCTGAAGCGCAGGGCGGAGCTGGAATAGCGCAATTCCCAGTTGCGATCGTCGGTCGTGACGACGGTGCCGGTGCGCAGGCGGCGCTTGAAATCCTCCGGGTTGCTGTGGCCCAGCACGGCCTCGGCCGCCTGCGCCATGGCGACTTGCACTTCAGCGATGGCCGGCACCGGAATTTCCGGCGGTAACATTTCGTCCAGCACATGATCGTCGCGCAGATAGGCGTGGGCCAGCACATAGTCGCCGATCCGCTGGCTGGGGCGCAGGCCGCCGCAATGGCCGATCATCAGCCAGGCTTCGGGACGCACGACGGCCAGATGGTCGCAGATCGTCTTGGCGTTGGACGGGCCAACGCCGATATTAACGAGGGTAATGCCACTGCGGTCCGGCGCGATCAGGTGGTAGGCCGGCATCTGATGCCGTCGCCAGGCGCTGTCGGCGATCATCCGCGCGGGATCGGCGGTTTCCGAGGTCACATAAACGCCGCCCGCGCCCGACAGGGCTGTGTAGCGGCTCCCTTCCCGTTGCAATTCATCACAGGCCCAAGCCACAAATTCATCGACATAGCGGTGATAGTTGGTGAACAATATGTAGCGCTGCACATGGTCGGCCGGGGTGCCGGTATAATGTTTGAGGCGCGCCAACGAGAAGTCCGTGCGTAGCCCGTCGAACAAGGCAAGCGGCCGGTCGCCATCGGCATCCGGCATGAAGAGGCCGTCGGCGATCTCGTCCCCGATCTCGGCCAGTTCGGTCGCGGGGAAATAGCGCGCCAGTTCGGTCGGCGGGGTGCCGTCGAGCGCGCTCATGTCCAGGCCGTCGAGCACATAGGGGAAGGGGATTTGCTGTTCGCTTAAGCCCGCTTCCACGTCCACGCCATAGTCGCGGACGAGCAAATCAATCTGTTCGGCCAGATAATCGGCGAACATGGCGGGCCGGGTGACCGTGGTGGCGTAGCGGCCAGGCTTTGACAGGCGGGCGAAAGAGCGGCCCGGCGGCGGCGCGTCGCTGTCACCATGATAGGTGATGCGCAATTCGGGATAGCAATAGCGCCGGTCGGCCTTCGCGGTCGCCGGGGGGATGCTGCCGTCACGGGCATAGGCCCGCATGGCCTCGCGCAGATTTTCGATGGATGTCTGGTAAATGCGGTCAAGTTGCGTGACCGTTGCGCTGCCGATGCTTTGTGTCATCGCCCCCTGTTACCGTCTTTGCATGACGGAAGGAAGACGCCGCGTGCAAGATGCGCAGCAGACCTGAAATCTGCCGCGCATCTCGCTGAAAAATCAGAGCTGTTCGAGCATATGTTCGGCCGACGACAGCTTGAAGTCGCCGGGCGCTTCCACATTGAGTTCCGCAACGACGCCATCCTTGACGATCATCGAGAAACGCTGGCCGCGCTGGCCGAGGCCAAATTTGCTGCCGTCCATGGTCAGGCCGACGGCCTGCGCGAAATCGCCATTGCCGTCGGCGAGCATGGTGACCTTGCCCTCCGCGCCGGCCGACTTGCCCCAGGCGCCCATGACGAAGGCGTCATTGACCGCGGTGCAGGCGATTTCGTCCACGCCCTTGGCTTTCAGGGCTTCACTCTTGTCGATGAAGCCGGGCAGATGCTTGGCCGAGCAGGTGGGGGTGAAGGCACCGGGCACCGAGAAGATGGCGACGGTCTTGCCGGCGAAATAGTCGTCGGATGATACGGCTTCGGGGCCGTTTTCGGTCATCTGGGTGAAGGTGGTGCTGGGAAGGCGATCGCCCTTGGAAATGGTCATATGTGTCTCCTGGCCTTTGACGGGCGGGAGGTCGGCGCTGGCAGGGCCGCTGTCAAGATGCAGGGTCAGTTATATGTCATGACGCCCCGCCGGTGCGACCATGTGTCCTTGGCAAGACGCGGCGGCGGGCTATATTCAGCATCATGACCCAGACGCGCTTCTACGGCGGGCATTTCCTGCTCGCCCTTCCCGGCATGGCGGACATGCGGTTCGACCATTCGGTGGTGGCGCTGTGCGTCCATGACGAAGAAGGTGCGCTGGGCATCGCGGTGGGCGAGGAGATGGACGGCATCACCCTGCGCGAACTTCTCGAAAGTTTCGATATCGACGGCAGCCAGGTGCCCGACGTGCCGGTGCTGCGCGGCGGCCCGGTCGAACCGCGCCGCGGCTTCGTGCTCCATTCGCTCGACTGGGGCGGGCAGGACATGGTGCATGTCGGCGACCGATGGGGATTGTCGGGATCGCTTGATATATTGAAGGCGATCGCGGAGGGGCGGGGACCAAGCCGTTATCTCGTCGCGCTGGGCTATGCCGGCTGGGGCGCGGGACAATTGGAGCAGGAGATGCACGGCGAAAGCTGGTTCCTGGCCGATGGCGATCCCGACCTGCTCTTCGATGTGCCGACCCGGCGCAAATGGGCGGCCGCCTATGCCTCTGCGGGCGTGGATGCGTCCCACCTTGTCTCCGGTGCCGGGTCCGCCTGACGCGATAGCACATCGCGGAGGCACATAAAGAAATCTTTATATGAGTTGCCATGCGCTTTGCCGGTTGGTAAGGCGCATTCCATTGTCGCCGCTGTGCTTGTCGCTGGCGGGGCTCCATTCTAAGCTGACGGAGATACGCTCGTGGCCACTGCACCCGCCACCCAGGCGCAGGATTATGTGATCGCCGATATCGCCCTTGCCGCCTTTGGCCGCAAGGAAATGGACATCGCCGAAACCGAAATGCCCGGCCTGATGGCGCTGCGCGCCGAATTTGGCCCGTCGCAACCGCTCAAGGGCGCGCGCATCACCGGATCGCTGCACATGACGATCCAGACCGCCGTGCTGATCGAAACGCTTACGGCGCTTGGCGCGCAGGTCCGCTGGGCAACCTGCAACATCTATTCCACGCAGGACCATGCCGCCGCCGCGATCGCCGCGTCCGGCGTGCCGGTCTTCGCCATCAAGGGCGAGACGCTCGAAGAATATTGGGACTATGTCGAGCGCATCTTCGACTGGCACAATGATCCATCGGGCGTCTGCAACCTGATCCTGGACGATGGCGGCGACGCCACCATGTTCGCCCTGTGGGGCGCCCGCGTCGAGGCCGGCGAGGAACTGTTCACGCCGTCCAACGAAGAAGAGGAAATCTTCGTCAAGACGCTCAAGCGCGTGCTGGCCGAGCGCCCCGGCTTCCTGACCAAGACGGTTGCGAGCATCAAGGGCGTCTCGGAAGAAACGACGACCGGCGTGCACCGCCTGTATGAGCTGAGCAAGAAGGGCAAGCTGCCCTTCCCCGCGATCAACGTGAACGACAGCGTCACCAAGTCGAAGTTCGACAATCTCTATGGCTGCAAGGAATCGCTGGTCGACGCGATCCGTCGCGGCACCGACGTCATGCTGGCGGGCAAGATTGCCTGCGTCGCTGGCTTTGGCGACGTCGGCAAGGGCAGCGCCGCTTCGCTCCGCAATGGCGGCGCGCGCGTGCTGGTGACCGAAGTCGATCCGATCTGCGCGCTCCAGGCCGCCATGGAAGGCTATGAAGTCGTGACGATGGAAGAGGCGGCCCCGCGCGCCGACATCTTCGTCACTGCGACCGGCAATGAAGGCGTGCTGACCGTCGATCATATGCGCGCCATGAAAAATATGGCGATCGTGTCGAACATCGGCCATTTCGACAGCGAGATCGAGATTGCGGGCCTGGCCAACATGAAGTGGACCGAGATCAAGCCGCAGGTCGATGAAGTCGAGTTCCCCGACGGCAAGAAGATCATCGTCCTGTCGAAGGGCCGCCTGGTCAATCTGGGCAACGCGACTGGCCATCCCAGCTTCGTGATGTCGGCCAGCTTCACCAACCAGACGCTGGCGCAGATCGAATTGTGGACCAAGAGCGAGCAGTACGGCAATGACGTCTATGTCCTGCCCAAGCATCTGGACGAAAAGGTCGCCGAACTGCATCTGGCCAAGCTGGGCGTGAAGCTGACCAAGCTGTCGCAGCGCCAGGCCGATTATATCGGCGTGCCGGTGGAAGGGCCGTTCAAGCCCGACCATTACCGCTACTGAGCCGAGACGCCAGCGAGCGACATCGAAAGGGGGGAGGCGGAGACGCCTCCCTTTTTTCTTGTCCGCCGCCTTGGCCGTGCGACCGATCTGGGATAGGCCCAGCCGACATATGAACAGGGACAGGCAGGTGCGACGGGCCGGAGGGCGTATGTCATGACGACATTGTCCCCCTATGCCGCGATCATTTTCGGCGTGGTGCTGGCCGGGTGGCTGGGCGCCGCCGTGTGGGCGCTGGTCAGCGGCCAGCGGATGCGGCGCGAAGGCACCCATGCGCAGGGCAAGCTCGACCGGTTGACCATGCTGCTGGCGTCGGCACCCGCGGCGCCCATCATCATCCATCCCGACGGACGGCTGGAAGCGGCCGATCGCCTGGCCAAATGGCTGGGCAAGCCGCGCGTGCCGACCTTCGCGTCCGAACTCACCGCGCCCGACGGCGGGCTGGAGCCGGAAGATGCCGCCGCGCTGGCACAGGAGATCGCCTCGGCCCAGCGCGCGGGCAAAAGCTTCGCCCTGCCGGTGCGTGGGCTGGGATCGTCGCGCCTGCTGCTGGTCCGCGGCGCGCCCGCCGGACCAGGCATCGCCGAGAGCGGCGGCGTCATCCTGTGGATTTTCGACGCGACTGACAGCCAAGCGGAAATCCAGTCGCTGCGCGGTCATGTCGAACAGTTGCGCGATGCGCTGGAGGCGCTGGCGGGACTGGTCGAGGCTGCGCCCTTCCCGATGTGGCACCGCACGCCCGACCTGCGCCTGAGCCTGGTCAACAGCGCCTATGTGCGCGCGGTCGACGGGCAGGGCGCGGGGGACGTCATTGCCCATGGCACCGAATTGGTCGAAACCGTCGCGGGCCTGACGCCGCAAGCCGCCGCCGCCGATGCGATCGCCCGCGACGAACCGATCGAACGCATGGTGCCCGCCACCATCGACGGCGAACGGCGCACGATGCGCGTTGTCGATGTGCCGCTGGGGGCAGCGGGCGTGGCTGGCTATGCCGTCGATCAGCATGAACTGGAACAGGCGCGGGTCGAACATCGGCGGCTGGAGGCGGCGCAGCGTGACCTGCTCGACCGGCTGTCCGCTGGTGTCGCGCGCTTTGGCCCGGACCGGGCGCTACGCTTCTGGAATCAGCCCTTCATCAGCCTGTTTGGCCTGCACCAGGATGCGCTGGCCGACGCGCCGCCCTTCGAGCGGGTGCTGGACCAGATGCGCGACGCGCGGCGACTGCCCGAACATCGCGACTTCCCCGCCTGGCGCGCGGAACGGCGGCAATGGTTCCTGTCGCCTCAGCCGCTGGAGGAAAACTGGCTGTTGCAGGACGGCACCCATTTGCGCATCTATGCCCAGCCGCTGCCCGACGGCGGCCTGCTGCTGATCTTCGAGGACCGGACCGAGCAGGTCAATCTGTCGAGTGCCCGCGACACGTTGCTGCGGGTCCGCACCGCGACCTTCGACAATCTGTTCGAATCGATCGGCGTCTTCTCGTCCGACGGGCGGTTGCAGATGTGGAACAGCCGCTTCCGCACCATCTGGGGCGCCAATGAAGAATTGTTGGCGGGCCATCCGCGGATCGACGACCTGATGCGCGCGGTGCAGGCGAAGCTGACGAAGCCGGAACAGGCCAATCTGGTGCGCGAACTGGTGCGCGCCGCCACTGTAGAGCGCAAGCAGCGCATGGGGCATGTCGGCTTTGCGGACGGGCGGATCTTCGAATTCGCGGCGATTCCGCTGCCCGACGGCAATGCGCTGTTCACCATGCTGGACGTGACCGACAGCCGCCGGGTCGAGCAGGTGCTGCGCGACCGCAACGAGGCGCTGGAGCAGGCGGACAAGGTCAAGACCGCCTTCGTCACCAATATGAGCTATGAGTTGCGTACCCCGCTGACCACCATTTCCGGCTTCGCCGAGATGATGAGCGCGGGCTATGCCGGGGAACTCAGCCCATCGGCCACCGAATATGTCGATGGCATCCTCAAAAGCACGGCGCGGCTGTCGATGTTGATCGACAATGTGTTGGACCTGACCCAGGGCGAAGTCGGCACGTTGCCGATCGACCATGCCCGCGTCGACCTGGCCACCGTGGTCCGCGCCAGCGCCAGCCGCATGATGATGGATGCGACCGCCAAAGGCATGGACATCGACATGACGTTGCAGGACAGCTTGGGCGCGGTGCAGGGCGATGCGCGACGGATCGGCCAGGCGATCGACCATCTGCTGGAAAATGCGATCCGCTATTGCGGCAAGGGTGCCCGCATCCTGCTGCATGGCGATGGGATTGCGGACAAGGCGCGGATCGTCGTGTCGGACAATGGCCCCGGCATCGCGGCGGGGCAGCAGGCGGCGATCTTCGATCCGGCGGCGCGCGCGGGGCAGGCGCGCAATGGCGGCCGGGCAGGGATCGGCCTGCCGCTCGCGCGCCAGTTGGCGGAGGCGCATGGCGGCACGTTGCAACTGGTATCGGAAGCCGGACAGGGGACCATGGCCGTGATCGAACTGCCGCGTGGCTGAGGCGGTTATTGATCTGGCGGGCGAAACGGCGATGCTGGACCTGGGCCGGCGGATTGCCGACCATGCGCGGATCGGCGACGTGATCGCGCTGGAAGGCGGTCTGGGCGCGGGCAAGACGACGCTGGCGCGCGGGATTTTGGAAGCGCTGGGGCTGGAGGGTGAAGCGCCTAGCCCCAGCTTCGCCATCGTCCAGCCCTATGACGTGCCGGAAGTGCGCCTGCCGGTCGCCCATGTCGATCTCTACCGGCTGGATGATGCGGCGGAGGCGGAGGAACTGGCGCTGGGCGACTATTTGATGGATAGCCTGCTGATCATCGAATGGCCCGACCGGTTGGGCGATACCTTATGGCCGCACACGCTGCGGCTCAGCATCGACTTTGCCGGGGAGGACGCGCGGCGCTTGACAGCGGCCGTGCCGGACGCTTGGACGGAGCGATGGTCACAGATATGATCCCCCCCGCTGCCGCGCCCGCCTTCCTCGCCGACGCGGGATGGGGTGACGCCGCCATCGTACCGCTTGCCGGAGACGCCTCCTTCCGCCGCTATTTCCGCGTGCTGGATGGTGGCCGCCGCGCCGTGCTGATGGATGCGCCACCGCCACATGAAGACCCGCGCCCCTTCATCGCCATCGCCGAACATCTGCTGGCCGACGGCTTTGCCGCGCCGCAGATATTGGCGCGCGACCTGGAACAGGGGCTGGTGCTGATCGAGGATTTCGGCGACCTGCGGGTGAAGGAGCATCTGGACGCCGACCCGGCCGAGGAACTGGCGACCTATGCCCGCGCGATCGACCTGCTGGCCGACCTGCACCGCCTGCCGGCGGCACAGGTGCCGCCCTATGATCGCGCCGTCTATCAGCGTGAAGTGGGGTTGCTGACTGACTGGTATTGCCCGGCGATCGGGCTGGATGTCGATACCGACGCCTATGTCCGGGCGTGGGATGCGGTTCTGCCCATTGTGGAGCAGTCCGCCAGCCCGACGGTAACGGTGCTGCGCGATTATCATGCCGAAAATATCATGCTGATCGACCGGGACGGCTCGCATGGCCTGGGTCTCCTCGATTTTCAGGATGCGCTGGCGGGCCACCCGGCCTATGATTTGGTGTCGCTGTTGCAGGACGCCCGGCGCGATGTGCCGGTGGCGGTCGAGGCGGCGATGCTGGCCCATTACAAGGCGGTGGCCAAGCCGCCCGCCGATTTCGACGCGGCCTATGCAGTGCTGGGCGCGCAGCGCAACGCCAAGATCATCGGCATCTTCACCCGGCTGTGGAAACGCGACGGCAAGCCGCGCTATCTGTCCTACCTGCCGCGCATGTGGGGATTGCTGGAGCGCGACCTGGCTCATCCGGCGCTGGCGCCTGTCGCCGACTGGTTCGCCACGCATATTCCGACAGACCAGCGCCACCATGCGCTTGCGGAGTTCGCCCCCGAATGATCGACACTGCCATGCTGATGGCCGCAGGGCTGGGCAAGCGGATGCGTCCGCTCACCGCGACCCGGCCCAAGCCGCTGGTCAAGGTGGCGGGCAAGCCGCTGATGGACCATGCGCTCGACCGGCTGGAGGCGGGGGGCATCAGCAAGGTGATCGTCAACGTCCATTATCTGGCCGACACGGTCGAGGCGCATCTGAAAGCGCGCAAAGGTGGGCTGGATTTCGTGATTTCGGACGAGCGGGCGAAGCTGCTGGAAACCGGCGGCGGCCTGATCCGGGCAAAGCCGCTGCTGGGCGACAAGCCGTTTATCTGCGCCAATAGCGACAATCTGTGGATCGACGGTGCGCAGGAGACGCTGGGCATGATGCAGCGGATCTGGAACCCGGAGCGGATGGACGCGCTGCTGTTGCTGGTGCCTTTGGCTCGCGCGACCTGCCACACGGGGGCGGGCGATTTTCATATGGATGCGAACGGCCGGTTGAGCCGGCGCAAGACCGCCTATGTCGCACCCTTCGTCTTTACCGGGGTGCAGATATTGTCTCCCTCGCTGCTGGTCGATCCGCCGGGCGACGTGTTTTCGACGAATGTATTCTGGAACCGGGCGATAGAAGCGGGGCGGCTTTACGGCGTGTCGCACCAGGGGCTGTGGTTCGACGTCGGCACGCCCCAGGCCATTCCGGTGGTCGAATCCATGCTCGCTCATGGGTGAGAAGGCGCGCCCTGCGCTCTTCACGATACCGGCGCATCGCGCCTTTGCCGATGCATTGGCGGCGGGGTTGCTGGCGCAGCATCGTGGACAGCCCATGGCGCTGGCGCAGGGCATGGTCTTGTTGCCCAACAACCGCGCGATCCGGGCGGTGAGCGACGCTTTCGTCCGCCAATCGGGCGGCGGGCTGCTGCTGCCCCGACTGGTCGCGATCGGCGACCCGGACTTGGGCGAACAGGTGGGCGGCGCACTCGATCCGCTGGGGGAGGCCGACCCCGTCTCGCCGGCGATCGCGCCGATGCGCCGCCAGATGATTCTCGCGCGCATGGTGCAGGATGCGCAGCCGGGCATCGATGCGGGGCAGGCGCTGCTGCTGGGACAGGCGCTGGGCGCGGTGCTGGACCAGATGCAGGTGGAGCGCGTGCCGATGACGGCGTTGCGCACGCTGGCTCTGTCGGACGAACTGTCGAGACATTGGCAGACGTCGCTGACGATGTTCGAGATATTGATCGCCCGCTGGCCCGGCGAACTGGCGCGAACCGGGTGCATCGACCTGGCCGACCGGCGCAACCGATTGTTCGACCGGTTGGCGGCACGCTGGAAGGACCATCTGCCGTCGGGCTTCGTCGTCGCGGCGGGGCTGTCCACCACCGCGCCGGCCGTCGCCAACCTGCTGCGCCGGATCGGCATGATGCCAAAAGGCATGGTGGTGTTCGCCGGCCTGGACCAGCATATGGACGATGATGCATGGCAGGCGATCGGCCCGTTCGATCCCGATCCGGTCACCGGCCGTGCGCCGCAGGGCCATGAAAGCCATCCCCAATATGCGCTCAAGCGCCTGCTCGACCGCATGAGCGCGACGCGAGACGATGTTGCGCAGTGGCGCTGGGGCAGCGAACATGACGCGCGGGCGGTGCGCGGACGCAACATCTCCAACGCCATGCTGCCGCCCAGGCTGACGAGTCGCTGGCGTGACCTCAAGACCGCCGACCGATCGCTGGCGGGGGTGGAGGCGCTGGAAGTGGCGACGCCGGGCGAGGAGGCGCAGGCCATCGCCATTGCACTGCGCGAGGCGTTGGAGACGCCGGAACGGACCGCCGCTCTAGTCACGCCCGACAGGCAACTGGCGACGCGGGTGTCGGCGCATCTGCGACGCTGGGGCATAGAGGCGGACGATTCGGCGGGCCTGCCGCTGTCCCGCCTGCCGCCCGGCACCTTGCTGATGGCGATGGCGCAGGCAGTGGCGGAACGGTTCGCGCCGGTGGCGCTGCTGACCCTGCTCAAACATCCGCTGGTGATGCGGGGCGAGGGGCGTCTGCCTTGGCTGGAAGGGGTTCGCGCGCTGGACCTGCTGCTGCGCGGGCCGCGGCCACAAGCGGGGTTGGTGGGCATCGACCTGCTGATGCATCCGCGCGCCGACGATCGGCAGCGGGTGCTGCGCGAGCAGGTGCGCGATTGGTGGCCGACGGCGCGCCCGTTGCTGGAGCCGCTGGAAAGCGCCTTTGCCGCCGCCGCCGACCTGAGCGGACAATTGGCGGCGCTACGTGAACAGGCAGGCGCGCTCTCCAACGATGCCGTCTGGGCGGGCCATCAGGGTCACGCCGCCGCCGACCTGTTCGCCGAGATGGAGGCCGCCGCGCCTGAAGGCCCGCGACAGGCCGATCCGCGCGCGCTGCCGGTGCTGCTCGACCATATGCTGGGCGGCGTGTCGGTGCGCCCGCGCCAGGGCGGCCATCCGCGCATTACGATATTGGGCCTGATCGAGGCGCAACTGACGCAGGCGGACCTCATGATTCTGGGCGGCCTCAACGAAGGCACATGGCCGGGCCTGCCGTCGCCCGATCCCTGGCTGGCACCGCGCATCCGGCGCGAATTGGGGCTGCCGGGGCTGGAGACGCGGATTGGCCTGGCCGCGCATGATTTCGCCGGGGCGCTGGGCGCGCCGCATGTCCTCATCACCCGTGCGCGGCGCGGCAGCGGCGGGCCGGCGGTGGCGTCGCGTTTCTGGTTGCGGCTGAAGGCGATGGCGGGGCCGCAGTGGAAAACGGCGGATCGCTATGCCGCGCTGGCGCAGGCGATCGACACGCCGGGGCGGCATAGCCCGGCCGAGCGTCCTGCGCCCGCGCCGCCAATATCCGTTCGGCCGACTGTGATCCCGGTCACTGATGTCGATCGGTTGAAGGCCGACCCCTATGCCTTCTACGCCAAACGGGTTTTGCGCCTTAACAGGCTCGATCCGGTCGATGCCGATGCGGGGCCGGCCTGGCGCGGGACGGCTGTCCACGACATTCTCCAGCGCTGGGCGGAGGCGGGAACGCTCGATCCCGCCGATCTGGAAGCGCGCGCCCGCGCCATGTTCGACCAGCCCGAAGTCCATCCGTTGCTCAAAGCATTGTGGCAGCCGCGCCTGATCGAGGCGATCCGCTGGATCGCAGCGCAGGTCGCCAGCGACAAGGCGGAGGGGCGCACCATCTTGGCGGTGGAGAAGGAAGGGCGAGCCGACATCGCCGGGGTCACGCTGATGGGCAAGGCCGACCGGATCGACCGGCTGGCCGATGGACGCATCGGCATCATTGATTACAAGACCGGGAAGCCCCCCAGCGCGCGGCAGGTGAAGGCGGGTTTTTCGCTGCAACTGCGGCTGCTGGGGATCATCGCGGAACTGGGCGGGTTCGAGGGGCTGGGGCCACGGCCGCAGGCAGGCGATTTCGAATATTGGTCGCTCGCCAAGAAGGGAGACCAGTTCGGCTATCGCGAACGGCCGGTCGATCCGATGGGCAAGCGCGACAAGATCGTCACCGATCAATTCACCGCGCACGCCCATGAACATTTCGAGGCGGTGGCGAATGCCTTCCTGCTCGGCACGACCCCCTTCCGCGCGGAGATCAACCCCGAAGTCGCCAATTATGGCGATTATGACCAGCTGATGCGGCTGGAGGAATGGTATGGCCGCGACGATGGCTAAGACGCGCGCCCTTCAGAAATTGCTTGGCGATCAGGCGCGCGCCGCCGCGCCCGACGCGCATGTCTGGCTGTCGGCCTCGGCCGGGACGGGCAAGACCCATGTGCTGACCGCGCGCGTGTTCCGCCTGCTGCTCCAAGGGGTCAGGCCGGAAAATATCCTCTGCCTCACCTTCACCAAGGCGGGCGCGGCGGAAATGGCCGACCGTATTCACGATCGCCTGGCTGCCTGGGTGCAGATGGACGGGATCGACCTGGCCAAGGATCTGATGGCGCTGGGCGAGGATCACGGGCCGGACCAGCAGGATCAGGCCCGCCGGCTCTTTGCCGAAGTGCTGGAATCGACCGGCGGCGGGCTGCGCATCCAGACCATCCACGGCTTTTGCCAGCAATTGCTGACCGCCTTTCCGCTGGAAGCGGACCTGACGCCGGGCTTCCGCCCGCTCGACCAGCGCGAACAATCCAGCCTGGCGCGGCAGACCCTGGCCGACATGGCGGTGCGGGCGCATGACGGGGACGATGACGCGCTGATCGGCGCGTTGCAGGCGATCAGTTTGCGGCTGGGCGAGGGCGGGGCGGAACAATTTCTGTTGCGCTGCGCGGCGAAGGGCGATGCGCTGAACGACCTGCCCGACGCGATCGGGCCGTGGCTGGCGACAGAGTTGGAACTGCCCGAAGGCGATATTGATCAATGGCTTGGCGACCAATGTTCGGACGCCATGTTCGATATGCGCACGCTGGACGGGATCGTGCGCGCCAATGTCGAATGGGGCAAAGGGCGCGGGCTGGAACGGTGCGACCGTATCGCCGCCTGGCGTGGGCTGGACGCTGTGGGGCGGGCGGCGTCGCTGGGCGACCTCCATCGCGCCTGGAGCAAGGCGGACGGCGACTTTCTGGAGAGCAAGGGGTTCGTTCCGCCGATCGACGGCTATGGCGAGATGGCCAAGCGGCTTTACGACACATGCGGCGCGCTGATCGCGATGAAGCTGCGCGCCGATTATGCCGCGCTGCTGGGCCAGGCGCTCCATGCCGGGCGGGCCTATGCGCGCGATTATGCCCAGGCCAAGCGGCTGGCGGGCGCGGTCGATTTTGACGATCTGATCGCCCGCACAGCCGCTTTGCTGGAACAGCCGGGCATCGCCGAGTGGATACGCTACAAGCTGGACCAACGGATCGACCATATATTGGTCGATGAGGCGCAGGACACCAACGCCGCGCAATGGCGGATCGTCCGCACCCTGGCCGAAGAATTTTTCGCAACCGAATGGGAGGTGGGGCAGAAGGTCCGCACTATCTTCACCGTGGGCGATTTCAAGCAGGCGATCTTTGGCTTCCAGGGCACCAGCCCGGCCAATTTCGCGGCCGCCCGCATCCTGTTCCAGCGCGACGCGGACCAATCTGGGCATGATTTCTTCAACCTGTCGCTCGACCAGAGTTTTCGCTCGACGCCCGCCGTGCTGGACGTGGTGGACCGCACCATCTCGACGCTGCGCGCCGAACGGCTGGGCATGGACGCGGGCGAGGTGCGCCATGTCAGCGCCAACCGCCATCCCGGTGAAGTGCAATTGTGGAAGCCGGTCGTCGCCGGCCTATCCGAAGATGCGGAGGGCGAGGAGGATTGGGCCGCCGATCAGGAGCGGGTGCTGGCCGGCAAGATCGCGCGGCAGATCAAGCAGTGGATCGACGATGGGCTGATGCTGGAAAGCCGCGGGCGGCCGGTGCGCGCGGGCGACATCATGATCCTGGTACGTCGCCGCAGCGAACTGGCGCGGCTGATTGTTGCGCGGCTGTATGAGGAGAAGGTGGCGGTGGCCGGGATCGACCGGCTGCGGCTGAACGCGCCGCTGGCGGTACGCGACCTGCTCGCCGCGCTGCGCTTTGCGGTGCAGCCGGAGGATGAATTGAACCTTGCCTCGCTGCTCGTGTCGCCGCTGATCGGCTGGACGCAGGACGAACTGATGGTGCGGCTGATCGGCCGCAAAGGCGGCCTGTGGCGGCATCTCCAGCAGACGATGGACGATACGGCTTTGAAGCCGCTGCGCGATCTGCTGGCTGTGGCGGATTTCACCACCCCCTATCGCTATCTGGAGGCGATATTGTCCGGGCCGATGGAAGGACGGCGGCGGCTGGTCGAACGACTGGGGACCGAGGCCGCCGATCCGATTGAGGAACTGCTGAACGCCTCGCTCGCCTTCGAAAGCGACGATCATCCCTCGCTCCAGCGCTTCATCGACTGGTTCGATCGGGGCGAGGTGGAGATCGTGCGCGACGCCGCGGCGCAGGGCGAGAATCTGCGCCTGCTGACCGTGCATGGCGCCAAGGGATTGCAGGCGCCGATCGTCATATTGGCCGACGCCTGCCTGGACCCCGATGCCGGCAATCGTTCGGATTCGCTGCTGTGGAACGGCCTGCCGATCCTGGCCCCGCGCAAGCCCGAACGGCAGGGGCCGATCGGCGAGGTTGCGGAAGCTGCCGCACAAGTGGAGCGGGAGGAGCATTGGCGGCTGCTTTATGTCGCGCTGACCCGCGCGGAAGAAAGGCTGGTCGTCGCCGGATCGCTCGGCCCCCGCGCCAAGGGGGAGGTAAAGCCGGAAAGCTGGTATGCGGCGGTCGAAGGGGCAATGATTTCGCTGGGTGCCGATTGGGAAGCCGATCCGCTGTGGGGCGGGGTGCGGCGATGGCGCGGGACGGAGCAGCTGGAACCGCGCGAGGCGGAGGCGGAAGAGGGAGGCGCAGCGATGCCGGTCGTCCAGCCGGCATGGCTGCGCGAGCCGGCCCCCGCCGAATCGCGGCCGCCCCGTCCGCTCGCGCCGTCCGCCCCGGTGGAGGATGACGTGCCCTATCCGCCACCGACGCAGGCGATGCGGGCCGCGGCCGAACGCGGGCGCTGGCTCCATGCGCTGTTCGAACGGCTGCCCGACCTGCCCGGCGATCGGCGACGCGATGCGGCAGATCGCTGGCTGGTCCAGCAGGGCGTGACCGACGCGGCGCAACGCCATGACGTCATCGACCAGGCGGTCAAGGTGATCGACGCGCCGGACTTCGCTGCGTTATTCGGCCCCGACGCGCTGGCCGAGGCGCCAATCGCCGCCGTGGTGGGGGAGGCGGTGATAGCCGGCACCGTCGATCGGCTGTGCATCGGCGCGGATCGAATCCAGTTGGTCGATTTCAAGACCGGACGGGTCGTGCCGCTGACCCTGGCCGAAGTGCCCACCGCCCATATCCGGCAGATGGCCGCCTATGTCGCGGCGCTAGGCGTGATCTTCCCCGACCGGGCGATCGAGGCGGGGCTGCTCTACACCAGCGCGCCGCGGCTGATCGTCCTGCCGCCCGCTCTGCTGGCGGCGCACAAGCCGGGGCTCGGGCCGCTGGCGGCGCACAAGCCGGGCTATGTGCCCGCGCAGGAGAATTTGCTGCTCTCGCCCGTTGAGCCAGATGCGCGCCCGTCCTAGATAGGCTGCAACATAAGGAGACTCTCATGGCCACCAAGGCAGTTACCGACCTCAGCTTCAAGGTCGACGTCATCGATTCCGACAAGCCCGTCCTCGTCGATTTCTGGGCCGAATGGTGTGGTCCGTGCAAGATGATCGGCCCGGCGCTGGAGGAAATTTCCGAGGAACTGGGCGACCGCGTGTCGATCGTAAAGGTCAACATCGATGAAAATCCCGATGCGCCGGGCCAATATGGCGTGCGCGGCATTCCGACGATGATCCTGTTCAAAAATGGCGAAGCGGCCGCGACCAAGGTCGGCGCGGCGCCCAAGAGCGCGCTCAAGGGCTGGATCGAAAGCGTATTGTAAAAGCGTTTCGGCCCTTCCGAGCCTATGTCAGCGGGATCATCACCGACTGGGCATAGGCCGGGCGGGCGCGAAGCCGGTCATACCAGGCGCGCACATGCGGCACATCGGGCCGCTCCATGTCGAGCGTGAAGAACGTATGGGCATAGACGCCCATCGGCACATCCGCGACACCGAAAGCGACACCTGAAAGCCATGGCTGGATGGCGAGCGTCCGGTCGAGGATTTTCATGGCCGCGCCAGATGCCGATGCGGACTTGGCCAGCAACTGTCCATCTCGCTGTTCGGGCGAACGTCGCACCAGTTGTAGGAAAGCGTCGCGCTGGGCGTCGGCGAAGGCGAATTGCCAGTCCATCCACTTGTCGCCCTGCGCGCGCTCCGCCGGGTTAGCGGGCCAAAGGGCCGGTGCGTGGCGCGCCGCCAGATAGCGCAGGATCGCGTTGGATTCCCACAGCATGACGTCGCCATCCTCGACCGTCGGGATCAGCGCATTGGGGTTCTTCGCCAGATAGTCCGCGCTCATGCCATAAGCGCCGCCGACATCGTGGCGGACATAGGGCAGGCCGATCTCGTCCGCGAACCACACGACCTTCTTCACATTATGCGAATTCAACCGGCCCCAGATCGTCAGCATGGCATCTCCCCTTATCCAAACAGCGTCGTCGCCGCCTTGTCCCACAGCCGGGGCGACGACGCGCCCATCAGTCCGCGCCGCGTATCGCCCACGACATAGGGCGTTCCGTCGGTGCGCTGGCAGCAGCCGCCCGCTTCATTGACGAACAAGGTGCCCGCCGCATGATCCCAGGGCAATGTCCGCGCGAACACCGACACGTCATTCTGTCCCAGCACCAGCCGCGGATATTGCTCCGCGGCGCAACGGGGAATGTCCACCAGCGCGAAGATGGCCTGCGACCGGCGCACCATGTCGGCGCGTTCCTCCGCCGACATGAAGAAGGTCGCCAGGGCCGCGATCGGCAGCGCGCCGCCGGTTTCGCGCGCCTGCACCCGTTCGCCATCGACATGGTTGCCGCCGCCCAGCATCGCGTGGCACAGCCGTCCGGTCAGCGGATCGAGTATCCAGCCGGCCAGCGTCGTGCCAGCATCGGCCAGGGCGATGATGATGCCGAAAGGCGATTTGCCCGCGGCGAAATTGCCGGTGCCGTCGATCGGGTCGATGATCCAGTTGAGCCCGTCGCCCGCCCGGTCGAGGATGGCGGGGTCGGCGGAGCAGGCTTCTTCGCCGATGATCCCGGCGTCGGGCAGGATGGCGGCCAAGCCTTCGGCGAGGCGGATCTCGCTTTCCTTGTCGGCGATGGTGACGAAATCATTCGCCGCCTTCTCGCTAATCTCGTCGCTAGCCAGATTCTGGTAGCGCGGCATGACGATGTCGCGCCCGACCTGCCGCATCAGCGCGACTACGGGATCGTGCAGTGCGAGCATCAGCTACGGTAATCGGCGTTGATCGAGATGTACCCGTGGGTCAGGTCGCAGGTCCAGACCTGCGCCCGGCCTTCGCCCAGGCCCAGATCGACGCCGATCTGAATATCCTGTCCTTTGAGATGCGCCGCCACCGGGGCTTCGTCATAGCCCTCGACCGCCAGGCCGCCGGTCGCTACCTGCGTCGCGCCGAAGCGGATCGACAGTGTGTCGCGGTCGGCCGGTTCGCCTGCCTTGCCCACGGCCATGACGACACGGCCCCAATTGGCGTCTTCGCCGGCGATCGCCGTCTTCACCAGCGGCGAGTTGGCGATGGAGAGGGCGATGCGATGGGCGCTGGCGTCGCTTTCCGCGCCCTCGACCATGATATCGACGAACTTGGTCGCGCCTTCGCCGTCGCGCACCACCAGATGGGCGAGTTGGCGGCAAAGGTCATGCAGCGCTGCGTGGAAGGCATCCGCCCCGGCATCGTCCATGCTCGTGATCGGCGCGTTACCCGCCTTGCCGGTAGCGAAAGCGAGCACGGTGTCGCTTGTGGAGGTATCGCTATCGACCGTAATGCAGGAGAAGCTCTTGCGGTTCGCCGCCGACAGCATCTGCTGCAACAGGGCCGGTTCGATCGCCGCGTCGGTAAAGATATAGCCCAGCATCGTCGCCATGTCGGGCGCGATCATGCCCGATCCCTTGATGATGCCGACCAGCTCGACCCGCGTGTCGCCGATCATCGCCGACACATGTGCGCCCTTGGGATAGGTATCGGTCGTGCCGATCGTGGTCGCGGCCTCTTCCCAACCGCAAGGCGCGGCGGTGAAGGCGGCTTCGAGGCCCGCTTCGGCCTTGTCGATCGGCAGCGGCACGCCGATTACTCCAGTCGAGGAGACGAAAATGTCCGACGGCAGGCAAGAGAGGTGATTGGCGACCTTGGCCGCGATCGCCTCCACCGCGGCGCGGCCGCGATGGCCGGTGAAGGCGTTGGCGTTGCCGGCATTGACCACCAGTGCGCGCGCAGAGCCGAGCGGGATGGCATCGCGGCACCATTCGACTTCGGGCGAGGGGCATTTGCTCTGGGTCGTGACACCCGCGACGGCGGTGCCGGCGTCCAGCTCGACATAGGTGAGGTCGCAGCGATCCCAGGCCTTATATCCGGCGCGGGCCGTGCGCAGCGTGACGCCTGCAATCGACGGCAGCGTAGGG
>JAVBXL010000110.1 GCA_030824575.1 bacterium | reverse complement strand
TGCGTGTTTCGGAAAATCCCGGACAGTGGTTTCACTAAATCGCGGACAGGCATTTCAGTAAATACGGGACAGGGATTCCGCTAAATCCCGGACAGGGTTTGGGAGTCGCACACGATCGCACGCGGAACGCCGCCAACAAAGGCCAATGCCCGGCACTGCGCGTCGATCCAGTCCGGCAACTGCTGGCTCAAGCTGGCCATTGCGAAGGTAAAGGATGAAGCACCCAGCACCGCTACGAAGATCTGTGCCTGGGTGATGACGCCGGTCACAGGATCGATCAGCGGCACAGTCTGCCCAGCGTAATCGGTTTGCAGGACGGCGCCCGCCTCATGCCGATTGCGAAAGCTGACATGGGTCCGCCGCTGGAACGACAGGAACCGATCGCAAAACCAGGTATAGCCATAGCCATTGGGATGGGCAGCCCGATATTCCTGCCACAGCAAAACCAGCGTCACGCCCTTGCGCTTGATCTCCCGCGCAACCACTGGCCAGTCCGGCTCGCCCAGATCCTGAGGAGGGCGGCCGACACGGCGGAACACCAGCCGTTCGATCGATGCGTCATCATCGTAGCCGGCCGGCAACGGCCAGCCTGTCAGCCCAGCCTCGCGCGCCCGCAGTAAATAGGTCGACACCGTCGTCTTGCTAAGCTTCAGCCGCTCTGACACGGCCCGTACCGACAAACCCTGATCGTAGGTCAGCCGGAGAATCGATCGCATGTCCTTCACGTCGGTTCGTCTCGCTTGCTTCCGCCTTGGCATCACCCCTCCCATCGCAACGATGAGGAGCAACAATGCCAGAGCGGCGCACCACAAAACCTAACCTTGATCCTGTCCCAAACCCTGTCCGGGATTTAGCGGAATCCCTGTCCCGTATTTACTGAAATGCCTGTCCGCGATTTAGTGAAACCACTGTCCGGGATTTTCCGAAACACGCAACTAATAGTTCGCCATGCAATCGCCTGCTTTTCCTTGGCGCTTTAGCGCATCTCGATGCGGCTAAGCATTAGATTAGCGGAAATCATGACTGCGGATATGTAGCAGTTCTTCCGTCTCTATCTTTGTGCGAAAGGAAGGGGAACTCAGCGTTCGTCCCCGTGGAATGTCCGGCTCGCGAGGATCGGGGCCGCCGCCATGCGTGGCACCATCGCCGCGACCGGGCGCAACGAAGAATTCCGACTGCCCGATCGAACGCAGCATATCATTATGATCGATGATCCGGTCGCAGATGATGTGGATGACCTCGCCTTCCTTCTGCAACCGACCGCGCATGGCGATCATCGACGCTGACATCACTTGCCGCCGGTAGATCTCAAACCGATCTGGCCAGAGAATGCCCTGCGCGACACCGGTCTCGTCCTCGATCGTGACGAACAATACGCCCTTGGCCGAGCCTGGCCGCTGGCGCACAAGGATGACGCCCGCCACCTCGACATTGCGGCCATCGCGGATCGAGGGAAGATCGGCGCAACGCGCGATCTGCATGCTATCGAGCCGATCGCGCAGGAAGCTTAAAGGATGGGCGCGCAACGATAGTTGCACAGCCCGATAATCCTCGACCACCTCACGTCCCTGCGTCATGGGCCTGAGGCTCGTTTGGGGTTCCATGCCCTCGGGCGAGAAGGTCGCGTCACGCGCATCGGCAGCCTCGAAGAGCGGGAGGGGGGCATCGCCCAGACCCTTCACTTTCCACAGACCCTGTCGGCGGTCTTGGGCAATGCAGGCAAAGGCGTCAGCCTCAGCCAGCCGCTCGATAGCGGCGCGCGGCACGTGCGCGCGCCGCCAGACCTCCTCGACACTCTTATAAAGCGCTGGGCCGCGAGCGGCCGCGATCGCCGCACCGTGCAGGTTGGACAGGCCGCGGACCTGGCGAAAACCCAGGCGAACAGCCTTGTATCGACCTTGCGCAGGTTCCAGCGTGCAGTCCCAATGGCTGGCGTTGATCGAGACGGGCCTGACTTCCACGCCATGGTTGCGGGCATCGCGCACGATCTGGGCCGGTGCGTAAAAGCCCATCGGCTGGGCATTCAGGAGCGCGGCGCAGAAGACGTCCGGGTGATGATGCTTCATCCAGCAGGAGGCATAGGCGATCTTGGCGAAGGAGGCGGCGTGGCTCTCGGGGAAACCGTAGGAGCCAAACCCCTCGATCTGCTTGAAGGTGCGCTCGGCAAAGTCCTTTGGATAGCCGCGCTCGACCATGCCGTTCACCAGCTTGTCATAAAAATGGCTGACCCCGCCGGTCATCTTGAAGGTCGCCATGGCGCGGCGGAGCTGGTCGGCCTCGGCTGGCGTGAAGCCGGCGCCCACGATCGCGACCTTCATCGCCTGCTCCTGGAAGAGGGGAACGCCGAGCGTTTTCTTCAATACCGCCTCCAGTTCAGGCTTGGGATATTGCGGCTTCTCCTTTCCCTCACGGCGGCGCAGATAGGGGTGGACCATGTCGCCCTGAATGGGGCCGGGGCGCACGATCGCCACCTCAATGACGAGATCGTAAAATTCCTTCGGCTTGATCCTGGGCAGCATCGACATCTGCGCCCGGCTTTCGATCTGGAAGACGCCCAGCGTATCCGCCTTCTGGATCATGGCATAGACGGCCGGATCATCTTCCTGAAGATCGGACATGCCGACGCGGATACCCTTATGCTCTTCCAGCAGGTTGAAGGCACGGTTCATGCAACCGAGCATGCCGAGGCCAAGAACATCCACCTTCATGAACTTGAGGGTATCGATATCGTCCTTGTCCCATTCTATGATTTGCCGCTGATCCATGCGCGCTGGTTCGATCGGCACGAGGTCGTCGAGCCGATCCTGGGTCAAGACAAACCCGCCAGGGTGCTGGGAGAGGTGGCGCGGGGTGCCGATCAGCTGACGGGAAAGCTCAAGGGTGAGCTTAAGGCGATGATCGTCCGCGTTGAGATTGAGACTTTCGATCTGCTCCTGGGTAATGCCGTCCATGGACCAGCCCCACACCAGGCCCGTCAGCATCTTGGTGAGGTCGCGCGGCAGGCCTAGCGCCTTGCCGACCTCGGCAACCGCGCCACGGGTCCGGTAGCGAGTAACGACCGCGGTCAGAGCCGAACGAGTACGGCCATAGGTCTCATAGATCCACTGGATGATCTCCTCGCGCCGTTCATGTTCGAAATCGACATCGATGTCGGGCGGCTCCTTGCGCTCTCCGCTGACGAAGCGCTCGAAGAGCAGTTCATGGCGGATGGGATCGATAGAGGTGATGCCCAGCATATAGCAGACACAGCTGTTCGCGGCCGAGCCGCGCCCCTGGCAGAGAATACCGCGACGGCGGCTCTCGGCGACGATCGCGTTGACCGTCAGGAAATATGGGGCGTAGCCAAGCTGGTCGATGAGGCGGATTTCATGGTCGATCTGGCTGCGATAGGCACATGGGAGGCCATCAGGAAACAAGCGATGCGCCGCTGCATAGGTCAGATCGACCAGGGCTTCCTGGGCCGTTCGCCCGGCGATCACCTCCTCATAGGGATATTGATACTGGATTTCGCTGAGGTCGAACTGGCACATTTGCGCGATGTCAGCGCTCGCCTGGATCGCGTCGGGAAAAGCGGCGAAGCGCCGCTCCATTTCCTGCGGGCTCTGGAGGCAGCGATCCATAAAGCGCTGCCGTTTGAAACCAAGGGCGTCGATCGTGCTACGTTCGCGGATCGCGGTCATGACGTCCTGGAGCGGGCGGGCCTGAGCGTCATGATAGAGTATGTCGCCTGTGGCTACTGCCCGCACACCTGCAGCCCGTGCCAAGGCGGCCAGCGCATGCAGTCGCGCGGCATCTTCGGGGCGGCGTCGAAGCACAAGTGCGATGTGGGCGCGGGTGCCGAAGACTGCGCGCAGGTCCGCCAGATGCGCCGCCGTCGAGCCGTCCACCTGATCGGGCAGCAGGATCGCCACCATGCCCTCGGCATGGGCGTCGACATCGCTCCAGGCGAGGATGCAGCACCCCTTGCCGCCACGCGCCTTACCCAAAGTCAGGAGACGAGTGAGCCGGCTCCAGGCGGACCGGTTTGTCGGATAGAGCAGGAGTGTGCGGCCATCGCTGAGCGTCACCCGCGCGCCTGGCATCATCCGGACGCCAGTCGTCTTCTGCGCGTCCCAACCGCGCACGACCCCGGCCACACTGCCCCAATCGGCCAAGCCAAGAGCGCGATGTCCCAGAAGTGCGGCGGCCGCAAAAAGCTGTTCAGGCGATGAGGCGCCGCGCAGGAAGGAAAAATGACTTATGACCTGGAGCTCGACATAGCGGGACATCAGCCGAAGATCCCATGCATGAACCAGCTCAGATTTCCGGTCTGCTCGTCGACGCCGTCGCCTCGCCTGAACAACCAGAAGCGCGCCCCGCCTTGCGCCTCGACCCGGAAGTAGTCGCGTACCGCCCACATCTCGCGAGCACTCCTCCACCATTCGCCATGGATCCGTTCAGGACCATCGCCCGCCACGACACGATAATCCGTTCGACGCCAGGTAAAGCGCCGGGGCGGATGGTCGGGCAGGAGCGCCACGACGTTTGAAAGGAGTTCCGGGCGCCCCAGCATCCTCACCGGGCGCTGCCAGCGGGGCCAGCCAATGGGGGCCTCCAGGGGGCCAATCCGGCCGACCGCGCGTTCTGGCACATCGCTCTCGCGCGACGACAGGCGAAAGGGTGTGTCGGGCTCTATGCGGCCGGCAAGCTGGTCGATGACCGGCGCCAAATCGGCCGGCCGATCCTCAATGGCAAAGCTGGCATTGATCGCCTCGGCGCTGAGATCCTCAATGCGGGGCGCGACGAGCGACATCGCTTCGATCCCAAGGCCCGGATCGATCCGTTCCACCCGCATTGCGAACATGCGCTTGAGATGCCGGGCATCCCGGGTCGCGCGCGCCGTCCCGATTGCGACGCGCTGCTCGCTCCCGTCAACGATATCGCAGGCCAGGATGCCGGTTCGAAGACCCGCGCCACGAGCCAGCAGCTGGGCAGCTATATCGTCCACCAGATCGCTGATCACCTGATTGATCGCCTCGGCCGTGCCGATGGGTTCCAGCAGGCCGCGCGCGGCCCGCGGTGCTGTGAAAGGAACGACCGCGATGATCGGCTCGGGCCTGGCGCCGCGCGCCTGGTCGAGCCGTTCAACGGTCGCGAGCCCGAGGCGTCGCGCCAGCGGGCCGCGCGGTATGGGATAGAGATCGGCGATCCGCTCGATCCCGAAGCGTGCCGCCGAGACGAGCGCCTGGGGATCGAGGCGCAGCGCGGCGAGCGGCAAGGATGCAATGGCCTGTGTCTCTGCACCGGTCGGCAGCAGACTGATCGTCTCGCCGCCATATCGCGCGAGCGCATGGGCAGCGCCCGGCGTTCCGGCAACGCAGATGCTGGCGGTCATGCCCAGGCGCTGAAGGAAGCGCAGTAGCCGGCGACAGAAGCGTTCTTCGCCGCCAAACAGATGCGTGGTCCCGGTGAGATCGAGCCATAGCCCATCCTTGCCTGAGACGCTTGCCGTCGGTGTCCAGTGCGCGACGGCATGAAGCGCCAGCCGGTCGAGCCAGGCGCGGTCCGCGTCCGGCTGCGCATCATGCACGTCGAGATCGGTGACGAGCGCGCGCGCGTGGGCGGCTGCCATGCCGGGGCGCAGGCCGAGGTCCAGCGCAACGGGGCAGGCGGCCGTCACGATGTCACGCTGCCCGGTCCTGGCAATGATTATGGTGGGTCGGCCCCATAGATCTGCCCAACTGAGACTTGGCGGCGTGGCGCCGGCGTCGCCGCCATCGTCTGAACGCAATGTTCGGAACGGGTGCTCGGCATGTTCGCTGCGCCTGCCCATCTCGCGCATCGTCGGGCGCTGGTGGGCGGGAAGCGCGTCGATCTCGGACTGGCTCGGCCGGCTGCCAAGCGCGCCATCGCGGGCCCAACGCGCGCCCGGTCGCCAGCCGCCGCCGCGTGGGACAGAGCATGCGCCGGGATTATCGTCGACAGGTGCGGGCAGGTGTCGGGCGATGCTGACGGCGCCAGGCTCAGGCGGCCTGGATAGCCGCTCTGCCTGTCGCAATCGCTCGATCGGGAGCTGCGGCAGGTAGAGCGAGGCGACCCGTGTCATCGCATGCCTCCAGCTCGAGGGAAAAAGGATTGCCGTTTCGCTGGCGGACCAGCTCGACCAGCCAGCGCGCCCGGCCAACGCCGGGATAGGGAAGGGGTGCCGAGGGCGTACAGCCGATGCGCCAGCGGGTCATGGCCGACGAGAGGCTGCTCAACGGGCAGCGATCAAGCCGGCGATGACGCCGATAGAGAAGAACGGGCGTGCTCCCATCCGATGCTGCAAGCTGTAGACGACGGGTCGCGGTCTGGTCGGCTGCCTTCACCTCGGCGATCACGCAGGCGAAGCTGCCGTCGCGCAGCGCGTCCTCGGCCATTGCCAGGACGATGCTGTCTTTCATGCCCTGGGCGTAGAGGATGGCGGCCGGCTTAAGGCCGCTTTGCTCAAGGCCAGGCGCGTAG
>JAVBXL010000013.1 GCA_030824575.1 bacterium | reverse complement strand
TCACCCGGCTTGGTCGTTTCGTACAGGATTGCGCCGCCCGTCGCATTGCGGCCGAACAGGGTGCCTTGCGGTCCTTTGAGAACCTGCACCGAATTGAAATCGAAAAAGGCCGTCGACGTATTTCCTTCGGTGGCCGGCGCCTCGTTGATGTAGGTCAGAACGGCGGGGCTGGAGCCAGAAAAAGGATCGAGTGTCTGGCCGCGTAGCGTGAAATTGAGCTGGTTGGAGTTCTGGCCGCTTTTGACGATCAGACCGGGGACCAGTGCGGCCAGATCCTGTTCGCTGGCGACATTGCGCGACTGGAGCGTGTCGGCATTGAAGGCCGCGACGGCCACGGGCACTTTGGACAGGGACTGTTCGCGCCTCTGGGCGGTCACGACGATGTCGGCTGGCGACGCGATTTTCTCGCTGCCCTGGCTTTCGGCCTCGGCCGTCGGAGCATCTTGGGCCAAGGCAGGCATGGCAGCCAAAATTCCGACACTTGCAATGCCGCAAGCCAATTGTTGCTTAACATTCATAACGCTCTCCCATTTTTTGGCGTGCCGCTACAGGCATCTTTGAGCGCTTAAAACTAATCATGATTAGGCATATGTCAACTGATAATGGGCCGCTGGAAAATTCCCAGAGCGTGAACAGTGGAGGGAAATCCGCGAGCAAATCCATAAGGCATTATTTGCATATATAAAACAGTAAGATGATTATATATTTCCCTATAAATTTTGTCCCAAAAATTCCAGGGGATGCTCTCTTGCGGCGGTGTCTGGCCGCCATAAAGAAACAAACTAAAATTAGGCTTGTTTATGCAGGCTATAGATAGGTGGCGATGTGGTGAGGTCGGCCAATGGCCATTAGGGGCCAGCGCTGACGCATTCCGCCAGAAGCACGAACAACGATCGGTCGAGGGAGCTGGATCGGCAGCAGTGCCGCACGGACCCTATGTCATGCGGACGGCAGCACACTCCACGATAGCAAACCTCGTGCATGTATGAGCTTATTGGGAGGAGGGGGGGACGTACGCCGTGTCCAGCCTGTGTCCGGCGTGCCAATATTTTTGAGCGTGGGTGTCCCCGATTCGAATGACCGGGTCGGCAAATTGCCGACTGTCAGTTTCGGAAACGCCAATTGGCCATGGCTACCAATGGAAGTCTCGCGTCACTGTCCTCACGCTCGTCGGTTTGCATGGTTGGGATTCAGTCCACGCCATCGATGGATTTGGTCATATAAGGGATTCAGTGCGATGCGGCGGATCTCGCTGCGCCAAATCTCCTCGCCGCACCATAGTCCTGGTCATGCGTTCGGGTGCCAGATGTCGCGCCAATGTCGCAAGCGCCGCCGCCGGATCATGGCGCGCGCCACACAGGAAGATGTCGATCGCGGCATAGCCATGTTCCGGCCAGCTATGGATCGACATGTGCGATTCGGCGAGCAGCGCGACACCGGTCACGCCCTGTCCTTGACCGAAATGATGGAGGTGAAGGCCGATCACCGTCGCCCCGGCGCTGTCTGCCGCGGCGCGCAGGGCGGTTTCGATAAGCGCCACATCGTCCAGCACGGGGCATCCATAGAGGTCCGCCAGCAGGTGCCGGCCGTCATAGGTCATGGGCGGCATCATAGCAGAGTCTCATGCGCATGGCTTATCGAGGACAGGGCATCCTCGGCCGCAGCCATGCCCTGATAATGGGCTTCTTCGAACAGCGACAGCCCGCTCAGGTCCGAATGCGCGCGGAAGAAGGGCGGCCGGATCGCCGCACGTTGCTGCGGCGCGACCTCCCACAGGAAGCCGGGCGTCGGCCGGATCATCGCATGACCCCATTTCCACAGGTCGATCGCACGGATCGCGCCGTCCAGGTCGGGGTTCATGCCCAACAGATCGTCACGCACCAGCCGCCGCCAATCCGCATCGGACCGATCGACTAGCAGGCGACGGGCGGATGCGGGCGGCATGTCGGATAGCGCCATATACCAGGTCAGCACCGTCGGCCCCTCGCGCGATGCGGTCTGATGGGTGGCGACGACATAGCCTAGCGAGGCACTGCTGGCCGACACATTGTCCCAGGCGAGCGCGCTGCCCTTCCCCTCCGGCGCGCGATCCACCGTGATGTTGGCAATCAGCCAGGGGGCATAGCTAAAGGCTGCGTCGGACTTCTCGCCCAGCAGGCGGCGGGCGATGAAGTGCGGCATGGCGAGGATCACCGCGTCGGCGCGATAGCGGATGCTGCTGCCATGCTGCGCATCGAAAACATCGACCATCGCTCCCTTCTCGTCGCGCCGGGCACGGAAGGCGACCTGCCCCGTTGCGACGCGATCCCCCAGCCGATCGGCCATCAACCGGGTGAGGCGGCCATTGCCCTCAGGCCAGGTCAGTTCATTGTCGCTCGAACCCTCAGCGGCAAAGCCGCGCCGACTGGCGAAATAATGGATGCCGGCCCAAGCGGACACATCGCCCGGTTCGGTGCCGTAATCGTCGCGGCAGGCATAGCGGACATGCGCGCGCAGCACCGGAGAGGTCCAGCCCTGCCGGTCGAGCCACTGGGCGAAGCTGATCCGGTCGAGGGCGAGCAGATCGGCGTCCTGCGCGCTATTGGCGATGGGAATGGCGAAGGCGGGCCGCCCTTGCGTATCGCGGCGACGGGAAAAATCGGCCATGGCGCGGTCGAAGGCGGCGATGTCGGCCTTGTCCTTGGGCGACAGGCCAGTCTTGGGCACCAGCCCTTCCTGCCATTTCCCCTGCCAGAGCAGCCGTTCCTGCAAATCGGCGCACAGTTGCAGCGGGTCATAGACCGGCTTGCCATCCCGATCGCCCACGATCATCCCCAGTTGCCGCAGCATATGGCGCAGCCCGCGGGCCTCCTCATTGGGGATGGGGAGGTAATGCGCGCCCAGCGGATAGGCGGACACGGCATTGCGGCCGCTACGGGCATTGCCGCCGGGTTGGCCCTCCAGTTCGATCAGGTGGAAATCATCGAAGCCCGCTTCGCGCAATCGCCAGCCCGCCGCCAGGCCCGCTACCCCGCCGCCAGCTATCAGGATCGGCACGCGCACCTCGCGCACCGGTTCGGGGAAATCGCCATCGCGCAGCCGGTGGCCCAGCACCATGTCCGCGCCGCCACTGCTGCCCGGCGTCGCTGTTTCGCAGCCCGGTAGCGCCAGCACGGTGGCCGCCGCCATGCCGCCCTTCAGGATGGCGCGCCTGCTGGGACCGCCGGCATCAGCCTTCATAGCGCGCCCATTCCTCGGCGAAGCTGCGCACGAGCGCCTGATTGTCGAGCCGGTTCACCGGCACCGGGCGTCGCGCCATGTCGATTGGAAAGAACAGCGCCTGCCGCGCGGTCGCGTCCGACAGGAAGCGATTGCCCGGCAGCAGGCGCGTCGTCGTGCCGGGATCGGCCAGCCCGGCCAGGATGAAGCCCCATTCGCCAAAGCTGGGCACATAGACATGATAGGGGCGGGTCCGGAAACCGGCCGCCTCCAGCGTCTGCGCCACGGTCCAGAAGGCGGCGGGCGCAACCAATGGCGACGTGCTCTGGATCACCGCCACGCCGCCGGGCGCGAGATGCGGGCGCAACATGCGATAGAATGTCTCGGTATAAAGCTTGCCCACGGAAAAATCGACCGGATCGGGGAAATCGACGATGATGACGTCGAAGCGCGCCTGCGTCTCCCGCACCCAGCGGAAGGCATCGGCATTGACGACATGCATGCGCTTGTCGGTCAGGGCGTCGCCGTTCAGCATGCGCAGCAGGCCGGTCTGGCTGAACAGGCGGGTCATGACGGGATCGAGGTCGACCAAAGTGACGCTGCGCACGCCGGGATGGCGGAACACCTCGCGCGCTGCCAGGCCGTCGCCCCCGCCAAGGATCAGCACATCGGCCGGGCGCGCGACACGGCCCATCGCCGGATGCACCAGCGCCTCATGATAACGATATTCGTCGCGCGAGGAAAATTGCAGATTGCCGTTAAGGTACAGGCGGATGTCGTCATCATGCCGGGTCAGCACCAGCCGCTGATAGGGGCTGGACGTCGCATAGATGACCCGCTCCCCATAAGCGGCGATTTCCGACCAGCGCTGAATCTTGTCGGCGGCCAGAAAGCCTGCGATCAGGCTGGCCATCACGACCAGCGCCAGGACGCGCTCCCGCATCAGGCTGGCGCGCGCGGGGACGAGCAGCAACAGGAGCAACGCGACCCCGACATTGAGCAGCCCGAACATGAGGCCGGTGCGGATCAACCCCAGATGTGGCACCAGCAGCATTGGAAACAGCAGCGACGCCGCCAGCGCGCCGACATAGTCGAAGGTCAGCACGTTCGACACCGTCTCGCTGAAGTCGAACCGGTCGCGCAGGATGCGCATCAGCAGCGGGATTTCCAGGCCGACGAGGAAGCCGATGACGAAGACGAGGCCATAGAGGATCGTCCGGAACTGCTCCACCAGCGGGAACAGCAGGAACAGCCCCGCCGCCGACCAGCCGCCCAGCAACGCGACGAGTATCTCGACCCGGATGAACAGGCGCAGCTCATCGCGCTTCACATAGCGCGAACACCAGCTGCCCACCCCCATGGCGAACAGATAAGTGCCGATGACGATCGAAAATTGTGTGACGCTGTCGCCCAGCAGGTAGCTGGCGATCGTCCCCGCCAGCAACTCGTAGATCAGGCCACAGGTCGCGACGGCAAAGACGCTGGCCAACAGCAATCCGACCAGCGCGGTGCGCCTGCGCTCGGTCGGCGGCGGCGACGTGTCAGCCATGAATGGCGGCGGCGACGATGATGCCGATCGCAATGGCGATGGCGCCCGCAAACTGGGCGACGGCGACATTCTGCTTGTCGCGTATCTCCTCCCACAATTTGCCTGGCGTCAGCAGGTCGAGGATGACGAAGCCGACGACGAAAACGACGATGCCGATCCCGGCATAGACTAATGAATTGAGCAAGGTCGGTAGAGAGATGATCATCGACGTCTCCTATTTATGGGTGGGGCCATAGGCGCGGGCAGCGCCAACGGTGCGGCCGCCATCGGCGAAGGGCGAATAGCCCTGCGACGCGGCGGTGAGATAGAGGCCCACCACGCCCAGGCACCAGAGGGCATAGAGGAAGCTGCTGCGGCTCATGGCGATTCCATCCCCCGCAACCAATCGTCGGCGTCGGCCGGCGAACCGTCCTTCTGCGCCAGCCGGGCATTTTCGAACATGATGTGCAGGACCAGCATCAACAACGGCGGGACCAATATCATCAGCACCGCCAGCCAGAAATTGGACGCAAAGCGCGCGCCCCGCGCCACCGTCAGATTGACCTCGACCGGCGGCAGGCTTTCGGTCTTGTATGTGCCGCTCGACGGATCGAAGGCCCAATTGCCCGAACTGCCCCAATGATGCGCCTGCGCGTCGACGACCAAGTCGTAGGTTCCGGCCGGCAGGCTCGCAACCTTCAAGGTTTGCGACCGGGCGCCTTCGGACCAGTAGCCGTCCGAATCCTGCCCCGAATAGCGTTCGTTCAGGGCATAGGCGTCATAGCTGTCCTGCGTCTTGCGATTGACGAAGGCAACGTCGATATCCACCCAGCCCTGCTCCACGCCGGGCGTCATCGCCTCGACCGTCATCGCCTGTCTGCCGAGCGGCAGCGTAATCGGGCCGAATGTCTGCGACACGGCGGGGCCATCGGGCGTCACCGACAGGCTGAACATCTGCGGCTGCATGGTCCGGCCAAACAGCGACAGCAGGACCAGCAGCGCTACGAAGGACAGGGCAGCGATCGGCCACCAGCCCTTGATCCGCCGAGCATAGGGTGAGGGCTGATGCGCCAGCGGCGTCATGCCGGGGATCCAGGTTGGCGGCGGATCGACATCGAAGGCCACGCGCATCTCCCGCCCGGTCAACAACTCGCTGATCGTCCAGCTTTTCTCCCGATCGTCCTGCTCCAGGCTGAGCATGAAGCCGGGGCGGACATAGTCGCTCGCGCGCACCTCCTCGCCCGGCTTCACCCGCCAGTAAAATTCGCCCGCGACCCGCGTCACCCGGGCGGTGTTGCCGCCATAGAAAGGCGTGAAGCGTCGGCCGCCGACGATCTGGTCCGGTCCGTCGCGCTGCGGCGCGGCGGTGAGCATCATGCCCAGGCTCCACTGGCCATTTTGCACGATCAGCCAGCGATAGCCGGCATAGGGGTTGAACAGCAGATATTCGTCCCATATCGCCCAGCCATCCGACCGTTGCAGCCAGCCGATCGCCTCCCATTCGACGCCGCGGAGCGTACCGCGCGTGCCGAGCGGGATCGCGAGCGACGCCTGCATTTCATTGTAGCGGGTGATGATCCGCGCCGCCGGATCGGTCGCGTCGATCAGCGTGCCGCAATATTCGCAGGCCAGCGTGACCGTATAGCCGGCCGCGCGCAGGGCGATCGTCCCGCCGCAGGCCGGGCAGTGCAGGGAACGGACGCTGTCATCCTCAGCCATAGACGGGCAGGCTCCAGCCGGGGAGCGCGCGTAAATGGCGCGGTTGGAGCGAGGCCAGGTTCACATGGTGGCCGACATAGAGCGACGGACCGTGCCGGTCCTTCTGGAAAGAAGCGCAGCGTCCGTCGCGATTGCGAAAATCGACGCTCAGCGCTTCCCAACCGACGGGCGCGGTAAAGGGCAGTTCGCCTTCGCAGCCGATGCAGCGCACGGTGCGGATATCGGCGACTTCATAGGATTGTCCGGCGATATTGCCGCTTTCGCCCGGCTTGACCGGCGTATCGTTCATCAGGCGGCGGATGACCTGCGCCAACGATCCCGTCAACTCCACCTCGCGCAGCGCCATGAACTGGCCCATCGCCTCGCCCAGCCAGGCGTGGCTGCCGTCAGCCAGCAGCATCAGCCATTCGTTCCAGGCGCCATCGTCCCATGCCCAGCGCACCCGGCCGATGATCTGGAAATTCTGGTCGAAGCAATGGCCTTGCGTCCCGATCTGGATCGGGCTGACGTCGAAGGGCAGGGCCGCCGCCTCCCCCATCCCCTGCGCGCCTTGATTGTAGCGCATGACGAGCGTGCGACAATAGTCGCACACCCGGACAGGCAGAGCCGGCGAGCGGAAGATGACCTCCGCGCCGCAAGTGGGACAAGCAACCGACTGCATATGATTTTAGCGGATACGACCCAGCAGTTCGGCTTTCTTCGCGTCGAATTCGGCCTGGGTCAGCGCGCCCATATCGAGCAGCTTGTGCAGCTTTTCGATCAGCGCGAACGGGTCTTCGGCGGGAGTCGGGGCAGGGGCAGGGGCCGCGCTCGAAACGCCGCCCAGCGCGCCGGTCATCGCCTGACCGATGGCCAGCCCAGCCGCCGCACCCGCTCCGATCCCGGCCACGCCGTCGGATTGCGCCGCGGCCGTCTCGATCGCTTCGGCCGCCTGGAATTTGGCGTAGCGGTCGAGGTCGCCCAGCACGCGCATCGAACTGGCCTTATCGAGATGCTTCTGCACTTCTTCGGGCAGGGACAGGCTCTCGACGAAGAAGCTTTCGACCGACAGCCCCCATTGGGCGAAGGCAGGCGTGACCGCTGCCTTGAGCGCCTCGGACAGCGCGGTCTGGCTGGCCGCCAGATCGAGAAAAGCGGTGCCGCCCCCGGCCACTCCGGTCGCAAGCGCGGTCTGGATCGCAGCGCGCAGCTGCGGCTCGATGTCCGAGACCTTGACCTCGCCCAGCGTGCCCATGATGCGCGAGGCGAAGGGCGCGACATCCTTGACGCGGAAGCTGTAGCTGCCAAAGGCGCGGACGCGCAGCGGCCCCAATTCGGGATCGCGCAGCGTCACCGGCTGCGCCGTGCCCCATTTCAGGCCGATCTGCTCCTTTTCGGAGAAGAAATAGACGTCCGACTTGAAGGGCGACTTGAAGCCCTTGTCCCAGTTCATGATCGCCGTCATCAGCGGCATGGTCGCGGTGTCGAGCGTGTAGAGGCCAGGACCGAACATGTCGGCGATCCGCCCTTCGTTGAAGAAGGCGGCGATCTGCCCCTCCCGCACCGTCAGTTGCGCTCCATTCTGGATTTCCCGATCGGCCAGCGGCACCCGCCAGCCAAGTTGTCCCGGCTCTTCCACCCAGTCGATGACATCGACGAACTGTTTCGACAGAAAATCCAATATGCCCATGTCGCTCCCCTGCGCTGGCTATCAGTTTAGAATAGTGGGCTCGCGGGACAAGCGAAATTGCATCGGATCATGCGTGCGCGCTTTATCCGCCATACCCAATCTGGCAAAAGTTATGGGGCTGCCCCTGGCAAAATATGAAGACATCCGACATGCATCCCTATTCGCCTTGCAAGCTGGCGAAGATAGTCGATCATGCGTTTCATGATCCAAAGCGCCCATGAGGTTCTATGATATTCGACGATTTCCTGCGCCATCGACGCAAGGAGCAAATTCTTCCGGAAGATCGGGCGGCGCTCGAAGCGTCGGTTGGCGAGATCCGGTCTGTGCCCGCGCGGATGACCCTGGTGCGAAAGGATGAAAGGGTGCATTTCAGCACCTATCTCATAGAGGGTCTCATCTGCCGCTACATGGATGACCGGGAAGGGTTGCGGCAGCTTGTAGCCGTTCATGTGCCGGGCGATTTCGTGGATCTGCACGCTTATCCGCTCAAGCATCTCGATCACGACGTCGCCACCTTGACGGCGTGCAAGATTGCGACGGTGCCGCATAAAAATCTCGACATCGTGATGCGCGAGCGACCGGAACTGGCCAAGTTTTTGTGGTTCAGCACGCTTCTCGACGCGGCGATGCATCGCGAATGGATTTTTCGTCTCGGCCGCTTGAACGCCATGGCGCGTGTGGGACATTTTTTCTGCGAAATCGAAGCGAAGCTGCGAGCGGTCGGTCTGAGCGATGGCGCCAGTTTCGAACTTGCCATGACCCAGAATGATCTGGGAGAAGCTTGCGGCATCACGCCGGTACATATGAACCGCATGCTGCGCATGTTGAAGGAGCAAGGCCTGTTGCAGATGCGGGCCGGTCAGGTTCAGCTACTGGACAGGCCTGCGCTCGCGCGCCTTAGCGAATTTGATCCGTCCTATCTGTTCATTGATGAATAGCGTCAGGAACTCCAACCGATTGCTTTCCGTTTAGGAGGGCAGCGATAGGAGAGTGTATGTCGACCCCAGCTATTCAGGACATGGCGGGCAAAGCGATTGCGGAAGAAGGCATGGTCCTCCTCGACGGGCCGGACGGCGTCGCGGTCACCATGACCGCCGACGCGGCGGAGGGAACCGGCAAGGCGCTCATTCGCGCGGCGGACAAAGCGCGAAGCCAAATGGCGAAATCGGACTGACGCCACGCGGCCCGCGGCCGTAATCGTAATGATCTCGATCAATCGGCGGAACCTTCACGCCAGAAGATCGCTCCACTGATGCCATGGTGCAGGTCGGTTCAGCCGATCTGGACGAATGGCGGCAGCGTAATCATGATATGGAATTCGCACATGCTCATTCGTGCCGGGTATGATCTTGTCTTTGCGGCCTATGCCCCGACGCAGATGATCACGATGTTGAGCGTCCGACCCTCGCGTCTGGCTGATCTGAAGACGCCGCATCGCATCGTCAATGATCGCGGCCTTGAACTGGTCGATAGTCATGACGCCTACGGGAATATATGCACGCGCTTTATTCTCCAGCCGGGGATGACCCGGCTGTCGTGCGACTTCATCATAGCCGATAGCGGCGATGTCGATCGTCAAAGTCCGGGTGCTTACCAGCATGACATCGATGACCTGCCGGCAGAGGCGCTGACGTTCCTTGCCGGCAGCCGCTATTGCGAAACCGATCTTTTGTCCGGCGTCGCTTGGGGAATGTTCGGTCATATCCCTTCAGGCTGGCAGCGCGTCCAGGCGATCGTCGATTTTGTGCACAACCATCTGAGCTATGGCTATTGCTACGCGCGATCGACCAGAACGGCGTGGGAAGCCTATCAGGAGCGGGTCGGCGTATGTCGCGATTTCGCCCACCTGGCCGTGGCCCTGTGCCGGTGCATGAATATTCCGGCGCGCTATTGTAGCGGATATCTCGGCGACATCGGTGTCGATCCTGTGGATGTCGCGATGGATTTTCACGCTTGGTTTGAAGTCTATCTTGGCGGCGAGTGGCACAGTTTCGATGCGCGGCATCGCGTGCCCCGGATTGGACGCATCCTGATGGCGTGCGGCCGCGACGCTGCCGACACGGCGCTGACGACCGCGTTCGGACCGGTGCAACTCGTCGGGTTCAAGGTCCATACTGACGAAATCGAGTCCGCCCTTGATCGGGGCGAAGATCGCATGGCGGCCTGACGCCTTCTATTCCCCCCGCATCCCACCACACATCCTGAGCAACAACGAGGAAGATACCATGGCCCGGACGCCCAAGAGCAATATGCCCTCCAACGGTGGTGAGACCCATCAGGTCGCGGAGTCTGGCGATGCCGCCACTGTCCTCACGACCAATCAGGGGATCGTCGTCTCCGACAATCAGAACAGCCTTAAATCCGGCGCACGCGGCCCGACGCTGCTCGAAGATTTCGTGTTGCGCGAGAAAATCTTCCATTTCGATCATGAGCGTATTCCCGAACGGATCGTCCACGCCCGCGGCACCGGTGCCCACGGCTATTTCGAGGCAACCGACGATATTTCGGACCTCAGCAAGGCGGCACTGTTCCGCAAAGGCGAACGGACGGAGGTGTTCGTGCGCTTCTCTACGGTGGCCGGCGGCGCTGGCTCCGTCGATACCCCGCGCGACGTGCGCGGCTTCGCGGTCAAATTCTACACCAGCGAAGGCAATTGGGATCTGGTTGGCAACAATATTCCGGTCTTCTTCATCCAGGATGCGATCAAATTCCCCGATCTGGTCCATGCCGTCAAGATGGAGGCCGATCGCGGCTATCCGCAGGCGGGCAGCGCTCACGACACTTTCTGGGACTGGGCTTCGCTCATGCCCGAAACCACGCATATGCTGATGTGGGCGATGTCGGATCGCACCTTGCCGCGCAGCCTGCGCATGATCGAGGGCTTCGGCGTCCACACCTTCCTGCTGGTCAATGAAGCCGGCGAAACCCATTTCGTGAAGTTCCACTGGAAGCCCAAGCTTGGTCTGCAATCGACGATCTGGGACGAGGCGCTCAAGCTTCAGGCGGCCGATAATGACTATCACCGTCGCGATCTGTTCGAAGCCATCGACGCCGGCGATTTCCCCGAATGGGAGTTAGGCATCCAGGTCTTCGACAAGGCGTTCGCCGACGCCCAGCCCTATGACGTGCTCGACGCGACCAAGCTGATCCCGGAGGAGGATGTGCCCGTCCGCATCATCGGCCGGATGGTGCTGGACCGCAACGTCGATAATTTCTTCGCAGAGACGGAGCAGGTCGCCTTCTGCCCGGCCAATATCGTGCCTGGCGTCGACTTCTCGAACGATCCTTTGCTGCAAGGACGGCTCTTCTCCTATCTCGACACCCAGAAGTCTCGCCTTGGCACGGCCAATTTCCACCAGATTCCGGTAAACGCCCCGCGCTGCCCCTTCCAGAATTTCCAGCGCGATGGACAAATGCAGATGGCGGTGCCCAAGGGGCGCGCCAATTACGAACCTAACAGCCTGGCTGCCCATGGCGAGGAAGGCGGCCCGCGCGAAAGCCCTGCGCGTGGTTTTGCCAGTTCGACAGCGCTGAGCGGCGAGGATGAGAGCGGCGAGAAACTGCGCATCCGCCCGGAGAGTTTTGCGGATCATTACAGCCAGGCGCGGCTCTTCTACCGTTCGCAGACCCAGAACGAGCAGGCGCATATCGCCTCCTCCTTCGTGTTCGAACTCTCGAAGGTCGCCCAGCTTGACCAGGTGCCGCCGCGCATGGTCGCCAATCTGCGCAATGTCGACGAAGACCTGGCGAAGCGCGTGGCGACGGGCCTTGGCATCCCTCTGCCTAAAGCCGCCAAGCCCGCCAAGGAGCCGGTCGATATGGCACCGTCGGACGCGCTGTCGATCCACAAGAATATGAAGGCCATGTTGGAAGGTCGCGCGGTCGGCATATTGATCGCCGATGGCACCGACGCCAGCGAACTGGACGCGGTGATCGCAAGCGTCGAAAAGGCGAAGGGCAAAGCCATGATCGTCGCGCCCAAGGTTGGCGGCGCAAAGCTATCGGATGGATCGCAGCGCAAGGCCGACGGCCAGCTGGCCGGATCGCCCAGCCAACTCTTCGACGCCGTCGCTATCATCCTTTCCGCAGAAGGTTGCGCGGCGCTGCTGAAAGAAGGCGCAGCGGTCGAATTTGCAATGAACGCATTCGGGCATCTCAAGGCGATTGGCGCCAGCGAAGCCGCTCAGCCATTGCTGGACAAGGCCGGCGTCGTCGCTGACGAGGGCGTCACCGGACTAGGGGACGCGTTCATCAAGGCCGCCAGCCAGCGTTTCTATGCGCGTGAACCTGGGTTGCGAACGCTCGCCTGACCCGCTTGTGCGGCGTCATTGGGGCTGCTGCGCTGACCAACAGGTTGGCGCAGCAACTCCCACGCCTAAAATGCCCAATTCCATCGGATGCGACGCATCAATGGACCAGGCGCTCATCACCATTTTGTTCTGATCATTGCGCGGGCGTGTCGCGCGATGGTCGGGGGCTTCGCCGCCATGGCGAGATATGCTAGCGCGACTTGATGAAGAAGCATGATCTAGCGAGCGGGTCTAACGACGAGGGATCGGGCCGCCGCCGTCAGATATTGGAAATCGCGGCGCAGCTATTCGCGAAAAAAGGATATCGTGGCACATCCATGCGCGACATCGGCGAGCAGGCGGGCGTATTGGGCGGTTCGCTCTACCATCATATCAAATCGAAAGACGCTCTGTTCGTCGAACTGCACAATGCGGCGCTCGACGCCGCCGAAAGCTCCATCGTGCAAGCCATTCGCCCGCACGATGAGCCATGGGCCAGGCTGACGTCGGCCTGCGCGACCCTGCTGGACATCCAACTCGCACCGGATTCGCGCACCATGCCGATGATGAACGATTTTCGCGAAGTACCCGATGCGGTCCGCGAACAGTTGGTCGCACGGCGCGATCGCTTCGAAGGGGTGTTCCGGTCGCTAGTCGCAGACCTGCCGCTGCCACCGCATATCGACCGATCCATCTATCGCAATCTATTGTTGTCGCAGCTTAATTCGGCGTCGGACTGGTATCGCGCA
Organism: bacterium; assembly: GCA_030824575.1. Classification (GTDB taxonomy): domain Bacteria; phylum Pseudomonadota; class Alphaproteobacteria; order Sphingomonadales; family Sphingomonadaceae; genus Sphingobium. The sequence goes on along the minus strand of JAVBXL010000013.1, from coordinate 38,067 downwards.
GGACGCTTGTCATCCGGCCAGATCGCTGCCCAGATCGTGTCGATCTTTCGCCACGAATAGGCCTTTCGCTATCGACGCCAGTCTCTGCCGATCGACGATTATTGACTGTAACACATGTTTGGTGTACTGGCACCGTTGCGCTTTTAGGAGAGGCCCGATGTTCAGCTATATTCCGCCGATCGACGATTATCGCTTCCTGCTGACGCAGGTGCTGGGCTTTGACGCGGCGATGGCGGAAACCGGCAAGGAGGTCGATGCCGACCTGGCCGTCGCGGTGCTGGAGGAAGCAGGCCGGATGTGCGCCGATCGGCTGCACCCGCTTAACCGCCATGGCGATGAAGAGGGCAGCCGCCTGGTCGATGGGAACGTGGTCACCCCGGCCGGTTTCGCCGACGCCTGGCGCGATTTCGTGGCTGCGGGCTGGGCATCCATGTCGGCCGACCCGGCCCATGGCGGGCAGGGCCTGCCCTTCATCCTCCAGCTATGGCTGGACGAAATGCTGTCTGCGACGAACCTGTCCTTTGGCCTGTTCCCCGGCCTGACCCGCGGCGCGTGCGAAGCGATTGCGGCGCATGCCAGCGATGCGCTGAAATCCCTCTATCTGCCGCGGATGGTGAGCGGCGAATGGACCGGTGCCATGGCGCTGACCGAAAGCGGCGCCGGGACCGACCTGGCCCTGCTCAAGACCAAGGCGATGCCACAAAATGACGGCAGCTTTGTCGTGACCGGGCAGAAAATCTTCATTTCATCGGGCGACCATGATTTCGGCGGCAATATCGTGCATCTCGTCCTCGCGCGCCTGCCCGATGCGCCGGCAGGGGTGAAGGGGATCAGCCTGTTTCTGGTGCCCAAATATCTGCCCGACGCGGAAGGTGGCTTCACGATACGCAACGGTATGTCGGTCGGCGCGCTGGAAAAGAAGATGGGCATCCATGCCCAGCCGACCTGCGTGATGAATTATGACGACGCGACCGGCTGGCTGGTCGGCGCGCCAAACAAGGGTTTGGCCGCCATGTTCACGATGATGAATGCGGAGCGACTGATGGTCGGCATCCAGGGACTGGGTGTCGCCGGGGCCGCCTATCAACAGGCTGCGGGCTATGCCAAGGAGCGGCTTCAGGGACGCAGCGCCGATGGCGCGCGCGGGCCGGTGGCGATCATCGACCATGCCGATGTGCGGCGGATGCTGCTCAACATCCGCGCCTTTGTCGAAGCCGGGCGGGCGCTGGGCGGCTGGACTGCCTTGCAGTTGGACAGGGCGCATCATCATCCCGACGCCGCCGAGCGGGCGAAGGCCGATGCGCTGGTCGCGCTACTGACGCCAGTCGTGAAGGCCGCCTTCACGGATTTCGGTTTTGAAAGCGCCGTGCAGGCGCAGCAGGTGTTCGGCGGCCATGGCTACATCCGTGAATGGGGGATGGAGCAATATGTCCGTGATGCACGCATCGCCCAGATTTACGAAGGCACTAACGGCGTGCAGGCGATGGACCTGGTCGGGCGTAAGCTGGCGATGGCGGGCGGCACCGTGGTCGAAGGCTATTTCGACATGATCGCGGCGGATCTGGACGCAGCCGGCACCATCGACGTGGCGGACAAGACGCGGGCGGCGCTCGCTCTGCTGCGGGCCACCACGGCGTCGCTTCAAGGCGCGAATGGGGATGCGACAGGTGCGGCGGCGGTCGATTATCTGCGCCTTTTCGCGCTCGTTTCGATGGGGTGGATGTGGACGCGCATGGCCGCAGCGGCGCAGGGCGACAACGCCTTCCACAACGGCAAGCGCGTCGTGGCCGATTTCTTCGCCCAGCGCATGCTGCCGCAGGCGCAGAGCCTGGCAGTCAGCATCGCGGCTGGTGAAGCATCGATCATCGCCCTTGGCGCTGACGCTTTCTAGCGATTTTGTCGCGGGTTCGATGCGTAAAAACCGCTCGCGATAGAAACGATAAGTTTCAATTCAGAACCGGAACAGAAACAATCGTCAGAAATTGAGCAGGCGGGTGGACACCGCCCGCCCGGTCGATGCGCATCGCCATCGACCATCGAGACGAGGAATTTCCAATTGCCCGAACATCGTAGCTGGCCAGCCATCATCCTGGGGTTTTTCATCGCCGCCATCGGCCTCGTGCTGACGAGCGGCGGCATCTGGCTCGCCACGCTTGGCGGCTCGCTCTACTATGGGCTGGCCGGAATCGCGATGCTATTTGCCGGCGTGATGTTGATGCGCAGCCGTATTTTGGGCGCTTATGCCTATATCGCCGTCGTGGCGGTCACTTTGCTCTGGGCCTTTTTCGACGCCAGTAGCAACCTGGCCTGGGCACTGGTGCCGCGCATCATCGCCCCGATCGTTTTGCTGATTGCGACCTTCCTGGTGATGCCGACGCTGACGCGGACGGCCAATCGCTGGAAACTGGCGGGCGTGGGTGTCGGCGTTACCGTCCTGGCGACCGCGCTGCTCTTCACCTTTTTGGGCACGCGCGACGTTTCGGTCGCGGCGCTGCCGGCGCAAAATTCGGTGGGGATGATGGACCCGTCCGGCATGGCTGCGGGTGCCGATTGGCCCGCTTATGGCGGCACCGGCGCGGCGCGGCGCTATTCGCCGTTGACCCAGATCAATGCCGGCAATGTCGCGCAATTGCAGCAGGTCTGGCTGGCGCATACCGGCGACATGCCGAGCGATGCGGCCGCTGCCGCCCAATATGGCGCCGAAACGACGCCGTTGAAGGTCGGCAATGCGCTCTATCTCTGCTCCGCCAAGAATATCATGATCTCGCTTGATGCGGCCACCGGCAAGGAGCGCTGGCGCTTCGACCCCAAAGTGCCCAATGAATGGATTCCCTATACTGCCGCCTGCCGCGGGGTGAGCTATTATGCCGTCCCCAACGCCGCGCCCGGATCGCTCTGCGCCAAGCGGCTGATCGAGGGTACGCTGGACGCGCGCCTGATCGCGGTCGACGCGGAAACCGGCCGTCCCTGCGCCGATTTCGGCAAGAATGGTCAGGTCGATGCCAAGATCGGCATGGGCAAGGTGTTTCCGGGCCTCGTATCGATCAACTCGCCGCCGGTCATCATCCGCGGCATCGCCGTCACCGGGCACCAGACGCTGGATGGGCAACAAAGGTGGGAGCCTTCGGGCGTGATCCAGGGTTTCGATGCGGTCACGGGCAAGCTGCGCTTCGCCTGGGACATGAAGCATCCTGAATGGAACACTTATCCGCCCGAAGGCCAGCAATGGTCGCGCGGCACGCCCAATATGTGGACGATCGCCAGCGGGGACGAGGCGTTGGGTCTGGTCTATCTGCCGATGGGCAACAGCACGGTCGATTATTGGAGCAGCTTGCGCTCGCCGGTAGAAAATAGTTTCGGCACCTCCATCGTGGCGCTGGACGTGACAACCGGCAAGCCGCGCTGGAAATTCCAGGCGGTCAAGAACGACGTGTGGGACTATGATTTCGGCAGCCAGCCCACGCTGATCGACTATAAGGGCAAGGCAGCGCTGTTGGTGTCGTCCAAGCAGGGCGACATGTATGTGCTGGACCGCGCGACCGGCCAGCCACTGACGCCGATCGGCACGATCAAGGCGCCACGCGGCGGGGTTGAACCGGCGCAGCGCGCGCCCACGCAGATCGTCTCGCTGTGGCAGACGCTGCGCAAGGATCGGCTGACCGAATCCGACATGTGGGGCATGTCGCCGATAGACCAGATGATCTGCCGCATCAATTTCCGCCGGGCGAGTTATAACGGCTTCTTCACCCCGCCGGAAACGGATCGCCATTCGATCGAATATCCCGGCTATAATGGCGGGACCGACTGGGGCAGCGTCGCCGTCGATCCAACCCGCGGGGTCATCGTCGCCAATTATAACGACATGCCCAATTATGTCCGCCTCGTGCCCCGCGCCGAAGCCGACAAGAAGGGCTGGTTCACCCGCGAGCAGAAGGCCGGCATGGCCAAGGCCGACAAGGGCGACAAGCCACATGCTGAAGGCGCTGGCGATCCCCAGGCGCAGACCCCTTATGCGATCGACGTCAATGCCGGATGGCAGATGCCCTTCACCGGAATGTTGTGCAAGCAGCCCCCCTATGGCGGCATCCGGGCCATCGACATCGCCACCGGCAAGACGATCTGGGATCGCCCATTCGGTTCGGCGCGCAAGAACGGGCCGTTCGGCATCCCCAGCTATCTGCCCTTCACCATCGGCACGCCCAATAATGGCGGCTCGGTCGTGACCGCTGGCGGCCTCATCTTCATCGCGGCGGCGACCGATGACCTGTTCAAGGCGATCGACCTGAAAACCGGCAAGATCCTGTGGCAGACCGCGCTGCCAGCCGGCGGGCAGGCCACGCCGATGGTCTATGAACAAAATGGCCGCCAATATGTGGTGCTGATGACCGGCGGCCATCACTTCATGAAGACGCCTATCGGGGATCAGGTCATCGCCTGGGCCTTGCCGACCAAAGGATGATGGGTGACGCCATGCCTGTGCCACCCAAGGGTGCTGCTTGAATGAGCGGTTCGGGATGGACTGCCCATATCAGGGCCAACATTGTCCTTTATGGCGCGCTGGCGGCCAATCTGGGAATCGCGGTCGCCAAATTCGTGGCGGCCGCGATCACCGGCTCGTCGTCGATGCTGACCGAAGGCTTCCACTCGCTGGTGGACAGCGGCAACCAGCTGCTGCTTCTCTACGGGCAGAAGCAGGCGCGCCGCCCCGCCGATCGCGCCCACCCCTTCGGCTATGGCCGCGAACTCTATTTCTGGGCCTTCGTGGTCGCGATCCTGATCTTCGCTGTCGGCGCGGGCGTATCGATTTACGAAGGCTGGACGCATGTCCAGGCGCCCGAACCGCTGCGCGATCCAACCATCAACTATATCGTTCTGGGCATCGCCTTTGCGATGGAGGGCACGTCCTGGTTGATCGCGATGCGCGACTTCGACCGCAAGCGTGGCGCGGCAAGCTGGTGGCAATCGGTCCGGCGATCGAAAGACCCTGCGGGCTTCATCGTGCTGTTCGAGGATAGCGCCGCCCTGATCGGCCTGCTCGTCGCAGGCATCGGCATCTGGGCAAGCCATCATTATGCCGATGCTCGTATCGACGGCATCGCATCGATCCTGATCGGCCTGGTGCTGGCCTTCGTCGCCGTCATGCTGGCGCGCGAAGCCAAGGGCCTGCTGATCGGGGAAAGCGCTGATCCGGCCTTGATCGAACGGGTGCGGACGGCGGTCGAGCGTCGGGCGGAAATCGTCGCGGTTAACCATGTCAGGACCATCCACACCGCGCCCGACGCCGTGTTCGTCGCGATCAGCGCGGATTTCGAGGATGCGCTGACCATGGGCGAAGGCGAAACGCTGATCGGAGCGATCGAAGCCGAACTCAAGCATGCCATGCCGGAACTGACGTCCATCTATATCCGGCCGGAAAAACAGCGCGCGGCCGCTCCCGCCGCCGTCCCTTAAGCGCGGCGGACGCTGACAGGGTTTATGCGGTGGTCAGGACGCCTTGATAAGCGGGATCTTCCAGCGCTTTTCCGGCCCCCATGGCCACGCAGATCAAGGCATTTTCGGCCACCCTAACCGGCAGGCCGGTATGGTCGGACAATGCCTGGTCAAGCTGGCCGAGCAAGGCGCCGCCGCCGGTCAGGGTGATGCCTTCGTCGATAATGTCTGCGGACAATTCGGGCGCCGTTCGCTCCAGCGCCGACATGACGGCCAGCTTGATCTGCCCAACCCCCTCCGACAGCGCTTCGGCGATCTCCGCTTCACTGATCCTGATTTCTGCCGGTCGGCCGTTCACCAGATCGCGTCCCTTGACGCTGATGACCCGACCTTCATCGACGGGAATGACGGCGGACCCAATGGCATGTTTGACCCGCTCCGCCGTCATCTCCCCGATCATCAGATTATGATGCCGCCGGATGTGGGACGATATCGCATCGTCCAGCTTGTCGCCGCCCATTCGGACGGAATTGCTGTACGCGATGCCCTGGAGCGACAGGACGGCGACTTCGGTCGTTCCGCCGCCAATATCCACGACCATGGCACCGCGCGGTTCCGTAACCGGCAGGCCGGCGCCGATCGCCGCCGCCATCGGTTCGTCGATCAATTGTACCCGCGATGCGCCTGCGTTCATGGTCGCCACCTGAATGGCGCGACGCTCCACCATGGTCGATCCCGACGGCACGCAGATCACGACTTCGTGCCGGCGGCTAAAGCGCCCGCTGCCGCCGATCGCCTTGGCCATGAAATGCTTGATCATCTGTTCGGCCACATCGATGTCCGCGATCACCCCATCGCGCAACGGCCGGATCGCCTGGATGTTGGCGGGGGTCTTGCCCATCATCGGTTTGGCTTCATTGCCGACCACCTTGACGCGCCGCACGCCGCCGACAGTCTCGATCGCGATGACGGATGGCTCATTGAGGACGATGCCGCGATCGCGGACGTGGATGACTGTATTTACCGTGCCAAGGTCGATGGCCATGTCGTGCGTAGAGGAACCGAATAATCGTCTTATCATGGGGTATCCGAGCGGGGGCGGGGGGTGACGCCGCTTTGCCCAATGCAAGTCCGGGCACAAGGCCGGCACGCCCGGCCGGATGATTGTCGCGGTCACCGGAGTTTCGGCCGCCGCCCAGGCACCCATTACGGCATCTATTGGCGGCGCATAACCTGTTCGGCCCACAAGCCAAAGGCGATCCCGATCGTGGCCCAGAGGATCATCTGGGTCAGGATGGCGGCGACCCGGAAATTCCAGAGCAGGGTCGCGGGATAATCGGCCGGCACCTCATTGACGACGGGCAATAGACACTGGCCCAGAAGGACCAACATGATGTAGCCGCCGACGGCGAGCAGCGTCGCGTCAATGCCCTTACGCGACCGGACCAGGGCGGCGCGCAGTTTCGATGCGATCACCGCGCCACCCACGGACAGCGCGATCATTGCGAAATAGGCGGCGGTGCGCAGGCCGACGGTGTCATGGCTCCCCACGGCCGGCGGCGTCTGGGGATATTTGATCCCCGGCACGATGACGATCAGCAGGAAGGCGAGCGCCGCCAGCAGCAGCGCGAAGCTGCGCGGCCCCGCCTGCCCGAAACGGCCATAACCATAAGCGAACAGCAACGCGAATATGCCGCCGACGGCAGCGCCATACAGCATCATCGCCGTGAGAAGCCCCGCGCCCTTCTGCGTCGCGCGGCTCACCAATTCCTTTTCATGCACGCGCGCATCCATATGATGGGCCGCGTGCACGCTCTCATATCCGATGGCGAGGTCGATTTGGGGTTCCGCGGTCAGGCGGGCGAACATCGTCGCGATAATGGCCGCCACTATGCCGACCACCATGCCACGCCACAACAGGCTCTTCGTCATCGCCCGGTCAGTGGCAGGGGAAGCCGAGAAGATGCCGGCCGTCATGCACGAATTCATGCACATAGAGGCCGTCGAACAGCGCAAAAGCGCCTTGTTCCGTACTCACGAAATAGAGAAAAATGAGCGCGATCAAAGCGCCGAACACGGCCCAGGGAGCAATGTCCTCGACCGGAATGGCGCTGACGCCCCGGATCGGAATGAAATGATCGTCAAACAATGCGGCACTGGCTGCCATGGTCATGCTCCTGTAGGGGATTGCGCGTCCCGCGAGAGATATCGTTCAGGAGGAAGGTCTGGCTCTCGACGTTGACCGTCGATCACAGTGGCGCGACCGCGCCGGAATTTCACCGGCTTCTTCTTCCTGATGCCCTTGGCGTTTAGAGTGAGGCAAGGCCGCTCGTCAACAGCTGTTGGAGGTTCCACTGGGCACGTCGCTCTTTCTTCTCTGTGTGGCCTCCACGCCATCGAGCCGCATCGGCGGCTTCCCGGCATCGGACGAGGGCCTGGACCCGCGCGGCGCGCGCGATGCTGCCAGCTATCGACTGCCCCCGAAGGTGGCCGCCTCCGTCTTCCGCAGCCCTTCCTACGCCGCGACCCAGACGGCCGAGGCCATGGGCGTCAGCGCCACAGAGGAGGTCGCTCTTGCAGACAGGGATGCAGGACGATGGTCGGGACGATCGATGGAAGACATATTGGCGGACGAGCCGACCATCCTGTCCGGCTGGCTGGCAGACCCCAAAAGCGCCGCCGCTGACGGAGAAGCCATGGCGACGGTCCAGCGGCGGATAGGCGCATGGATCGACCAAATGGCGACCCAGGCCCAACCCGTCTGCGCCATCACCCATCCCATGACGATGCGCGCCGCTCTCGCCCATACCCTGGGCTTCCCGCCCGCAACGACGCTCAATATCGACATCGCGCCGCTGTCGTGCATCCGCCTCTCGTTTAACCGTATCTGGCGCCTTCAGGGGCTGGAGACGCACCGGGGCATAAGCGATTGACCGGGCAGGGGGCGATCGAACAGGTCGGGCCGCATGTGTCGCTTTCGCTGTCGCACGTCACCGCGCCGCTGATGCGCCTGACAACGGAAAAGCCCGTACAACTGTCCAACTCGCTGTTCGATATGGCCGCCCTGATCGCGGCGGACGGACGACTGGCCCGTGCCGGTGTGTGCGTAGAATAGCCGCTCAACTCCCATCTGAAATCAGCGTACCGCCATCCACCACCAGATTCTGGCCGGTGACGAATGCACCCGCCGGCGCGGCCAGGAACAGCGCGGCGCCCGCGACCTCATCGACCTCGCCGGGGCGGCGCAGCGGGGTCATGGCCATGCGCCGCTGCATGAAGGCGGCGTCCGCGATCAGCGGCGCGGACAATGCAGTGCGAATGAAGCCGGGCGATATGGCATTGACCCGGACTTGGCGCGGCCCCCATTCCACCGCCAGGTTGCGGGCGAGCTGCGCCACCCCCGCCTTGGCCAGCGCATATGCGTTGATCGCGCGATTGCCGCGCAGGCCCGACAGGCTGGACAACAGGATCGCCGCGCCGCCCCCGCGCGCGGCGATATGGGGCAGGGCCAGGTTGCACAATCGAACCTGGCTGCGCAGGTTGATCGCCATCACTTGGTCGTAATCGTCCATGTCGATGCTGGCGAATGGGCCTGGCCGTCCGGTGATCCCGGCATTGCAGACCAATATGTCCAGCCCGCCATGATGCGCGACCGTGCCGTCGACCAGCGCGGCAAGCTGCGCCGCGTCGGTCACTTCGGCGGGAATGGCGATCATGTCCAGTTCGCGCCCGACCCGCGCGCAATCGGCTTCATCCTCGCTGGAGATGGCGACCTGCGCGCCATGGTCCTTGAGCGCCTGCGCAATGGCCAGTCCGATGCCGCGGGTCGATCCGGTGACGATCGCCACCTTGCCGCTCAGGTCGAACAATCTCATTGCGCCGCTTGCGCCTGATGGTCCGGCTTATCCTCCGGCAGCGGTTGGCCGTCATGCAGATAGGCCGGCGCTTCGATCAGGATGAAGGCGATGCGGCACGGCTTGTCGGAGACGTTGCGCCAGAGATGGTTGGTGCCGCGCTGGATGATGACGCCGCCTTCGCGCACCGTGGTCACCCGGCCGTCGTCCAGCTCCAGTTCGATCTCGCCCGCCATCACGATGCCATAATCGATGCTGTTGGTGCGGTGCATGGGCGATTGCTTGCCGGGCAGCATGTCCACGATGCGGATCACCGATCCCTTGTTGAGCGTCAGCCCCGCGTCACGCGCGCGCCCGTCCGTTTCGTCATTATTGTCGGCCGGGACCGTTTCGGTGGTCCAGATCAACAGGAAGGAAGCGTCGCCCGACGGGATCATCCGGGTCGGGGTCACGTCCTGCGACTTGAAGACGGCGCGACCATCGGCATCATGGCCGGTGACGACGCGCTGGACGGGCGGCAGGCCGGAATCGCTCAGATCAGTCATATCAGGCTCCTGGATAGGCGATGACGCGCTGGTCGATCGCGCCGAAGGGCGCGCGGCCGTCGTGCGTGCGCGCCTCCATGCGGACGCGGTCGCCAAAGCGCATGAAGCTGGTGTGCGCCGCGCCCTCGTCCACGATCTCGATCCCGCGCCGTTCGGCAATGCAGGACGATCCGACCTCGCGGAAATTGGCATTGGACACGGTGCCGGACCCGATCACCGTGCCGGCCGGCAGATGGCGGGTGCGGGCGGCATGGGCGACCAGTTCGTGAAAGCCAAAGCCCATCGGCGCGCCATTGGCCGCGCCGAAGCGCGTCCCGTTCCAGTCCACCAGCAAATCCATGCACACGCGTCCGTCGCGCCACTGGTCGCCCAGTTCGTCGGGCGTCACGGCAAAGGGGGCCATTGAACAGGCGGGCTTGGCCTGCACCCAGCCAAAACCGGTTTTCATCTCCGGCCCGGCCAGCGCGCGCAGCGACCAGTCGTTGATCTGCACGATCAGGCGGATATGCGCCATCGCGGCGTCCGCATCGGTGCCCATCGGCACTTCATCGACGATGACGCCATATTCGCCCTCGAAATCGATGCCCAGCGCCTCGTCGGGCATCGGGATGTCGTCCGTGGGGCCGTAAAAGCGATCCGAAAGCCCCTGATACATGAGCGGCCGGCCGGTCTTTTCCGGGCTGATGCCCAGCACCTTGTCCATCAGCGCGCCATGGCTTTCGAACGCCGACCCGTCCAGCCATTGCCAGGCGCGGGGCAGGGGCGCGGTCAGCGCGCCCGGCTCCAGCGGGTCGGGAAAGGCGTCGATCGCCTGCGCCTGCGCGGCGAACGCATCCCAATGTTCGATCGCCGCCTGCAAGGTGCGGACCGGGGCGGGCGCGCAATGGTCGCCATCGGGGGATAGGATCACCAGCCGACCGTCCCTGCCGCCATCCTTTTGCGTCGCCAGCCGCATATGCTCTCCTCTTCCTTGTCTTGGGTCCAGGCGATGGGACCGTGCGCCCCTGTCCGTCAACGCCAATCTATCGATAGCCGACCTCCATAATTTCGATTTGATCTGGACCGGGACCGGCGGTCTTTGGCGCGATGAGGATGCGCGCCCGCCCGACCGGCGCGCCAGATCATAGACAGATCAATGATAAGGACGCAGGCATGTTCGAACCCTTCCCCGGCAATTATGTCTGGAATCTTGCGACCAACCTGGCGCTGGTGTGCGGCGGCAATCATGGCGAGATCGACGAGGCGAACCGCCCGATCATGGACGCGGCCAAAGGCGGCGCGGATGCGGGCAGCGCACAGATGTTCGACAGCTGGCTGCGGGTCGCTGATCAAGTCGCGGCCAATGCGGCGGCGGACGAGGTGGCAGGCTATACCCTGTCAGCAGGCAGCAAATATCTGCGCGCATCGGGCTATTATCTGGCGGCGGAACGGATGCAGAGCCGGGACTATGCGCCGCGCTGGGCGGCCTATGATCGGGGGCTGGCGCTATATGCCAGGGGCGTGGCGCTGCGCGGTCTGCATGTCGATTTTGTCGAGATCCCTTATGAAGGCAGCGCCTATCCCGCCATCTTCGTCCATGACGGGTCGGGCACGCCGCGCCCGGCGCTGGTGTCCGTCAACGGCCTCGATTCGATGAAGGAACAGGTCAATATGGCGGGCCATGGCGCCGCCAATCTGGAACGCGGGATCAACACCCTCTTCGTCGACCAGCCCGGCACTGGGGAGGCGCTGCGCAAGCGCGGACTGACGGCGGTCTATGATGCGGAACGCTGGGGATCGCCCGCCTTCGATTATCTGCTGACCCGGCCGGACGTGATCGCGTCGCAGATCGGCATATTCGGCCTGTCCTTCGGCGGCTATCACGCCCCGCGCATCGCCGCCAATGACCCGCGCTATGCCCTGTGTGCGGTGATGGGCGCGAATCATGTCTGGGGCCGGCGCCAGCGCGAGCGGATCGTCAATGAGGGCGAAAATCCCGTGCCCCATTATTGGGACCATGTGATGTGGGTGTTCGGGATCGACAATCAGGCCGATTTCCTCGCCTATGCCGACCAGATCACGCTCGACGGGCAGGTCGAAAAAATCCGGGTGCCGTTCCTGGTCACCCATGGCGAGAATGACCGGCAGATCCCCGCCTTCAACGCGCACCTCAGCTACGACCAGGCCGTGAACAGCCCCAAGCGGACGCTGCGTATGTTCACCAAGGCGGATTTCGAGGTCGAACATTGCGGCGCAGACAATGGCACCGGGATGCGCGACTATATCGCCGACTGGTGCGCGGAGACATTCGCCGCCATGCCAGAATAAAGATAAAGAAAGAGGAGGAGAGGATGGCCGATTATCCGCAACGCTGCTGGTATATGGCGGGTTGGGCGGACGAGCTGGGGGAGGGCGGCTTCTCGCGCGAAATCCGCGGCGACCGGCTGTTCGTCTTTCGCACAGCGGACGGCGTAGCGGCGCTGCGCGATCGCTGCCCCCACCGTTTTGCGCCGCTGTCGCTGGGCACGCGCGATGGCGACAGGATAGTCTGCGGCTATCACGGCCTGGCCTTCGCGCCGGACGGCAACTGCGTGCGTAATCCCTTTGCCGACCGGATTCCGGCAGGGGCGTCCGTCCCCGCCTTCCATCTGGTCGAGCGTGACGGCATCCTCTGGCTCTGGGGCGGCGACCGGCAGGATGCCGATGAAGCGCTGATCCCGGACTTTACCTTCATCCCCGATACGCCCGCCAGCCGCACCGTGCGCGGCTACACGCTGATGCAGGCGCAATATGAATATGGCACCGACAATCTGCTCGACCTCAGCCATATCGAATTTGTCCACAAGGGGACGTTCGCCGGGCAGGGGGTGATCTTCGCCGGACGGCACAAAGCCTATATGGAGGGCGATACGCTGCACAGCGACTGGTGGATGCCCGGCATCGCGCCCCCGTCGGTCGCGCGCGGCTATGTCCCCGACGACGCGGTGGTCGATCATTGGCTGGAAATGCGCTGGAACGCCCCCGCCTCGATGCGGCTGATGGTCGGCATCTGCCCGCATGGCAGCCCACGCGACACGGGGTTCGAAGTGCCCCAGGCGCATATCCTGACCCCCGCCAACGATCACCAGACCCATTATTTCTGGTCTTCCACCCGTTATGACGCGCTGGACTCGACCGAAACCGACGTCGCGCTGCTGCGCCTGTTCGGCGAAGCCTTCGACCAGGAGGACAAGCCGATGATCGAGGCCGCCTATGCCAATATGGCCGGCCGCGACTTCTGGGCGGAAAAGCCGCTGTCGCTCGGCATCGACCAGGGTGGCACGCGGGCGCGGCGGCTGATCGAGGCGATGATTGCGCGGGAGAAGGGCGATGGCTGACTTCACCTTCCACCATGGCGGCGTCAGCGTGCCCAGCCTGGACGCGGCGATCGACTGGTATGGCCGGGTGCTGGGCTTCACGCTCGAAAAACGCTTCCCCATCGCCGCGGCGCGCGCGCAGGCGGCGATGCTGCGCAAGGGACCGCTGCGTTTCGAACTGTTCGAGGTGGAGGGGGCCGCGCCCCTGCCGGACGATCGGCGGCACCCGCCGTCCGACCTTAAGACCCATGGCAACAAGCATGTCGCCTTCCGCGTCGCGGATCTGGAGGATTTTCTGGTCGAGATGGCGGCCAAGCAGGCCGACATCGCCTTCATCGTGCGCGAAGCGTTCGGCAAGGGCTGTTTCCTGCGCGATTGCGCGGGAAACCTCATCGAATTTGTCGAGGAACCCGACGGCTGATCCGCGCCTGCGCTGCGGTCAATAGCTGGTTTCAATGCTTTGGGTTTGACCCCGTCCCGGTGCTGGCCCTTAACTTGCCCGCATAACAAGGAGAGGGCCGGGCACATGGCTGACGAGCAAGCCGCATGACAGATCGCAGCGCCACCACGGACGGCGATCCCGCGCCGGGTTTTCTCACCGGCTTTGCGCTGTTGCTCCCGATCACCCTGTCGACCATGGCGATCGTGCTGCTCGCGCCAATCCTGCCGCAATTGCTCGCCGATTTCAGCACTGTGCCAGCCCATGAATATTGGGTGCCGATGATCCTGACGATCCCGGCGCTATGCGTCGCCTTCTTATCGCCACTCGCCGGGATGCTGGGCGACCGCTTCGGCCGCCGCCGCCTGCTGCTGCTCGCTTTCCTGCTCTATGCGCTGGTGGGGATCGCGCCGATCTTCCTGAAAAGCCTACCCGCCATCCTGCTCTCGCGCGTTGGCGTGGGCCTGGCCGAAGCGGCGATCATGGTGCTGTCGACCACGATGATCGGCGACTATTATAGGGGAGCTGCGCGCGGCAAATGGCTGGCGGCGCAAACCGCCTTCGCTTCGCTCTCCGCGCTGCTGTTCTTCAACCTGGGCGGGCAATTAGGCGCATTTGGCTGGCGCACGCCCTTTTGGGCCTATGCCTCCGCGCTCATCATGTTCGCGCTGGTGTTGCGCTTCACCTGGGAACCGCGCGGCGACGCGGACATACGGGCGACGGCGGCGCGCGACGGTCGCGGCTGGGTCGGCTTCCCCTGGCGGCGGATGGCGATGATCCTCGCCATCACCATCTATGGCTCGGTCTTCTTCTACACGGTGCAAATCCAGGCGTCGTCGGGGTTGTACGCGCTGGGCCTTCACGATCCGGCGCGCATCGGCTTCCTGACATCGGTCGCCAGCATCGGCGTGCCGCTCGGCACCTTCCTTTATTCGCGCATCGGGCGTTGGCCGATCGGGCGGCTGTTGCCGGTCGAATTTGCGCTGCTGGCCGCGGGCTTCTGCGTCATGGGGCTGGCCCATGCGCCGACGGCCTTTCTGATCGGCTGCTTCCTCAACCAGCTTGGCGCAGGCCTGCTGCTGCCAACGCTGCTGGTCTGGGCGATGAGCCTGCTGTCCTTTGAAATCAGGGCGCGCGGTGCCGGCCTGTGGCAGAGCGCCTTCGCCTTCGGCCAGTTCTTAAGCCCCCTCGTCGTGACATTGCTGTCGAAACAGGCAGGGGGCCTTGCCGGCGCTTTCGTCCTGCTGTCGCTGGGCGCGCTGGCGGGGGCGGTGGCCGCGCTGGTCGCGCCCTTCCGGCGTGGCGACCAGCCGGTAGGCGGAGCGATCGCCCATGGCTGACCGGCTGGCAGGCAAGCTGGCGGTCGTCACCGGCGCCGGCAACGGCATCGGCCAGGGCTGCGCCCGGCTGTTCGCGGCGGAGGGCGCGACCGTGATCGGCGTCGATCGCCACGGCGCGGACGAAATCTGCGACCTGCTGGACGAGGATGCGACCAACGTCCTGTTCCAGCGCATCGGCGCGCAGCATGGCCGCATCGACATATTGATCAACGCCGCCGCCTTTGCGCGCTTCGACTGGCTCGAAACGCTGTCCTATGCCGATTGGAAAGCAACGCTTAGCGGCGAACTGGATATCGTCTTCCTCGCCACCCGCGCCGCCTGGCCCTGGCTTAAGGCCAGCGGGTGCGCGTCGCTCGTCAATTTCGGGTCGGCCAATGCGCGCCACGCGCTGGCAGGATCGCCTGCGCTCGCGCATTGCGCGGGCAAGGGCGGGGTGCTGGCCATGACCCGCCAGCTCGCGATGGAGGGCGCGCCGCACGGGATCCGCGCCAACAGCATCGCGCCCGGCTTCATCCGCACCGCTGCGACGGCGCGCCACCTGGCCGCCGACCCGGCGTTCGAAGCGCAAGTGCGCGCCAAGAATATGCTGCAACGTCTGGGCGAGCCGGACGATATCGGCTGGTGCGCGGTGTGGCTGGCGTCGGACGAGGCGCGCTATGTCACCGGCACCGACATCGCCGTCGATGCCGGCGCGACCGCCTGGTAGCGCACCCCGTCAATATTCCTCGGCCAGCCTGTGCAGCCCTGCGCCGATCGCCGCGCCGATCGCATCGGGCGAATCCCCGTCCAGCTGCATCCGGCCGACCTTGATGCTGGTGTCGATCACATGGCGGCACCGGTCGAACCGGCGCGCCTGATAGGCGACCAGGCCCGCCTCGACCGTGTCGGCCCGGTCCAGTTCCTCGGCCAGCACCAGCGCGCTTTCCACCGCCATGCCCGCGCCGCAGGCCATGTGCGGCGTGGTGGCATGAACCGCGTCGCCCAGCAGCACGATCGCCCCGTCATGCCATGGTCCGGGTTGCAAGGCGGCGGCGAGCGGGCGATAGTTGATCCAGTCGTCGCGCGTCATATGATCGCGAATCCAGCCGGCATTGCCGCCGAAATCGGCCAGATTGTCGCGCAGTTGCACGAACAGCTCCTCTTCGGTGAAATGGTTCGCCCGCCGGACACGCGGCGTCAGCATCCACAGATAGACCATCTCCGCGCCGCACCGGTTGATCCCCGCGGGCACGCGATGGCCGAAATAAAATTCGCCCTTGGTCAGTGTCGGCGGACGGCGGATGGACAGGCGCCAGCATCCCTGGCCGGTCGGCTGCGCCTCGCCCATATGCGGGAAGGCCAGCCGGCGCACGCCCGAATAGATGCTGTCTGCGCCCACGACCAGGTCGAAATCCGCCTGCCCGCCGTCGGAAAAGGTAACGTCCACGCCGCCATCGGACCTATGGGCCAGCGCGCTGACGGTCAGGCCCAGTCGGATGGCGATCGGCAGCGCCCTGACCCGCGTCTGCATGATCCGGTGCAGCACCGGGCGCATGATCCCGCCGGTCGCGGGCAATCCTTCCTCCAGCGCCGGTTCGTCCAAGTCGTGCAGCCGCGTGCCGTCATAGCGGAATATCGTCGCCCCCTCCGCGATCGCGCCCTGTGCCTTGATCGCGTCTAGTAGACCCAGCCGCCTATAGGCGCGCAATGTTGGCCCGGTGATGGTGATGCCCGCGCCATAGACGCGCCATTGCGGGTCGATATCGATCAACGTGACCTGTCCGCCCTGTTCGGCAAAGCGTATCGCGGCCGCCATCCCGCCGATGCCGCCGCCCACGATCAGGATGCGCCTGCCCGAAATCCGACCCGAAACCATGGATGTTACCCTCTCCGCACACGCTTCTCTGTCCTGGCTATCGGTCGGACGGGGGCGGGCGGAAAACGCTTTGCCTCAATAGCTGCTATCGGGAGTGTCGATAGGAGCGCCGATTGTTTCGCCACCGTCCGCGTGGCGCAGATAGGTCGAATCCAGCAAATCAATGTGACTTTTCCACACCGCCGACCACAATTGGCCAAAATCAAATCACAAAATCAAATCATAGGGGAGAGAGACATGCGTAGTTTGTTGCTGGCCACCACTGCGATCGTCGGCATGATGGCGACCGCGCCCGTTCAGGGCCTGGCGCAGATCGCCGATCAGGGCGCGCAGGCATCGGTAGGACTGGACGAAATCGTCGTCACTGCCCAGCGCAAGTCGGAAAGCGCGCAAAAAGCCGCAATCGCGATCGACGCCGTGACCGGCGACACACTGATCCAGCAGGGCATCACCAAGGCGGAGGATATCACCAAGAGCGTCCCCGCCATCACCGTCACCAATGGCGGCGGCTCCAACACCTCCATCTTCATCCGCGGCGTCGGCAACATCACGTCGAGCAGCTATAACGACCCTGCCGTCACCCCCAGCTATGACGGCGTCGTGCTGGGCCGCGCGGCGGGTGCCTTCGGCTCCGCCTTCTACGACCTTGCCCGTGTTGAGGTGCTCAAAGGACCGCAGGGCATCCTTTATGGCCGCAACGCCACCGGCGGCGCGGTCAACATCATCCCCGCGCGGCCCGAACTGGGCAAGAATGGCGCGGGCTTCAACGTCTCCTTTGGCAATTATGATGCGGTCAATGTCGATGGCTATTTGAACCTCGTCACCGGTGACACCAGCGCGCTGCGCGTCGCCGCCACGCGGCAGGTACATGACGGCTATAATCGCGACGGCAGCGACGACTTGAAGCGTACCGGCCTGCGCGGTCAGTTCCTAATCGAACCAACCGATGACATTTCGCTGCGCATCGGTGCGGACTGGACCAAGGTCGGCGGCGTCGGGCCGGGGGGCAGCTATATCGGCGCCTATACGCCAGGTCCGTCGGGTTATACATTCACACCCAGCCCGTTCGATACGTCGGAAGGCTATAACACCGACGCCGCCAACGCCTATCGGCAGACGTTGATCGGCGCCCCCGGCTTCGGCTTCCTCAACGCGATGAACCAGCAGCAATCGGTCGACTACACCTATTGGGGCGTCAATGCCGAACTGAACTGGAAGACCGATATCGGTACCTTCACGCTCGTCCCCGCCTTCCGCAAGTCGAAGGGAGACAGTTTCTTCTACGGCCCCGCCTTCAACACCGCCTACAACGCCGAAACCGATAAACAATATAGCCTCGAAGCCCGCCTCGCCGGGGCGGTCGGCATGATCGACTATGTCGTCGGCGGCTTCTACTTCAACGAAAAGATCGATGCGCAGAACGAATATAATCAGGAATTTGTCCTGCCGATCCAATCCTACACGCACAAGACCAAGAGCTGGGCTGCCTTCGGCCAGTTGACCGCCAATGTCAGCGACCGCTTCCGCCTGGTCGGCGGTGCGCGCTATACTCGCGACAAGAAGTCGATGGACGGCATCATCAACAATTTCATCACCTTCTGCGGTGGCCTGCCACCCGCCAACATCACCCCGCCAGCGTCATTCGCCGCAGGTTGCGCCGCACCCAATGGCCTGCCGCGCTATCCCAATTTCCTGACCACCGGCGACACGGTCAACTGGCTCGCCAGCAACGGATGGATCGCGCCCGGCAGCACCGACCAGGCCAATCCGCAGGTCTTCCCGCTGCTGAACGGCGTCGGCACGATCCTCAAAACCTACAACCCTGTGGTCGACCGCGGCACCTATTCGCGCGTCACCTGGAAAGCGTCGGCGGAATTCGATCTCGGCCCGCAAAACCTGCTCTACGCCACGGTCGAAACCGGCTATCGCGCCGGCGGCTTCCAGTTGGCGGAGGGCAAATCCACTTACGATCCCGAATTCATCACCGCCTATACGGTGGGATCGAAGAACCGCTTCTTCAACAATCGCGTGCAGCTGAACGTCGAGGGTTTCTACTGGAAATATAAGGACCAGCAGATCACCTATTTCACCGTCGACACCAGCGGCACGCTCATCAACTCCAACGAAAACGCGGGCAAATCCACGATCAAGGGCTTCGACATCGACGCCATGGTCAAGGCGACGCCGACGACGACGCTGAACGCCAAGGTGCAATATTTGAAAGCCACCTATGACGACCTGCATCTCTATACCGCTTCGCCGCGCGACAATATCGCCTGCCCCTTTACCCTGACCGGGGCGACTGCAGGCGGCGCGCCGGTCAAGGACTTCAACTGTTCGGGCAATCCCTTGCTCTATTCCCCCAAATGGACCGTGAACCTCGGCGCGGAACAGGTCGTGCCGCTGGGCCGCTCGCTCGAACTGGTCGGCAATATCGCCACCGCCTGGCGCGACGATCAATGGGGCGCGTTCGAATATCTCGATTTCGAACATATCCGCGCCTATTGGCAAACTGACCTCAACCTGACGCTGCGCGCGGCCGATGGCGGCTGGTCGCTGGGCGCCTTTCTCTACAATCTGGAAAACAAACGTCGCGTCGCCACGCCCCAGCGCTCGCCGATCGGCATGGCAGTCGCCCGCTACACCGCGCCACAAACCTATGGCGTGCGCTTCTCGGCGAATTTCTGATCGTATAGAAGAACACGCATAATATCTTCTCCCGTTCGGCTGAGGGCGAGCGGGGGCATAGTGGGAAAGGAAGACGGGATGCATATGGATCGACGGTCATTCATGGGCGGTGCGGGCGCACTCAGCGCGCTTGCCGTCACGGGCGAGGGGCAGGCCGCGGTCCCCAAAGCCAACCGTCCCAACATCCTCTTCATCATGGCCGACGACCTGGGCTATGCCGACCTGTCCTGCACCGGATCGCACCATATCAAGACCCCGGCGATCGACAGCATCGGCGCTCAGGGCGTCATGCTGCGGCAGGGCTATGCCAATAGTGCGATCTGTTCGCCGACCCGCACCGGGTTGCTGACCGGCTGCTATCAATATCGCTTTCCGATCGGGGTCGAAGAACCGCTCGGTCCCGGCGCACCGGCGGGCATCGGCGTGCCGCTCGACCGGCCGACCATCGCGTCGGTGCTGCGCGCGCAGGGCTATCGCACCAAGCTGGTGGGCAAATGGCATCAGGGCGAGCCGCCCAGGCATAGCCCGCTCCATCATGGCTATGACGAGTTTTTCGGCATCGTCGAAGGCGCAGCCGATTATTTCCGCCACCATATGGTGATGGGCGGCAAGGATGTCGGCATCGGCCTGGCGCAGGGCGACACGGCCATAGAGCGCAACGGTTATCTGACCGACCTGTTTGGCGACGAAGCGGTCAAGACGATCGAGCAGGCCAGCGACAAGCCCTTCTTCCTCAGCCTCCATTTCAATGCCCCACACTGGCCATGGGAGGGACGCGAGGATGCGGCGGTCGCCCCGACGCTCGGCGCCTCCTTCCACTATAATGGCGGCAGCCTTGCTAAATATAAGGAAATGGTCGAGGAGATGGACCAGAATGTCGCCAAATTGCTCGCCGCGCTGGAGCGCAGCGGCAAGGCCGACAATACGATCATCATCTTCACCAGCGACAATGGCGGGGAGCGTTTCTCCGAGACTTGGCCCTTTACTGGTGTGAAAGGGGAATTGCTGGAAGGCGGCATCCGCGTGCCCTTGCTCGTCCGCTGGCCCGGCCATATCGCGCCGGGATCGACCAGCAATCAGGTGATGATCTCGATGGACTTTCTGCCCACGCTGCTCGCCATGACGGGCGGCAATGTGGCGAAGGCCGGCACGTTCGACGGTATTGACCTGTCGGCGCAATTGACTGGTAAGACCGCCCCGGTCGCTCGCTCGCTCTATTGGCGGTTCAAGGCGAACAGGCAGGCGGCGCTGCGGCAGGGCGACTGGAAATATCTCAAGCTCGGCGGCAAGGAACATCTGTTCAATCTGGCGCAGGACGAACGCGAGCGCGCCGATCTTGCGCCCGACGATCCCGCCCGGCTCAAGGAGATGCGTCTCCAGTGGGACAGTTGGAACGCGCAGATGCTGGCCTATCCGCTCGGCAGTTTCAGCGAAGATGTGCGGGATCATTATGCGGATCGATATTAAACCATGACCATCATCGTAACCGGCGCGGGCGGTTTCGTCGGCCGCCAATTGGTACAGCGGCTGCTGGACGCGGGCGAACCCGTCGTCGCCATGGACAGCGCGCCTGGCGGCATCCCGGCCGGCGCGCGCGCGGTCGTGGGCGACATCTGCTCGGCGGCAGTGCGAGCGGAGGCGCTGCGCGATGGATGCCGCGCGCTCGTCCATCTCGCTACCGTGCCGGGCGGCGCGGCGGAAGCCGATCCCGCCGCCTCGCGCCGGGTGAATATCGACGCCATGTACGACCTGCTCGACGCAGCGAAGGCAGCGGGGGACAAACCCCGCATCGTCTATGCCAGCTCGATCGCGGTGTTCGGCGACCCGCTGCCCGCGTCGGGCGTGGACGACCGCACGCCGCTTTCCCCACGCATGGTCTATGGCGGGCACAAGGCGATGATGGAAGTCGCGGTCGCGATGATGCATCACCGCGGCGAGATCGAGGGAGTCAGCGTCCGCCTGCCCGGCATCCTCGCCCGGCCCAGAGGCCCGTCGGGCATGAAGTCCGCCTTCATGAGCGACCTGTTCCACGCCCTGCGCGCGGGTGAACCGTTCATCTGCCCAGTGTCGGCGGGGGCCACAATCTGGGCGCAATCGGTCGGCCGCTGCGCCGACAATCTCCTCCATGCGCTGACCATGGACGCATCGCTGATGCCAGCCACCCGTGTCGTGACCTTGCCCGCGCAGCGCATCACCATGGGTGACCTCGCCGCAGAGATCGCCCGCCAATGCGCCGTCTCGACCGATCTGGCCACCTATCGCCCCGACCCGGCGCTGGAAGCCGCCTTCGGATCGCATCCGCCGCTCGCTACACCGACGGCCGACCGCGCGGGCTTTGCCCATGATGGTGACCCTGCTACCCTGGTCGCCAACGCGCTGTCGGTCATAGCGGCAGGCTGAAAGGAGAGAGACGATGCGGTTCGACAGGCTGGACCTCAACCTGCTGGTGGCGCTCGACGCGTTGCTCGCCGAACGCAGCGTCAGCCTGGCGGCGGATCGTATCTGCCTGTCCCAATCCGCCACCTCGTCCGCGCTGGGGCGGCTGCGCGAATATTTTGCCGACGACCTGCTGGTGCAGAAGGGGCGGCAAATGGTGTTGACTGCCCGCGCCGAAGGACTGGTCGATCCCGTGCGCGCGGTGCTGGAACAGATCCGATCGACCATCGCCGTGCCACCGCCCTTCGACCCCGCGACGTCCGGCCGCAGCATCCGTATCATGGCGTCGGACTATATCACCGAAGTCCTGCTGGCGTCGGCGATGACCGACCTGCAACGCGAAGCACCGGGGATGCGCTTCGAAATCCAGTCGCTGACCGAAGTCCTGCTGGAATCGCTGGAACGCGGCGCGGTCGATCTGCTCATCACCATCGACTATGCCATCTCCGCCGATCATCCGAGCCAGATATTGTTCGAGGACGACTATGTCGTCGTCGGCTGGAACGGCAATCCCGCCATGGCCAGGCAGATGACCAAGGAACTCTATTTCGAATTGGGCCATGTCACCGCCCGCTTCGGCCGCGCGCGCGTGTCCGCATTCGAAGACTGGTTCGTGCGGCGGCAGAAGCGCCAGCGCCGCATCGAGATCGTGACCCACAGTTTCCTGTCGATGCCTGGCCTCGTCATCGGTTCCAACCGGATCGCCACCATGCACCGGCGGCTGGCGACGCGGGTGGCGGACTATCTGCCGCTCACTTTGCACGAAGTGCCTATGGACATCCCGCCGATCCGCGAGGCGATTCAGTGGCATATCTCCACCAATAACGACCCGGCGATACGCTGGGTGGTGGAACGGATCGTCGCGGGCGCGCAGGCGCCTACCATGCCGGTTAAGGAGGATGGCGTCCTGTCCCTCGACGAAGCCCGCATCGCGCGGCAGGAACTGGCCGCCCAGTTTTTGAGCGATTCCACGCCCAAGGGGCGCGGCTGATCGATCAGTCTGCGCTGTCGAACGTAGCGCGGGCCTGTTCGATCGCGGTGCCGCTCGCCTGCACCCAGGCGAGCAGCCGCCGCGCTTCCCCGACCAGCCCGTCGCCCAACAGCGTCAGCGCATAGCCGACCCTGGGCGGCACGTCCCCGCTTACCGATCGCGCCACCAGGCCGTTGCGCTCCAGCTGACGCAGTTTGAGCGTCAGCACCCGCTGCGAAATCTTTCCTTCCGCGCTCAGCCGGTCGAGCAGGCGGCGCAATTCGGCATGGCGGAAGGGCGCGATCGCCAGCAGCAGCAGGATCAGCATCGACCAGCGATCGCCCAACAGCCCGAAGACCGTACGGATCGGCGCGTCGCGCTCGGCCCCATGTTCCGCCATGTCGCAGGCCAGCATAGCCAGGCCATCGCGGCAGGCGGGATCGAAATCGTCAAAGTCGGGCATGGATCAACAGATTATGACGGCACAAAAAAGTGCCATCTTCTCCCCTCTGCCGATTATCTTATGATGCTTTTCCAGAAGATCAATCAAAGGAGAGGGCGATGGGGTCCGATGCGATCCGTCTGGATGGAAAAGTGGCGATCGTCACCGGCGGCGCTGGCGGTATAGGGGCCGCGACCGCGCGGCTGATGACCGATCGCGGCGCGCGTGTCGTGATCGCGGACATTGCGCAGGACGCAGCACAGGCGCTGGCCGACAGCCTGCCCGGCGCCATAGCGATCCCGCTGGACCTGGAAAGCGAAGAGTCGATCAAGGCGCTGGTCGCCGCTGTTATCGACCATTGCGGCCGGATCGACATCCTCCACAATAATGCCGCCTTGCTCGGTCCCGATATCGCCCGGCTGGATGGCGACATCGAACATATGGGCACCGCGCTGTGGGACCGGACCTATGTCGTCAATGTGCGCGGCACCATGATCGCCTGCCGCGCCGCCCTGCCGCATCTGCGCGCGACGCGCGGCAATATCGTCAACACCGTCAGCAACCTGGCGCTCCAGGGCCATCTGATCCAGGCAGCCTACAGCTCGTCCAAGGCGGCGATCATCCAGATGACCCGATCGATCGCCGCCAGCCATGGCGCGCATGGCGTGCGCTGCAATGCGGTCGCGCCAGGCATGACCATGACGCCCGCGCTGCGCGAAGCCTTCCCGCCGCAGTTGCGCGCGGCGGTGGAGGCGGAAACGCTGCGCGACCGACTGGGCGAGCCGGAGGATATTGCCGAAGCGGTCGCCTTCCTGGCGTCCGACGCGGCGCGCAACATCACCGGGCAACTACTGGTCGCCGACGGCGGCTGCGCATCCCATGTGCCGGGCATCGCCCAATTCCGCGCCTTTTTGGAGATCATACATGAGCAACACTGACATCGTCGTGATGGGCGGCGGGCATAACGGCCTGACCGCGGCCGCCTATATGGCCAAGGCGGGCAAGAAAGTGCTGGTCCTCGAACGCAAGCCGCATTTCGGCGGCGGCGTGTCCACGCGGGAACTGATCACGCCCGGCTATTGGCATGACGAACATAGCAATGTGCATATCATGATCCAGGGCAATCCCATGATCCGCGAGGATGAGCTGGGCCTGCTGTTGAAATTCGGGCTTGAATATATCTATCCCGAACTGCCCCATGTCAGCATCTGGGACGATGGCACGGTGATGCGAACGTGGAAGGACCTCGACCGCACCTGTCAGGAGATCGCCCAATATAGCCCGCGCGACGCCGAAGCCTATCGCAAGTTCGTCGGCATCAGCCAGAGCGTGCTGCCGATGTTCCTATCGGGCCTTTACGCGCCCCCCTTCCCGATGGGCGCCTTCGTCGCGATGATGGACCAGTCGGACGAGGGTCGCTTCCTGCTCGACGTCATGCAGCGCTCCGCGCTCGACGTCGCCAACCAATATTTCGAAAGCGACCGGCTGAAGATCCACATCGTCCGCCTCATCACCGAAAATCTCCAGATGCCCGACGAACTGGGCACCGGCATGGGCGTGCTGCTGATGCCCGGCATCATCCACACCTATGGCGTGTCGATGCCCAAGGGCGGATCGGGCGAACTCAGCAAGGCGCTGGTCCGCGCGATCGAGCATATGGGCGGCGAAGTGCGCTGCGATGCGGAGGTGAAGCGCGTCATCGTCTCGTCGGGCAAGGCCGTCGGGCTGGAGATGACCGACGGCGAGACCATCATGGCGAAGGATGGCGTGATCGGCGCGATCCATCCCCATGTGCTGCGCAAATTCGTCAGCGAAACCCCCGAACCCGTACTGCAACGCGCCGAACGGGTCACGCCGTCGACCTTTTCGATCAACCTGTTGCACATGGCTCTAAAGGAAAAAGCCAAGCTGCGCTGGGCCGAAGGGGAGGGTGGCGTGATGACCGAACTGCTCCAGACCCATACTATGCGCGACATGCTGCTCGATTACGATCATCTGCGCCGGGGCGTGGTGCCGCCGCGCCGCCTGATCGCGGGCGGCGACAACACGGCCAACGACCCCAGCCGTGCGCCGGCGGGCGGCGGCGTCTTCTACGGCGTCACCTTCGCCCCCTACGACTTGCACGAAGGCGGCCCGGCCGCCTGGGACCGGATGAAGGAAGAGATCGCGCAGGAAAGTCTGCGTCAATATCGCCTGTTCTACAGCAATCTGGACGAGGATAATATCATCGGCACGCTGGTCCGATCGCCGCTGGATCATGAGCGCGACAGCCCGGCCAGCTTCGTCAAGGGCGACATCCACGGCTGCGCGCCCTTCATGTACCAGACCGTCGGGCATCGCCCCACGCCGGACCTGGGCCATTTCCGGGTGCCGGGCATCGAAAGCCTATATCTGGTCGGGCCCTTTATGCATCCGGGCGGCGGCGTCTTCGGCGCAGGGCGCGCCACCGCGATTCAGATGATGGACGATATGGGTATCGATTATGACAAGGTTTGCGCAGGAGCCGTGCAATGACGAACGCAACCAACCAGCCGCCCGTCATGAAAATCCTCGACGCGCAGGACAAGGAATTGATGACCGTCCGCAAGATCGAGCGGGAGGGCAACGCCCTCATCATCCGCGGCAAGATTTTCGGCGCGATGCCGATGGTCGCGAAGCTGACCCCGACGCAGGCCCGCGCCGCGCTCAGGCTGCTCGACTGGCGCACGATCCTGTTCCTGCTGACGATGCTGTTCCGCCGGGGGTAGCGGCCATCGACAAAAGGCAGTGCGCGAGGCGCTCTCCCACCTATCCGCCCCACCGATACCAGCCTCCCATGAAATGCGTTTCCGTGGCTCAGCCCCCATCCGCATAGTGACGATCAGGATGAGGGAGTTGTCATGAGCATATTGGGCGTCGAAAGCGCGATCTTCGGGGTGGCCGATCTGGCTGAACATACGCGGTTCTGGACCGATTTCGGCCTGCCGCTGGAGCAGGCGGACGAGGAGCAGGCGACCTTCCGCCTCGCCTCCGGTTCGCGCGTGATCCTCTACCGCCATGGCGACCCGCGCCTGCCCACGCCCGATCCCTTCCCCGGCGATGGGCTGAAGGAAACCATATGGGGCGTGGAAAGCGCGCAGGCACTGGAACAGGTCGCCGCCAGCCTGGCGTCGGAGATCGATGTCCGACGCGACGCCGACGGCACGGTCCATTGCACCTGCCCCGACGGCCAGCCGATCGGTCTGCGCGTTTGGGCCAAACGACCGGTTGTTAGTCAAGCCAGCCCGGTCAACACGCCCGGCCACTATCCCCGCTTCAACCAGCATCGCATCTGGCGGCGCAAGGCGATCCCCAAGACGATCAACCATGTCGTCTTCTTCTCGCCCGACTATGTCGGCAGCTTCGAGTTTTACGAGCGCCACATGGGCTTCCGCTATGTCGACCATAGCAAGGGCACCGGCATCTTCTCCCGCGCGCCCGGCACGTTCGAACATCATTCGATCTTCTGGGTGAATTGCGACCTGCCGATCGCGCCGGACCATTTCAAATTCATGCATATCGCCTTTGGCATGGACGATATCGACGAAGTCATGCTCGGCGCCAACATCATGGAAGCCAAAGGCTGGAAAAACCAGACGATGAACAGCAGTGGCGGCATTTCCCGCCATCGCATATCGTCGGCCATCTATTATTATTGCGACATGCCGGGGAAGGCGGGGGAGGCGGAATATCACGCCGACACCGATTATCTGGACGATAACTGGGTGCCGCGCGCCTGGGATTTCCGCTTCGGCTCGCTGCTCTGGTCGAACAACGCCCCGCCCATCTTTCGTGGCGATAATATCCCCTGGGACATGGCCTTCGACGCCGACCGCGCCAGTTTCATACCCTTCCGCAAGACCAGCCCCGGCAGGCTACCGATCACCGGCAAGCTCGCCGACATCAGCGAGGAAGATGAACATGCGCTTTGACGAAGGAGCGCGCCGCCCTTGATGCTTGATCGGCATGGCAAAGCCGCTCTAAGCATCCGCAATGCGCAGCGACCCACCCTATCGCCGGATCGGCATCATCGGCACAGGCCGCGTCGCCTGCGCCATGGCTCTGGCCCTGCGCGACCGCACGACCGATCCGCTGCTGGTCTGGGGGCGCGACCCGGCCCGGCGCGACGCGATGGTCGCTGGCATTGGCCACGCGCGCGCGGCGCATGACCTGACGGCGATCGCCTCTACCTGCGACCTGATCCTGATCGCCGTGTCGGACGATGCCATCCCCGATCTGGTCGTATCATTGGCGCAGCAACTACCCGCAGACGCCGCACCCTTCATCCTCCATGTCAGCGGCCGCAGCGGCGCAGCGCTCCTCACCCCATTGGCGCAGCGCGGCGCCCTGACCGCGGCGGTGCATCCGGCCATGACCTTCACCGGCGATCCCGTTCAGGAAGCCGCCCGCATGGTCGGCGCCCGCTTCGTCGTCACCGCCGACACACAGGCGGCGATCGGGGCCGCGCACGCGCTTGTCGCCCTGCTCGGCGGCATCATGGAGCAGGTGGCGGAGGCACAGCGCGCGCTCTACCACGCCGCCCTCTGCCACGCCGCCAATCATCTGGTGACATTGATCGCCGGCGCGAGCGACGCCCTGGCGGCGGCCGGAATCGCCGAACCGGGGGCGCTGCTCGCTCCGCTCGTCCGCGCTGCGCTCGACAACAGCCTTGACCGGGGCATGGCCGCCCTGTCGGGACCGCTGCTGCGGGGCGACGGCGACACCATCGCCGACCATGTGTCCGCGCTGTCTGCCACAAGCCCGCACCTGCTCCCCGCCTATCGCGCGATGGCGACAGCGACGCTGGACGCATTGGAACGCTCGGGCGCACAACCAGCGACGGGATTGCGGCAGGTGCTGGCTTTCGTCCCCTAACTATCCAGTCCCTTCATCCTCTCTTGTCGGACGCGCCACTGCCAAGCTATGCCTTGTCGCGGACAAAAAGGATGGATGCGTGGCCAAATCGCCGACGAATATGCAGGGCAAGGCGGGCGGACGGGCTGGCGAGGCGGAGGAAACCCGTCTCAACATATTGGACGTCGCCACGCTGGAGTTCGCTGACAAGGGCCTGAGCGGTGCGCGCATCGATGAGATCGCCGACCGCACCGACGCGTCCAAGCGGATGATTTATTATTATTTCGGCAGTAAGGAAGGCCTGTACCGCGCCGTTTTGGAACGCGCCTATACTGCGGTGCGGGAGATCGACGCCGCAAATACGCGCAGCGACCTCGCCCCCGACGCCGCCCTGCGCGACGTGGTCGGCGCGACCTTCGACTATCATCACCAGCATCCCGAATTCGTCCGGTTGGTGATGAACGAGAATATCCTGCGCGGCGCGCATATCGGCGAGATTCCCGGCATTCGCGAACGCAATCGCAAGGTGGTGGAACAGTTACGCAACATCCTGGCGCGTGGCGTGGAGAGCCGCCATTTCCGCGAAGGCATCGACCCGCTGGAACTGCATATGACGATCAGCGCGCTCTGCTTCTACAATGTATCGAACCGCTACACCGTATCCTACGGCTTCGAACGGGACGTCACCGCGCCCAAGGTGCTGGCGCGGCGGCGCACCAATGTCATCGACATCGTCGAAAGCTGGTGCCGGGCCTGACTTTGGTGTTGCAACACCCAAACTGCGGCTACGCGATCTGCCCTATCAGGCCTGCCGTATCATGATCCTCGAAAGCCGTGGTCAGGCGAAAATGGTTCATGACATTGATTTCCCAACCATAATTGACCACCGGCGTCGTCAGCCAGCCGATATAGACCCCCCACATCAGGCAACGGCCAAACTCGGTGAAACTGTCCTCGAACGAGGGGCCATCGGTCACGCCCTCGACCGCCAGCCTATCGAGATAGAAGCGGACCAGATCCTGTTCATGGGCGCGGCGATCCTCCACTGACAGCGCCGTCGTCACCAGATAGCTGACATCGTGCATATGATGGCCGCGACAGGTGAGTTGCCAGTCGAGCAGGCCACCCGACCCGTCAGGCAATATATAGCTGTTGCCGATATGCATGTCGCCCTCGACCAGCGTTTGGGGCAGGCTCTGCTGGTGCCGGTGCAGCGCCAGCGTGCCGTTGCGCAGGGCCGGGCCGGTCGTGCGCAACCGCTGCACCATTTCGCGCTTGAACGACACGGTGTCGATCTCATGCTGGATCAGCGGCTCGGCCCCCACCATCATCAGGTCCGCCACCTTGCCCTCGACATGGCTCCCCGCCCAGGCCAGATCGCCGCCAGGCCGCAGGCGCGGGCTTTCCCAGAAGCGGGCGTGCAGCTTGGCCTGCTGCGACAGGATGGATCGCACATTGTCCAGCGTTACAGGTGACAGGACGCTGGGAAAGGTCGCGCCGCGCAGGGTCAGGTCCTCCAGCACGATCGCAAAGTCGCTCGATGCCGCATCGAAGCCCGCGCCGAAGCAGCGCGGCGTCTCAAGCTCCAGTTCGGGGCGGACGCGGTTGTAGAAATTGACCTCATTTTCGTAGAAGGGTGCCAATATCTTGTCGACGCCGCGCGCGACCTTCACGACCAGGCGTGTGGGCAGGTCTGCCGGACTGCCCGGCCCATAGCGGACATTGACGATCACGCGCCCGGCCGTGGACACGAACTGCTCGCCATAGGTCTTGGCCTCCACCATATCGACATGGGTGACGGTCACGCCGGGCACGGCCTGTGCCATCAGCCTGGTCAGATAGGCGGGCGTGATGTCCGCCGCCGATGTCGGGTGCGCCAGTGGGTCGGCCATGCAAAGCTATCCTCTTCTGTTATAGTCTATCGGTTCGGCTATCCGGCCATGATCCCGCCATCCACGGCCCAGCAGGCACCATGCACCCGGCGCGCGCGGTCGGACGCCAGGAACAGCAGCGGTTCAACCACATCCTCCGGTGAGCAGGGCGGCCGCATCCCGGTGTAACGGGCCAGCAATCGGGGATCGGCGAAGTCAGGAAATGCCATGCCCTTCGTCATTTCCGTCCGCATCGGGCCTGGGGCCAGCACGTTGATCCTGACCGGACTGTCCATCATCTCCATCGCCAGCGACAGGGTCAGGCCGACAAGGCCGAATTTGGACGCGGTATAGGGCGCCAGATAGGCCTGGCCCATGAAGCCCGCGGTGGACGCCACGCTGATGATATTGCCATGGCTTTCGACCAGATGCGGCATCGCCGCCTGCATCAGGAAGAAGGGGCCGGACAGGTTGGACGCGATGGTGCGATGCCATTGCTCTGCCGTGACGTCCGACAATTGATGAAACATTACGTCGGCGGCGATATTGCACAACACGTCCAGCCGCCCGAACGCCGCGACGGCCGCTGCGATCGACGCAGCGCAATCATCGGCATCGCCCAGGTCGAAGGGCAGTTCCACGCTGCGGCCGCCCGCTTCTTCGATCAACCGCGCGGTTTCCGCCAGCTTGTCGCCGCTACGCCCCAACAGGCACAGCATAGCGCCCTCCCGCGCGAAGGCCAGGCTGGCGGCACGGCCCAATCCCGATCCCGCCCCCGTGACGAGGACGACCTTGCCGGTGAATTCCATCACCAGCGTCGCCGCCATTGCGCCCCGCGCCTGCGCCGACGGAGGGCTTCGTCGCGCTGCTCTGGCGTCACCACCGGCGTATCGCTGGGCAGATGCGCGCGTATCTCTGCCGCCGGCACGATTTTCAGCAGTGGCTCCGGTCCCGAACTCGCGCCGGTCCAGCGCAGCATCAGTGATCCTTCCAGCCGCCCGGCCGGGTCCAGCCAGTTGGGCACGCCGGGATCGTCGATCGCGATCACGGCGCGAAACCGGCCGTCGCTGTCCAGAACGGCCTGGCCGCCATTCAGGCTGCTCTGATGATTGATCCAGTCGATCGTGTTCCACAGCGGATCGTTCAGCTGCACATTCCAATAGCGGACCTGATCAGGCATCGCGGTGTCGATAATCATCGCTTGCCCCGGTTCCAGCCGGAAAATGCCCTGATAATAATGCTGCCCGGCCACGCCGCCGCGTCCGGCCCAGTCGTCATATTCCAGTTTGTTGATGAAGCCTTGCGCCCGCTGCCGCTGGCCATAGCCCAGCGCGAAACCGGCATAGCGTTCGACGAAGGCGGACAGGCGATCGAGCCGATGCACGATCTCGGCCGCAGGCATGGGCGCGCCGCCCACGGGCCGGTCGACCCGTTCGATGGCGATCCGCAATTCCCGGCCCACGCCCCAGTCATAATAAGCGTGGCGCAGGCCGATGGTGACGGCTCGCGGATCGAGCGGGAACCAGTCGCCCGCATGGTCCTCCGGCCGTTCTCCGCCGACCAATATGTCGAACGCCCCGTCCGGCCCCAGCGTGCAGGCGTCGATGTCGATCATCCCGACAGACGGCCCCAATTGCTCCATCGGCCCTAGCCCGCCCGCGACCAGATCGATGAATATGAACACGCCGTCGCCGCGCTGGCCCGACAGCCGGTACACGCCCCCGCCATCGATCCGCGCCGCGCCATAGATGAAGTCGGGATTGACCCCGACCGTGTTCAGGACGCTGTTGACCGATGGCACGAAATCGGGCCGGTCGGCGTCGGCAAAGGCAGTCTGGTAGCCGGTGGCCAGCGCCGCAAAGAGCAGGCGATGCGCCTCCGCCCGCGCCTGCGGGTCTGCCGGGTCCGCCAACCTGTCCAATACGCTGTCCGCGTTGGCCATAGTCTCCAGCCAGCTGCGCCAGGCGGACGGATCAGATATAGGCACGGTAAGTCTCGATATATTCGGCGAACCGGTCGCTGACCTGATCGGTGGTCAGGCCATAATCGGCCAGCGTATAACTGCGCGCGCCATGTTTGCCCGCCGGATTGTCATGCAGCCAACCCAGGATGCCCGCTTCCGATTCCGGGGTGAAGTCCCAGCCGAAATGGTCGTAGGCGGCGCGGATGGTGGCGACCGGATCGGCGACGAGATCCTTGTAGCGCATGTCGTGGATCGGCAGGTCGGGATGGGCCTTGCGATAGTCCATGCTGCACTTCACCCCGTCCCACCAGAGTTGCAGAAACTCGGCCCCCAGTGCGTGCAGGTCCAGATCATCATAGGATGGCCCGCGAATGACGCTGATGAGTTGCGAGATGGAGGCGATGACGGTGGTGGGGTCGCGATGCGGCTGGATGAAGATCGCGTCGGGATAGACGCTAAGCAATTCGGGCAGCTTGTACATATGCTCCTGAATCTTGAGCACCCAGCGTTTGCCCGGATGACGCCAGCCCAGATGCTGGAGCCACATTTTGTGGACCTCATAGCGGAAGGTCGCGTCGATCCCCTTGAACCAGTCGTAGAAGCGCGGGAGATGTTGGAACATGCAGGGATTGCTGCTCTGGAACGACGTGGTCATGAACGACCCGCATTCCTGCGGTATCATCGCGCCCAGCGGATGGGCCTTGAGCAATTCATCGGCATCCGCGCCCAGTTGCGCGCGCAGATGCGCGTCGAAACGGGCGATGCGCGGGTCGGTGTCCGCCGTGGCGGCCTCTGGCGGGGGCGAAGGTTCGGCTACTTCCCACATCAGCGGGGTGCGGACCTGCGGGTCGCCATCCATCAACGCATGGAGGAAACTGGTGCCGCAGCGGGGCAGACCCAGAATGAACAGCGGCTGCCTGATCTCCACATCCGCGATTGCAGGATAGCGAGCGCGATCGTCGGCTATCGCTTTCAGGCGCGACAGATCATCGTTGACGATATGCAGGGCGCGGGCATGGCCGTTGGCGTTGAGATCGCGGTCCTCCGCCATGGACGCCAGCAACATCGTCAGGCCGGGCCTGACATTGTCGCGCAGATGATCGGGCAGGGGATAGCGGTCCAGAAGCGTATCGGCGTCGGGGAAATCATGGGCGCTGCTGATCGTCGCCATGGCCTTACAGCCCTACCGGATAGAATATCGACTTCTGGTTCTGATATTCGTGCAGCCAATCGGGGCCATATTCGCGTCCGACGCCCGACCGTTTATAGCCGCCGATCGGCGCATAGCTCATGCGCCCGGTGCCGCCGTTCAGCATGACGCTGCCCGACCGGATTTGCAGGGCCATCTCATAACCCTTCGCCGCATCCGCCGTCTCGATGCCGCCATTCAGGCCATAGCGGCTATCATTGGCGATGCGGACCGCTTCCTCATCACTGTCGAAACCGATGATGCAGCCGACCGGGCCGAACACTTCCTCCTGGGCGATGGTCATGGCGTTATCGACATCGTCGAAAATCGTGATGTCGGTGAAGAAACCTTTGTCCAAGCCCGCAGGCCGCCCGCCGCCATGGACGATCTTTGCGCCTTCATCACGGCCGATGGCGATCAGATTTTCGACCTTGCTACGCTGCGATTCGCGGATCAACGGCCCCATCGCCACGCTCGGATCGGCAGGATCGCCGATCTTGAACTGGCTGGCGACGGCGCAGGCGGTTTCGACGAACGCCTTTCGGATACTGTTATGGACGACCAGGCGGGTAAGGAGCGCGCAGCCCTGGCCCGCATTGACGGACAGCACGGCGACCGCCATCGCCGCCGCCCGCGCGACATCGGCATCGTGCCGCACGATCAGCGCCGACTTGCCGCCCAGTTCCAGATGGACGCGCTTCAGCGTGGGGGCCGCCTGCGCCATGATCGCCGCGCCCACGCCTTCGGACCCGGTGAAGCTGACCAGGTCGACGCGCGGGTCGCTGGTCAGCATCGTGCCCACTTCCGGCCCGCCGGTGATGACGTTCAGCACACCCTTGGGCAGGCCGAT
Source organism: bacterium (assembly GCA_030824575.1). Taxonomy (GTDB): domain Bacteria; phylum Pseudomonadota; class Alphaproteobacteria; order Sphingomonadales; family Sphingomonadaceae; genus Sphingobium. Next base: position 3,988 of record JAVBXL010000013.1, on the reverse strand, counting down.
CTCCTCAGCGATCTCGCCGAACAGCAAAGCGGAAAAGGGGGTGAAGGGGGAGGGTTTCAACACCAGCGTATTGCCCGCCAGCAGCGCAGGCACGATCTTCGCCAGGTTGATGAGGAAGGGGAAATTATAGCCGGTGATGCCCGCGACCACGCCGACGGGTTCGCGTATCACGGTGGTGCCGCCCATCTTGCGCGGGCCATCGGGATTGAACGGGTTGGGCGTAATGTCGATCGGCAGGCGGACGCTGTCGTCGCGGGTCGAATGCTCCAGCGCGGCGAGCAGATGGTCGAGCGGATTGGCGACCTGCATCCCGTGGGTCACCCCCTGCGCGCAGCCGACCTCCGCCACGATCAGCGCGACGATCTGCGGCCGTCGCGCGTCCAGCGCCGCATGCATCCGGCGCAGATAGGTCGCGCGCTCGGCCATCGCCATGCGCGGCCAGACGCCAGTGTCGAACGCCTCGCGCGCCGCCGCGATCGCCGCTTCCGCCGCCGCCGCATTGCCCACGGGCGCGTGGCCGATCACCGCTTCGGTCGCCGGATTGATGATGGCGTCGCGCTCCGCGCCCGCGGCAACCCAGGCACCGTTGATGTAGAGTTTGTCGATCGTTGTGAAGGGGATGGTCATGGGTGGATATCCTGTCCGGGCCGCAGGATCATCTCTGCGGCGTTAAGGGCTATCGCCATCGCTGGCGCATTGGTGTTGCCCGACACGATGGTCGGCATGATGGAGGTATCGACCACGCGCAGGCCGGTGACGCCGCGCACGCGCAATTGCGGGTCGAGCACGGCGTCTTCGTCCGCGCCCATCCGGCACGTCCCGCAAATGTGGAAGGTCGTACCGCCCAGGGCGATGGCGTTGGCAAGAATATCCTCGTCCGCCTCGATGCCGACGGTCTTGCCCGTCTCCGCGACGATCCAGTCCTTGAGCGCGGGTTGCGTGGCCAGCCCGCGCAGCCAGCGAAACAGGGCGACGAAGTGCCGCCGGTCGGCATCGGTGGCCAAGTGATTGGCGTCGATGATAGGCGGCGCATCGGGATCGGCGGCGCTGATCCGCACCTGCCCCTGGCTGTCGGGCCGCAGATAATAGGCGATGACGGTCATCCCCGGATAAGGGTCCAGCGCCACCGCGCCCTTGGTATCGGTATGGAAGGAATAAAGCCCCAGGCCGATCTGTGCGTCGGGCCGGTCGGGAGACGCCTGCGTCTTGATGAAGCCGCCCACTTCATGCGCGGCGTGGGTCAGCGCCCCTTTCGATCCGAAGAAGTAGCGGAGCACCGACGCGATCAGGCCTAGGCCAGACAGTTTCTGGTTCAGGCTGTTGCCGCGCACCTTGTAGGTGAAGCTCAGATAGCGATGTTCACGCAAATTGGCACCGACGCCGGGCGCATCGACCACGACCGGAATGGCCAGCGATTCGAGCAGGGCGCGGGGGCCAATGCCCGACAGTTGCAATAATTTGGGGCTCTGGATCGCCCCCGCCGACAGAATGATTTCGCGCCGTACCGCGACTTCGTGAACGCCATTTTTATCACGCAGCAGGATGCCGCTGGTCCGTTGTCCGTCGAACAGGATGCGCTGGACGTCGGTGTCGGTCACCACGGTCAGGTTCGCGCGTCCCCGTATCGGCTTCAGGAAAGCGCGCGCGGCGGAAAAGCGCTTGCCGCGATAGGTGGATGTCGGCTGATAGCCCATGCCGCCCTGCGTAACCGCGGGGATGTCGTTCATGTCGTCGACCCGCTGCGTCCCGGCCTGTTCGGCCGCGGTCAGGAACGCCTCGCACAATGGATCGCCGGACGGATGGACGCTCACCTTGAGCGGGCCGCCGGTCCCGCGCCACGCCTTGGCGCCCAGCGCATGATCCTCCAGCGCGACGAAATGGCGGCCCATCGTCTGCCATCCCCATCCGGTGCAGCCCGCCGCTTCCCACGCGTCGTAATCGGCCGGCGCGCCGCGCACATAGACCATGCCGTTAACCGAACTGGACCCACCGACCGTGCGCCCCTTCAGCCAGCTTTCCTGCGGCGCATTGCCGCCCGGCGATACCGCATAGTCCCACACATGGGGATTGCCCGGCGCCAGCAATTTGCCGATGCCGCGCGGCATGGCGATCAGCGGGCTTTTGTCGTCCGGGCCAGCTTCCACCAGCAATACCGTGACTGCCGGGTCGGCCGACAACCGGTTCGCCAGCACGCAGCCGGACGACCCGGCGCCGATGATGATATAGTCGTAGCCATTCTGGTACATGCCGTTAGGGTTCCTCGCCATGGCCGCTAAAGACCATAGACGTGGCCTTAGTCCCACCTGTCGGGTGATAGGTAGGCGGTCGGCGCGCTCATCGCGGACAGTTCGGTTTTCCGCTTGGCTTGCGACCCGCGAATTGCGATGCGTGCGGATATGAACGGTAAATGGGAAGATTATGGACCCGGCGCGCGCAAGCTGCTGCTCGCCGTGGAGGAAATCATCGCCGAACGCGGGATCGAGGGGGCGTCCATCCGTGAAATCCTGCGCGTTGCCAAGCAGGGCAATAATTCCGCCATCTATCGTCATTTCGGATCGAAGGAGCTGTTGATCCGGGCGATCTACGACATCCGCCAGGCGGAAGTGGACGATTGCCGGATGCTGCGGATGCAGGGGTTGCCGCGCCTGCCCAACGATATTCGCGGCCTGCTCGAACTATTCCTGCTGCCGGTGCTCGATGCGTTCGAAGGACGGCAGAGATGGATCTATTCGCAGTTCATCCTGCACCTGATCTTGAACGATCCATTCGACGAAGCCTTTGACAGCGCGCGCGAAGGACCGGCGGTCGCGCTGGTCCACCAAGCGCTGCGGGGATGCTGCGCGGCCATGTCGGACCAGGTTTTCACCATGCGCCTGTCGGTGGCGGTGACGAATTTCTTGATGGGCGTCAGCTATGGCGACCGCGTGGCCAACCTGACCGGGGGCGCCTATCCGCGTTCCGACCAATATCTCGAAGACCTGATCACGGCGGGCTGCGCCTTGCTGATGCTGCCGCCCTTCGTCGACGCCGCCGACACGCCCGGCTAACCATAGCGGGGCCGTGGACGAAAATCACGGGCCCTCTCCGGCGATAGGCACGACTAAGACGATCGTCTTCTACATCTCCCGACGGCACTGGCAAAGGTCAGGCTTGCGAGAACATGATGTTCCGCTGCTCTGGGAGAGATAATATGCGCCCGATTTTCACCGCGCGTCTTGCGGTCCTTTTAACGTCCGTTGCACCCCTGACCCTGCCGGTCCTGGCGATCGCTCAAACGGCCCAGCCGCAAGCGTCACCCAGTATCGACGACATCGTCGTCACCGCGCGCCGATCCGAAGAAAGCATTCAGTCGACGCCCGTGTCCGTCACCGCCTTCAACGCGGACATGCTGCGCGAAGCCAATATCGCCACCACCGCCGACCTGATGATGAAGACGCCCGGGGTCTATCTGTCCGGGTCGGGCGGCCGCGAAAATTCGGTGTTCCAGATCCGTGGTCAGTCCAAGGCGCTGAGCGGATCCAACGCGCCCGCCGTCGTCAGCTATTTTGCCGATGTGCCCGCGCCGACCTTCGGCAGCGGCGTCGCGACCTACGACATGGCGTCGGTCCAGGTTCTCAAAGGCCCGCAAGGCACGCTGTTTGGCCGCAACACCACCGGCGGTGCCGTTCTCTATTATCCCGCTGCGCCCGAATATGTCCTGGGCGGCTATGTCGAGGCGGGCTACGGCCGCTATGACCGCAAGCAACTGGAAGGCGCGCTGTCCATCCCGATAGTGGACAACAAGCTGGCGGTACGGGTCGCGGGCCGGTACGAAAAACGTGACGGTTATACCAAGAATATCGGACTGGGCGGCGACCTGGACGACGTCGATTCCCGCGCGTTCCGCGTGTCCGTGCTGGCCGAACCAGTCGAGGGTTTCAAGAACCTCACTATCTTCGATTGGTATCGCAACAACTACACCGGCGACGCGGTGTTGCTGACCAGCCTG
>JAVBXL010000039.1 GCA_030824575.1 bacterium | reverse complement strand
AGCGCACCGCCCACAGGATCACATCACCCTGGAAATGGCGCCACTTGAAATCCGTCATCGTTCCGTCCGTCCAATCTCCGCCAAGCATGCTCAAGCTTCACGATTTTTGCAACAGAGCCACCGTTCCTATTTGGTTGACGCACGAGCGGGCAACGACGATCGTACATAGATGCTCAGCACTCATCCAAACGCGGAGACACTGCGGGACCGCATCTCAATTGCCGCTCTCATTGGTGAAACGGTCCACCTTGTACGCTGTGGCGACGAACTTCGTGGTCAATGCACGGCCCATCAGGACCGCGAGCGAGGTTTGCTCGTTTACGATACAAAGGGACTGTACCACTGCTTTGCCTGCGGTCGGCAAGGAGATGTGGTGCAGTGGACCCGGGACACCGCTCGATGCAACGAAGAGGCGGCGATAGCGATTCTTATTCGGCGCGCCGAACTTGATAAACCGGACAACTGACCCCGCCTAAGCAGGCAAGCGATCATTTGCTTCATTTGGCGTTCGCGGGCTCGATGCCCTGCGCGACCGGCTGATTCGAAGCGCGTGGCCATTTCCATGGTATGAGTTCGTCCCATTTGGCAGTGGACCAATTGCGTTCAAGAACTCGTGCCTTGTATCGACGTGGGCCGAAAGGCTGGCTCGGCCAGCTTGCGAACCCCGGCAAGCTCACCGGACATCGCTTGCCGCCGCCAAGTGTAGATCGAGCCGCTGCCGACGTCGTGGCATTCACAGGCCGTTCGCACGCAACCGTCGGGACCGAATGCATCGCGCAGCACGACCAGCTTTTACTCCACTGTCCAGCGCCGCCGACCCGATACCCGGACGACCCATGAGTCTCAGGCGGTTACAGACCCCTGCCTCGCCAATTCGTACCGCACCAGTGCTTCGGTCACCGTGTCGACTGCGATAGTCCAGCGCAATTCGGCGCTCATGAGAACGGAAAGAGGATAGGATCAGTGGACGCTAACGGGGAAACACTGTGCCGGGATCGATTCGCCGCCGCGTCGAGAACCTTTCGTGCGGCGGCGCTGACCTGTTGTGCCGTCGCTGGCGCTAGCCGTTGGTCGGGCTGCCGCTGGATCATTCCCCACGATACCATCGTCTTGAACCCATAGCTCGTCGCTTGGTCGATCGTGGTGCGCTTGCCGTATTGCTCAAACATTCGCCGATGGACCTCTCCCGCTGTGCATGTGCCCTGCAGTCTCATGAGGCGGCCCACGTTCTCCACGACCTGCCGAAAGTACGGGTAGGCGCCAATCGCTACCGCTTCGAAGGCGGCCAGCCGATCGCCTTCGGACCGTGCAACGAGTTCTGCAGCTTGCCGTGCGAGTTCCTGTCCAGCTGAATCAGCGGGTTGCCACATGCGGTTGAGGATGCCGATGACCTTTCTTCTGACCTCCGTGCCAGGAACCTCATTGGCTATCCGCTCCCGCAACGCTTCCTGCGTCATTTCGCCACGGACGACGCCCGCAGCGAGCGCCATCCATTCGGCATCGATATATCGATCCATGCCGATTCGGGGATGTGCGATGGTCACGAATTTTCCTTTCTTGTAATCCTGACGAACGGAACGATCACCTCCTCGATAGAAGTCCCTCCGTGCACGACGGCGTGCTTGCCGTCCGCGATGAAGGCTTTGCCTACAGGTGCGAAGAGCGGCCTGTAGGTTTCGGGTAGGCCACCCGGCTGCAGTATCCGGGCGCCATTGATGGACGAGACCGCCTTCTGCCTAAGGGGGTCGCTGTCATATATGCGCGACCGCTCGCCACGCTCCTCGGCGAGGACGCCTTCGGACGGGCGACCCATTCCCACCACGTCGACATTTCCATGGTCGGCCGTAAGGTAGATCCTGTATTCAGCGTCGACTAGTGATGAGATCAGCCGAGTCCATTCGCCGAAGTCCAGCCAATGTTCGATCCTGCTGGTCAGGCTCTGCTTGCCGAAGAGCTCCCCGTGCATCATCTCATCGACGGTATCGACGACGATCCCGATGACGTCGACACCGTCCGAAACGGCGGGGGATAGAACCCTTTCGCATGATCCTTTATCGCCCAGCCCCTTAGCATAGAATACGCCTTTCTCCGCCAGCCCCTCATTGATCCAGAAGCGCTTCCACAAATTCGGTTCCGCCGAAGTGGTGCCAAGGGTTTTTGCGAAGGTGCGAGGTTGATCGCCGGCGAATATCGCTTGGCGGGAGACGCCTGTTACGGTGGGAAGCCATGCGAAGCATGATCGGTTGTCGATCAGCAGGTCCGGACGGTCCCGATGAAGGCGCCGCTCGAGGATGTGCCATTGGTCGAGCGCGAGGCCGTCCACCACTATGAGAGCCTGCCGCTTCTCGCCCAGGTGTCGCCGATGCGCCATGTGCGGAGCAACCTGATGGACGACCGACGGGGCTGAAGCGAAGCTATTTGAGCTCAGACTGTCGAACCCTGTCTCCAGAAAGCTGAAGAACTTTTTGTCGATGAGCAGAGCCAGTTCGACGATGGCGCTGGGCAATTCGTCTTCCGGTGTTGCCGACATGCGCCATCCGTCGATGACCTCAGCATATCTTTCCGCGTAGTGCAGCCACGCTCCATATCCGGCATCGCCGGTGGGAATATCGTCACGTAAACGCTCAACGCGCTTCGTGGCGAGCTCCTGCACTGCAGCGATGTCACGGACCATGCCGATCTGCATCCACGCCGGGACGGTTGAAGGAATGGTGTCCACCTTCGTCGGCGTAATCGTCCCGTCGAGCACCATGCTGTCGAGACTGATTCTAATTCCGGGAAGCGAGAATGGAATTACCGCCCCGCCAGGCTCCTCGCCCAGCGAGATGCTCTTAGCGAACTTGTCCCAGTCGCGTTGAACGCGGTCGATGAAAGTGGCCCGATCCGAGAGGAGGGACGCGGCCTCATCGATAGTCATGCCGTCGGGACGGCAAGCTCTGGTGGCCACGTGCTCGGCGATAAGCAGCGGCAATGACGAACTGCGGAAGAAAATGTCGAAGGTCTGTTCCCACAAGTCCGTCGGTCGGCGGAGCAGGTCGGGAACCACGCGGTATATGTTGGCGGCTATGAAGTCCTTCGTGCCTATCGATCCCATTCTGGGCAGGCCCGAGCGCGTGGTGACGATCTGCCACAGATCATCATAGCGGTCAGGACCGATAGCCCGCACGGTCGCCGCGTCCATGTTGGAGAACAGCTCCGGTATCGATATGGCATCGACCCTAGCTGCGTCGAGCACATCCCATGGAACGGTCTGGCGGGCGTCGCCTCCCACACGAACGATGAACCGAGCGTCGTCTGAGCAGTCGAATACAACCGTCTCGTAGAAATGACGGAACGCCACGGGATCGCGATAGGTCACTATTTCGAATCCACGCGCAGCCAAGACCTCCGCGACGCTGGGCGCGAGCAGTATCTCGTCTGGATCGGTTACCACCCACAACAACCCGAACTCTGGCTGAAACGGCGCGGTGACGTGATCGGACCAAGCAGTCATGCAGCCCGCACCTCTACTATCACGATCGGCTCCAGGCTGGGCATCACGCGCTCGGCGGCGCTCAGTTGCCGCAGTCGGGCGTCGTGATCCTCTTCCAGCCGCCGGAGCCGGGAGCGGCGCACGTTCTCCAGTCCGATCCTGCCGATCGCGCGGCGCCTGGCATCGAAGGCCGCCTCGATGCGTTGCCGCTCCTGCGACAAGTTCTGCAGATGGGTGTCCTTCAGTTCGAGAAAGACCTGCTCAGCCTGCGTCTCAGCCAACTTGCCCGTTTCAGGCGTCATGGGCGACGCGATGTCGACGTCGATGTGAAGCTCTTCACCGATCACCATGTCCCAAAGACGCCGCGCCGTCGGCGCGAAAGCCCGCCCGTTTTGCACGAACAGGGGCATGTATCGCTGTTGTTCGCCCCTGACCGTATTCATGCTGATGCGCCATAGCGACCAGATGCCTTCGACCCCGGCAGGCAGTTGCGGCACGGAGACGCGGACAACCGGCCGGCCCGGCGGATCAGTCGGGATTTGGTCGACCACCGATCGGACCATGGGATTGTCTAATGTCAGCCAGGTCGTATCAGGCGCGGCTTCCGCGCCCGATACGTCGAAACAGGCCCGCTCCGTCGCCGATCCGTCCGGCCATGTAAGACGCCATGCGTCGGCACTGGGTTCGGCCGCGCCACCTAGCTCCGGCAGCCCGGCCGTCACGGCTTTCTCCACCCAGAAATGTATCGGGTGACGCCGCCACCGCTGCGCCCCGCCCGGATCGAGCGGATTGCTGAATGCAAGAAGATTTTGCCGCTCGCGATCGGCGGCAATCCGCACCCGTAGCTCTTCCAGCGTAGCGTCGGCGCGCTGCGCAAGACTTTCCGGATCGAGCAGGCTTTCCAGATAAAGCCCGTCGAACATCGCCTCCGCTTCCACAGAGTCCATGACGTCGGCGGCCTTGTTGACGCCAAACTCCTCGGCGATCGCCTCCAGTTTCGCTTCGAGCACGTCGCGCACACGATGTTCCACGGTGTCTCCCAATACGAAATTGGTAGCGCGGACGATACATTTCTGACCGATGCGGTCGACGCGACCGATGCGCTGCTCGATCCTCATGGGGTTCCACGGCATGTCATAGTTGAACATGACGTGGGCGAACTGGAGATTCAGACCTTCGCCGCCGGCGTCGGTGGAGATCAGAACGCGCGCGGTGCCAGCGAAAGCGTTCTGGGCCGCGACGCGCTCCTCGACCGGCATTTGACCGTTGAGGATCACGACTTCCATGCCGCGATCGCGAAGCTGGCTCGCCAACATCGCCTGCGTCGGAACGAATTCGGTGAAGATCAGCACCTTCAGGTCCGGATCATCCTCTTCCCGTTGGAAGCGGTGTATATGGTCGAGCAGCGCATCGACCTTGGCGTCGGTGGTGCCCAATGCCAGTTCCGCAAGGCGCAGCAACGTCGCGACTTCGGCCTTTTCCGAACGCCAACCCGGCCAATCGACCAGTTCGTCGAGCTGGGACTGCCCATCCATATCGGCAAGATCGCCGGCATCGACATCCGGGACGAGGGAGAGCTGAACGGGCGTGTCTTCGAGCGCCTGGAGACGCCGGGCCAATGTGGCCGCAATGGCGGCCGTCGACGATGTGACGAGTCGCTGCATGAGCACCATCAGAAAGCCGATGTGCCGCTGCTTGCTCTTCAGCGCCTGATTATAGCCGTGCCGAACATAGTCGGTGACAGCCTCGTATAGCTGACGCTGAGCGTCGTGCTTCGGCTGCCAGTCAACTGTGACCAGCCGGGTCTGCCGCGGCTTGAATAGCGGGTTGCCTTCGTTGTCGATGGCCAGCCGCTTCTCCGTTCGGACGACATATGGCGCGACGCGGTCGCGATCGATAGACTCCTCTCCGGGGAACGCTTCGCGATCGAGGAGCTGCATCAGCCGAAGGAATTGGTCGGACTTTCCCGAATGCGGGGTAGCGGAGAGAAGCAGTAGGTGGGGGGACGCATCTGCGAGTGCCGCGCCGAGCTTGTAGCGGGCCACTTGGTCCGTGCTACCGCCAAGCCTGTGAGCTTCATCAATCACCACTAGGTCCCAACCGGCGGTGATGACGTCCTCGAAACGGCGCTGGTTGTAGGCCGCGATGCGTTCCCACGACCATCCACGCCGCCGCGCGAGAGGCTTTACGCTGTCGAGCGAGCAGATGATCTGGTCGGCGGCGCGCCACACATTGTCATCGTCCGACCAGCGGGACACCGCGTCGAAGTCCGCTGGATCGGCGATCCGGAACGTCTCCCCGAAATGGAGCTGCATCTCGGCCTGCCATTGCGGAGTCAGTCCCTTCGGCGCTACGACCAAGATGCGCTTGGCGAGACCGCGCAGCTTGAGCTCGCGAATGACGAGCCCCGCCTCGATCGTCTTTCCCAGGCCGACTTCGTCCGCGAAGAGATGACGTACATGGCCACGCTCCATGGCGCGCTCAAGCGCGTAGAGCTGGTGGGGGAGCGGCGTCACACTGGACCGCACGGGCGCGATAAGCATTTCCGTCGCCAGCGCCTCATGGACGCGCGCCGAGGCGGCGCGATGCACGATCGCGTTCAAAGTCGGCGCATGTGTCGCTATTGATTGCACGGCTGCCATCTCGACTTGGTGGACGCCGGATGCTGGCGACCAGACGCGAAGGCTCTGCACGCCCCAGCGGTCGATCCGCTCGATCACCTGCACGGCGCCGAAGGGATCGTGCCAGAGCCAATCGCCGCTTCGGGCGGCGGCCGCGCCCGACGCGGTTTCGTTCACCGTTCCGCCTCGAGCCGGGTCTCCGCCATGCTGTGCAGCATCATGAGGCGCTCGTCCTCCTGCCACACCTCGTCCGGCACCTTCGCCGACACGTCGATGATGGTGCGATAGTCCTTGGCCGACCATGCGGCTTTGAAGCCCGCCCGCATCACTTCGAGACGGATTTCCTTGAGCTTCTTCCCCTGGTGCTGCTTGTAGGTGTCGAACTCACGCAGCAGCGCCTTTTCCCGACGCGCCTCGACGTCCTGTTGCTTGTTCGGATCGGGCACATACCAGCGGTTGCGCGCCTTCTCGACGAGCTGCGGGTCGTCCTTTTCGAGGTTGCGCAGTTCCTTCCAGTTCGAGGAGAGGTAGCCATGCACCTGCGACGGCACCGGGCCGGTTCCGTCATATTTCAGGAAGTTCTCGTCGAGCAGCCGGGTCAACTCTGGCTTGGTCTCGTGCTTGCGCCAGCCGGCGCCGGTCTTCTGGGTGAAGTCCGGATGCACATCCTGATAGGTCGACGGCTTCGCCTTGAGGAAATCGCTTAGCCAGTCGATAGCCGTCCGCTCGTCATCAACGAACAGGTCGCGCTGAGGCGGAGCGCCCGCTTGCATGCGCGCCTTGTCATATTCATCAATCTGATTGGGAAGAAAGAACATCCCGTCGCGCTCCGGGAAGCGCTCCGAGAGCCCAGACTGGAATTCTGCGCTGGACAGTGGCACCGGCGTATTGTGGCGCACAAACCACGCCACCATCCGGTCAAAGAGGCGTCGAGCGTCGCGCTCAGCCACCATCTCGATGCCGCCGCTTTTGTTACGCTTTACGACCGACAGATTCTTCAAGTGCGTCCGGATAAAGTCCCATGCGGTATCGTCTGTTAGTCCACGCGCTTCGAAGCGATCTTCAAGTCCACCATTAGGTTTATAACAAGAAACGACAAGGTCCTGCTTAACCGCATTGGCCGATGTTACTTGCTTAAAGCTGCCTTGAACTTTATCAAGCGCCGTCACTTCCGCAACGACAAATCCGGCCTGTTGAAGAGCCACTTGTATTGCATTCCATACAGCAGCTGAACTGTTGGAAAATACAACAGTCATCCATCGTCCCGGCTTCAATACTCTAAAATATTCCGAGAAACAATTGTTCATCATTACTTCATAGTCTGTAATCGTTTTTTCTGTATATTTATTAACAACCGCCTCTTCACGATCTTTCGTGAAGACACGATGAAACGCTTCCACGACATAATTTAGGTCAGCGTAGTATATATTTCCTCCAAAAGGCGGATCGGTAAATATATAGTCAATTGAACACTCCGGCAAACCTATCCGAGCTGCCGTTCCTACCGATGTAAATACAGCGCCGTTCGTTGGGCGATACCCCTTGAATGCTTTAACGAGACGATCAAGCTTGCCTTCTAGTATATACCAAGGGCTGCATTCAGAATGCTGAGAACCGACATAGAAGACCCCATTCAGATTTCTATTAACCTGTGAGAAATGGGTCGGGCTATATCGGTTGAGCACAGACATTCCAATGATTGCCTGCTCAACCCAAAATAGTAGCGCTCTCCGTATAGAAACATCACTCTCTTGATTTGCATATCTCCAAAAATATGACAATGCATGCTTTGGCCTATCAAGGAAAAACTGATTTACTGACTGAGTGTTAGTTGTTCGCATTCGACCTTCGGTCGATGCTTTAGATTCTGATAATTTATTATTTGGGATCTCAATTGGATTTTCAAGATCTTTAATACGATCGAGAACTATACGATCGCTTTCACTCAATGGCTTTTGTATCGTACTTTTGCCCACTTTCGCGACTAAGAATAATGGCTCCCGAAGAGGGCGCCAGTTTGTTTTCCCTGATCCGATATCCAAAAAAGTCTCTCGGACGAGGTCAAGATCTTCCTTCTTCGACAGGGCGCCACATTCTGAACAAATGATTTTTGCTCTGCCTTCGTCTTTGTCAGCCTTTTCCGCGGAGGCGAAAACGATAGGATGTGTGCAGCTGGCACAAGAAAATACCTCGCTCCAAACTGTAAAGTCGATCGTGCAGCGTTGATGGCCATCCTCTGTAGTAGTTTCATACATCCAACCGATTTCTTGGCGCGCCTGATCTAAAATTCGCCTAGCAGCCGCTTCGAATTCATCAACATCAAATGGAATATTATAGTTCGAAGCAATAAAAGTGGCTGCCGGACTTAAATCTGATTGGACCGCATGCCGAATACCCCAAGTCGGAGCCTCTCGACCCAACAGTCTCCAGTCGTTCTCAAGCTCAGTCCTATAATGCTCTGGGGCAACGCTGCAGAATTGGGCAGCCAGTGAAGTCATTCCTGAGCCGCAGAAGGCGTCAAGAACTACATCGCCGGGAGATGTGTAGTGCAAAATTGAAGGCACGATCGCTTGATGCGGGACCTTAGTGTGATATCCATGCGCCCGGTAGAGGCTGTCTGTCTTGCCAACGCTTACATCGACCGCCATCGGAGCGCGGGAATAGAACTTTGTAGAGTCATACGCCGAACCGATTTCAGCGATGAAAAGCTCCAGAAATGGGTTTGGGCACGCCGTATAATACGGAGGATCCGACATATTCACGATGTCATCGTCGCTCCCCTCTGGGAAACCCGGCGTAGCACGAAATTCCGGATCAGCCAGCCGCTCGCGCAATAGTCTGCGGAAATGCTCCCGTCGTGCATCATCATTCTCAAACGTAATGCCGAGGCACGTGACGGGCTGGCTTGCCGCACGCAGATCCATTCGGGCCTGGTTTGCCATTTCAATTTCCCCCTTCGACGATCACGAAGCGCACCTTCGTCTCGTCCTTCCCCTTGAGTTCATCGGCCAGCAGCTTCTCGAACCGCTTCCGGATGTCGTCGACCGTCACCGGTGATCCGCCGCTGGTGAGCGCAGCCCGGAGAGCCGACGACGTGATCTCGACCTTCGCGAGATCGGATAGCGCATCCTTGATGCCCGACACGAAATCGGCATCGAGCGGTTCGGGTAGTTCGCCGGTCTTGGCGAAATCTTCGATCCGACCCCGCACCTTTCCGTCGACCAATTGAAGTCCCTCGGCGAGCGTGATGGGATCCTCCAGCTCCTCGCGCAGGCGGCCGCTCCACGCATTCACCAATACGTCAAGTCGGTCGTCCAGCGAGGACAGCACGGAAGCTGCCGGCGCCGTCAGCGAAAGCTGTTCCGACTTCGGCATGAACGAGCATCGCGGACAGTACGCACGGGTAGCCAACTCGCTTTCGATAAGGCCGGAACATGTCTTCAATTCGGCCAGCGAGTTCCGGAAGCCTTCTAACTCGTTAGCCGGCAGGATCGGGATCCGCGCGAGCTGCTCCAGCGTCTTGAAGCGCTGGTCGCTCATCAGCTCGCCCTTGGCCTTGCTCTCCTGCATGCCCAACCGGGCCTTCGCGTGGAGCGAAAGATAATGCGCGACATAGTCCTTTTTCAGCGTGCCCAGGCGATTACGGATGGCGGTCAGCGTGGACGCGTCAAGAACATCCCCCAGCTGCCCGGCCACCTCGTGGCGAGCCTTCCGCGCCTTTTCAATCCATGGATCATCGTCGCGCAGGACCATCTCGGTCTGCTGGAGATAGGTCGCATCCTTGGAAACGGCGTCGATCTGGGCAACGATCGCACTGATACGACGGAATGCGGCGAAGTCATCAGTCCGCGCGGTCACGTCGGCGGCCGACGTCCGGAGGTTCTTCAGCTTTGCCGGCGTATTATAGGCCGAGAGGCTTTCCGCAAAGGTGCGCACCGCGTCGATACGACCGCGACCATCCTGGACCTGTTCCGGCGACACGACCGTGCTTCCCCAAAACGACATGGACGTTTCCAGGCCCGTCGCCAGCTTCAACGCGTCCGTGATGGTCTTTTCGATGGCGTCCTGCAGCGTCCGCACGGCTGCGTCATCCCCCTTGGCGGCCGCGTGCGCCAGACCGGACGGCAGGCCAAACATTTCGTAGATGTCGCGCAGAACGCCGACATTGACGTCCTTGGGCACTTCGACATGCTTGAAAGTGGCGAGCTCGTCCACAAGTTGGCCAGCAGCATCGGTCAGGTTGGAGGAGTCGATCTTGCGGCCGGCTACGGACACAACGACATCGCCGGAGTAGACGAGCGCAGCAAGGATAACGGCAACCAGATCCGGCTCCAGCCCGAACCGACCCGGCGCGAACGCCTCCGCCATAGACGTCGCCTCGAACACCTCTCCGCGGTTCAGAACCTGCCCCGGCCCCTTGGCGTCGAGCCGCTTCGTAATCTCCTGCGCGTATGGAGACTGGCGCGGGTCCAGCTTGTCCCCGTCCAGCAACTTCAGGGCATCGAGGATCATCACGGCGTCCTTCGGACGCGACGGTCCGCCGAGCGCCTTCACCGCCGTGGTGCACAGCGGGCGCCGGTTGGCGTCCGTGACGATGGTGCTGAACGTGGGGTATTCCGGATACTGCTCGCCGAAGTGCCCTGCCAGCAGATAGCCCGCCGACACATTGACATATTCGCGGAAGTTGACGGTCTCGTCGCCCTTGATGCCGGCACGGTCACGGACGGAGAAGTTCTTCGCCCATTCCGCCAGGGTTCGGGACTTGCCCTGATAGGTGACGTTGAAGGCGGTGGTCTGTTGATCACGGAGCCACTTCCGCATGCTCTTCAATGCGTCCTCGGCCTTGGCAGCATAGACGGTCTTCGCATTGCCGGTGTTGATGGCTGCCAGCGCGGACGCCGACGAGAACCGGCGCAGGATCGTGGTCAGGGCGTCGTCCTTGCTGGCAAGGCGCAGGAACACCTCATCGGGCTTTTCCTCGTCCTTGAACTTCGGCGGATCATAGGGCTGAACGAAGTAAAGATAGAAGTCGCGTGCCGGGTAGGCGGTCGGGCGATCGTTCGGCGAACCGAAGAACAGATAGCCGTCACGATGGGCGCGCCGTTCGAACCATTCCAGCGGATACTGCCAGATCTTGTGGCCGGGCAGGTGGGTAGCCTCGTCGGTCCGCTCCATCAGGTGAGCGATCGCCTGGTAATAGGCGTTGTCGAGATCCTCGTCGTCCAGACTCTCGCCACGCCTGTCGATCTCGGCGTCGTAATCGACATCTTTGGCGACATCAAGGAAGACCTGGTCGCTGCCGATGGCGCGGGTGATGAACTGGCCGTTCACGGCTTTCATGATGTCGCCGATGGTGGCATCGATGAAGGTAAGAAGGTCCTGCGCCGGCTCGTCCGACGGGAATTCCCCCGCCATGGGATTCATTAGCAGGAGCTGATCGCGAAGCTCGGCCGAGGTCGGCCCCATTTCGACATGAATGTCCGGCGTCGTGAGGCGTTGGATCGCGAGACCGTCGATGATGCGGTGGGCAGTCGGCTTGCTCATCGCCTTGCCCTTCGGGAAGGCGGTGGAAACCTTCTCCTGCAGCGTCTCCGCAATGCGGACGACGTCCCTGATGCCAGTCTGCGCACGGAAGGCTGGATTAGACCGGACGTCGGTCCAGAAGCTGTCATAGGTGATCACGCCGGGCTGATCCGCAGGGACGTCCTGATCGAGGAGCTTGCGCATGGTCCCCGACAGCGTCGAGAGCGCGTTGCGGTTCTCGGCGAAGTCGATCCGCTCAAAGATGGCAAGATAGTCCGGGTGGACAGGAAACAGGCGGACAAATTGATCCAGCCGGTCGCCCATCGTCCCATAGAACTTTGCGTAGGGCTCGAGATGCTTGCGGATGATCTCTCTCTGGTGCTCATCCTTGCGCAGCAGGCGCTCCGCCACTACGAAGCCGATGTCCTGTCGGTCGATCAGCACCTGCTGGAAGCGGTCCTTCACACGGCGCAGGCTGTCGGCGGTCGAGGCGAAGCGGGCGCTGTCGAAGATCGCCTCCTGAACGCCGCCGATGAAACGGAACCGCGTGTTCTTGGCGATCTCGCCGATCTCGCGCATGAACGACAGGTCATGGACCAGTTCGGTGTCCTTGCGCGACCGGAGATAGTCGAGCATTTCGTCGACGACGACGAGCAGCCCTTGCCCGGGAAATTTCTTTTCGAAGGCGTCCATCATCTCTATAAGGGCGGTCTTGTTCTGCGTGACCTTGTCCTCGGGCGGAAAGGTGAAGCTGATCCCCTTCGCCGACAGGAACGCCTCGATCTCCTGCACCAGGATGTCGCGGAGCGACATGCGGCTGGAAATCTCGATGCGGAGAACCTGGAACTTGCCACCGATCGGACCGGCGGCCGATCGCACCTTGTCGTTGCGGACTTCCGCCACGACGCTCTCATCCTCGGCGATCGTGGAGAGCACGGACATGAGGTGGGACTTACCCGTGCCGTAGTTGCCGACGACGAGGATGCCCTTGTGGTCGACGGACGGATCGAACCCGAGCTGGGGAAAGATGACATCGGCGATCCGGTCGGCCATCGCGTCCGAGATCACATAGCTGGAGACGAGGCGGCGCCCTTCGTCCGCCTTGTTCGCGTCAAGGAGCTGAATGACCGACTCGATCGGCTCGAAGTTGACCAGTTCGCTGTATTTCATTGTTCAGGGCCTTCGTTGGTCGACAGGTCGACGACGGTGACGCGCGAGACGTCCTCGTCGAGACATTCTGGGTGATCTGGATGGGCGTATCGCAGCCGTCCGCCATCGAGGCGTCCTGGCCATGACACGCAGGTTGGTCGTCGACGTGCCACACGGCAGAGCACGTCCACGGTATTGAAGCGAAGTTGAGGCAGCATCAGGATCTGGATCCGATCGAGTATCAAGGGGCCGTCGCCTGAAGAAAGGCCAGCGATGATCGCTGACGGATCGACTCGCTGGTCGCTGTCGATCAGCGCCTCGGCGAGCGTGACGTTCACGTTGATGGGCACGGTGTGCAGAAGGCTGCCCAACGCCGCGATGGTTGCGCGGCGATCGACCTCGTCGCCGACGAGCAGGACCGGTTTCCCACTGGCAAGCCCCGGATTTCTCAGCAGCCTCACCACGGTTTGCGCGGATGCTTTATGGTCGACCTGTGTCATTGCGATAACCTCCCCAACCGGAGGCGTTCAAGCACGACAGCCTCGACCTCCCCGAGATTGAGCTTCTTGCGTTCGACGATGGAAAGCAGGCGGAAACCGATGTCGTCAGGACACTGGTTCGCGGATTTCAGCCAATATCGGACGGCGCGATCGGAGACGCCAAGATCCGCCGCGATGGGCGCCTGCCACCGTTCGCCGTAAAGCGCCTCCCCGACCAAGCGGAGCAGATCAAGGTTTCCATTTTCCACCATGCTTCCGGGTTTTTAGGAAGGTCGAAGAAATTCACCAAGCGGTTTATCGTGTTGAACGAAAATATCCTGCCCTTTGATTCACGATGGAGTCACCCTATGTTGCTGATATGTTCGATGCGAGGAGGCGCGTCTTGAAGAAGGTGACGGACAATCAGCTGAACGGCGAACTGGGCGAAACCGTGGTCAAGGTTACAGTCATGTCGCTAGGCCATGTCTTCGAAGGACGTGGTCGGCTGGAGACCGGTGTCGATGGCACCATCGAGTTTCGTGACCCGCAGACGGGGCAGATGACCGGCAAGATGGTGGCGGTTCAGGTGAAGACCACTGCAAGCAAGCTCTACACCGGGGAGAGCGATGCGGGCTTCGAATATCTGATGAAGATGGCCGACGTGGAGTATTGGCGCCAGACAAGCCTGCCGGTCGTGATCGTCCTCTACAGGCAGTCCGACCAATCGCTGTATTGGAAGAGTGTCGCCGCAACCGTGCCTGGCGAGGAACGGCGGCTGATCTTCGACAAGGCCGAAGACAAGATGGATGCGGCGGCGATGGACAAGCTCGCTGCCGTTGCGATCGAGAAGGGCCGGCTTGGCGCGTTCATCCCGCCAATGCGAACCGGCGAGCCCGCTCATCTCAATCTCATGCGGATAGGCATGCCGGATGAGATCTTCATCGCAGACTCGCCCTTCGCCTCCGGGCGGGACGCAGTTCCGGTCCTTCTGCGAGCCGACGGTCATCACTTTGATTGGGTTATCCGAGGCCGACGCTTCGTGTCGTTCCGCGACCCGCGCGGCACGGCTCTGGAGCCCATCATCGACGTTGACACCGTCGAGGCGGTCGACACAGAGCTGATCGCCGATAGCGACGATCATGACGACGAAGTTGTGATGATCGAGTTGCTGAGGCGCACGATGGCGGAGCAGTTCGGTCACGAATTGACCTACAGCAACAAGGGCCGCATCTTTTACTTCAAGGCGGAGGACCGCCACCAGCCGCGCCGCTACCACTACCGGTCCCTGCGGGAAGCAACATCGGCGATGGTGGTGCAGGTCTACCCCTATAAGAAGGGTAAGCGGATCGGACAGGTCCACAGCGTCCGCCACCATGGTTTCTCTCCGCGCTTTGAACGCATCGGCAGCGAGTGGTTCCTGTCCATTTCCCCAACATTCGCCTTCACCGAAGATGGCTTCCGTCCGCATCGCTTCGCCGCTGACCTGTTGTCAGGGAAGAAGCGAAAGGATCGCAATGGATCGATCCGTGGCCAGTTCTTTCTTTTCCGCTTCCTTCTTTCAGGTGCCGAATTGAGCCCTGCCTCCACTTTGGACTTGTTCGCGGAATCGGATGGCGAGGCGTCAGGCGATGGCGTCCTGAAATTTGAGACCATCGAACCGGTAGTGATGGATGCGGCAGTCCCCGAAAGCGCTTGGGCGACATCAGATCCGAACGCGAAGAAGATGAGGGCTGAAGTAGAGGAAGGCCCTGTGCAGATGGAGATGCCGCGATGAGGTTCGAGACACGCTGCATTCCCGAGCCTGATCTGGAATTCGGAGAGGGCGGACTGTTCATCGACCCGCGCGTCGGTCTGATGCGATATGGTCCCCTTCAGCCCAAACCGGGCGAGCTGATCCGCATCGGTGTCATCGGCACGACTGAGACCGTCGAGGGCTTCTCGCGCTACGTTGATAGTGCGATGCTCGGCATTGAAGGTGTCAACGACACGCTCGGCAATCTCCACCCTGGGTTTCCAGGCTTGGGGAACGACAATCCGTTCCGTTGCAAGTTCGAGGTCCCGGAGGAGGCCAAGAAGACGATCCTGTCGTCCGATTTCAAGGCGGTGCTTGCGATCCGCAAGCACGAAGATGCCGTCAGAGCATGCGTGGACCTGCTCATCAACCAGGCTCGCGTTCTGCTGGAAGGAACGTCCCGTCCGGAGGTGATCGTCGTAGCACTCCCGAAATCGGTCATCGAGAAGGTGGTGAATGCCGACGGGGCGTTGCGAGAGGATCAGGACGACGAGGAACCCGACGATGACGAAGTCGGACCGACCGAGCTAAACTTCCGCGATCTGTTCAAGGCCCGGGCATTGAGCCTGAGCGTGCCGACCCAGATCGCATGGCCTTCGGTATGGGACGAGGCCTTTAAGCTGCCGCACAAACTGAAAGGCACTGAGCGCAAGGTGCAAGATCCGGCGACGCGCGCATGGAACATTCTGAACGCGATCTACTACAAGGCAGGACGCGTGCCATGGCGCCTGCCGAAGGTTGGAGACTGGACCACAAGCTATCTTGGGATCGGCTTCTATCGGGATCTGGATGGGCACAGGCTGTGGACCAGCACCGCGCAGATGTTCGACGAGAAGGGTAAGGGCCTGATCCTGCGGGGTGCCCGGGCGCGGACCGATCGGCCGGGAAAGCATCCATATTTGGCACGTGAAGATGCCTATGATCTGGTGAAGCGCGCTCTCGACGCATATTTCGAGCATCACCGGACTATGCCGGCTCGAATCGTCATCATGAAGACGTCCCGCTTCGAAAAAGGAGAGGCTGCCGGTTTTGCCGAAGGCATTGCCGAAATGCGTGTCGCGATGACCGACATGATCTGGGTGTCTGAAGGTGGCCATGTATCGCTGCTGCGCGAAGGCGACTATCCGCCGCTCCGTGGCAGTTTCGTCCAGGTCGGCAAGAACGGCATTCTCTACACCCGTGGCAGCGTGCCGTATTACGGCACCTACCCTGGTGCGCGGGTGCCGAATGCTCTGCAACTGCGCCCACACGAGGACAACGAGACATCGCTTGACCGCATTGCCGCAGAGGTTCTGGCGCTGACGAAGATGAACTGGAATTCGACCCAGTTCGATCAGGCACTGCCGATTCCCATTCGCGCCGCGCGGGAAGTCGGTCGCGTCCTTCGGCATGTAAGTTATTCGGAACGAGACCAGTCCGACTTCCGTTACTATATGTAACTGCCGAACTGGATGTAGTTAAATCTTGTCGGCACCTGGACGCGCAGCACGTCCTCGCTCGACAGCAGCCACTAGGAATTCGCTCAGCTCAGCAACAGGCTCTGTCTCCGCCCGGTATGTGACCGTGCGGCCCATCTTCTGAGAAGATATGAGTCCAGCCGCCGTCAGGATCGCAAAGTGTGACGTCATTCCGTTGAGTGACATTCCCACCGCCTTTGCGATGTCACCGGCAGACATGCCATCAGGCAACCTGTCCACCAACTCCTGGTAGACCTTCCATCGCGTCGCCTGAGACAGCGCGCTCATCATCTGCATAGCCTGCATATTTTCCACTCCTATCTCATAGGCGGGGCATTCGCCGTCTCAAAGCGCTTCCGCCTTTGTCGTTACATTTTGCTAACTATACATTATTTCCGGAACTATTGTAGTATTGAAATTGTATCCCATATGGAGGTTGTTGGTGGGCCGTCGCCTCCCTCCATCGTGCGTGGCTCAGGCGACTTGGGAGTAGAGCATGGATACCATGATCACCGAAGCGCGGGACGCGTCCGCGACGTTGGAAGATGGCAATGACAGCCACTTTCTCGATCCGTTGGCCTATGACGATCCGTCTGATGTGGTTGTGGTGACCACCCGCCGTGCGATCGGTCGGGTGGCCTACGTCGCGGCGGAGGCGGCGGCCCGCTTCCAGCGCGAGGCCCTGCCTTACGACCCTATGGCGTGGATGTCCGTGCCGCGGGCGGTCTTCGATGGAGCGTCGGCGCTGGACGCCTGCCTTGACCGTGACGATTGCCTGCGCGGCGTGCTCCTGCACGGCATGAGCCTGGGGCTCAACATCGACCGGGCGGCTATCGACATCTTGATGTCGGATGACGACGATTTCGATGACCACGAATTCCGCCACCTTTACGGGGGTCGTGCTGATGGTCAGCATCGTCCTCGTTCGCTTCGATCCGGATCTAGGTCACGTCTGCGGCTTTACACCGCAACGATCGCTGAGACGCGCGACAACGTGATGGTTCAGGCGTTCCATGCCTCAATCGCACGCAACATCGATGAGGTCCGTGCACGTCTGGCCGGTCGCTTCGGCCCCGACCTGGCAGATCTTGCCGACATCCGGCTTGGCCTTCATCCGTCATCGCCCCTTGTGATCGCACTTGTCCCGGCATCCACAGCCGAAGTGATCGTGCGCATGGGGCGCGACTGCGCATCGCCGGCCGCTCGCACGTTTGCTGTCGACATCCAGCAGTGCATCCAGGCGTGACCGTTTAAGCCGTCCGCCGCGCGTGATGACGACAGCTGGATCAGTGTAGTTTCCGGAACGCAGCGGCGGACCGCTCACCCCCGATCACAGGACACTCGACATGACCGTATTGACCGAGACTGGTCGCGATTGCGCGATCGGTATGGGGACGACGCGCGTCCTCCACCCGCTCCGTCTTGACGAAGGGGCCACAGGTGAAGGAGCCGGACGCGGTTCCTATGTAGGCGTTGCAATCGATACCGAGACAACCGGCCTGGACTGGCGCACCGGCAAGGTGATCGAACTGGCACTCCGCCGCTTCCGCT
Source organism: bacterium (assembly GCA_030824575.1). Lineage (GTDB taxonomy): Bacteria > Pseudomonadota > Alphaproteobacteria > Sphingomonadales > Sphingomonadaceae > Sphingobium. Next base: position 33,699 of record JAVBXL010000039.1, on the reverse strand, counting down.
ATGACGAGGACGGCGTCATTACCGATATCGACCGCGCCTATGAATGGCGCGAGGATCCTGGCGAGCCGCTGACCGCCGAGGTGTCGGCGCTGACAGGTCTGACCGACATCGACTTGGTGGGTCAGGAGATCGACACCGACGCGGCGGTCCGCCTGCTGCGTTCCGCCAGCTTCGTCGTCGCCCATAACAGCGCTTTCGACAGGCCGTGGCTAGAGAAGCGGTTGCCCGATGCGCGCGATCTGCCGTGGGTGTGTTCGATGTCGCAGATAGATTGGCGGGGACGCGGTTTTGACGGACGCGTGCTTGGCTACCTGCTTGTCCAGAACGGCTTCTATCACTGCGGCCATCGCGCGTCGGCCGATGTCGATGCATTGATTCAGATGATCCGGCACCGGGACGCGGTCGACCGCACCGCACTGGCCGAGTTGATCGCGACGGGTTCGAAGCCGGGCTGGATCGTTCGGGCGAGGGGCGCCCACTTCGACGTGAAAGACGCCCTGCGCGCTCGCGGCTATCGCTGGGACGCGGCCGATGACCGTAAAGTCTGGTGGCGGGAGGTCGCCGACGACCGGCTGGTGCAGGAACAGTTCTGGCTCGCCGCCAATGTCTACGCCGCCGATGCCCAGCCCACTGCAATTTGCCCCGATCTTGTGCGCGTCACACCGCAGACCCGCTTCGCGTGAATTTTCGATCGAAACACAAGGAGACTGACATGACCAAGAAGAACACGACTCCCAAAAAGCGCTCAGATGCCAACGCTCTTGTGCCGGTGACAGAGGCGTCGAAGGCCCTCGCGATGATAGGCTCGGTTGGAGCCGCCCCGTCGAAGGTTCGCGCGACCACTGACACAGCCGTGGTGCGGCAGGCCGGCGTGGTCATGGCAACCGGCGTCACCTACCATGCCAAGGATCATACCATCCCCAACGCACAGGTGTTCTTCGTGCCGGATGACCGCCCGGATCAGGATGGTCCTTGGCTGGGCGAGGCTGACAAAGTGGCGTGGTGCGACATGGACACCGGGTACGAATGCATCATGCTACGCGAACCCAGTGGCGGGTATCTCGGCGGCTATGTTGGGGTGCCGGAGACGCACCCGCTCTATGGCTTCGACCACCAGGCGATTCCTTGTGATCTGGGCATCTCTGTCCACGGTGGTCTATCCTACTCGAACGCGTGCGACGACGGCCCCAGCCCGGAACGCAGCTACGTCGTCGTAGAAGCCCGCCGCATCTGCCATCCGCGCGACATGCGCTATCTGCCCACTCGCCATGCGGGCGAATATCGCGTGGAGAACCCTGACGCCTGGTGGTTCGGCTTCGCCTGTAACCACCTGTATGACCGGATCCCGGGCGACGGGGGCAATCGGCGCGGGTTTATGGCTGCGGAAACCGAGGCGGAATACCGCGACGACGCATACGTAATACGCGAGATCACCATTCTTGCCGCTCAGCTGAAGGCTATTTCTGATGGCGAATCGGCGCCCGCACGCAAGGGGCCGCGGCTGCCGCCGATCGGACTCGATCTGGATGAGGAGTTCTGATCATGTCGATCGACTGGAAAGCGGGGCGGGACCTCCCGTGGGGCTGGTGGCTACGGGTGAACGGCCACGTGCTGGAGGATGTGGATGGCAGGCGATGGACCAGTGTCCGCGAAGCGTTCTGGAGCGGAAGAATGAACTTCCCTCTCGCCCACCTCGTTCCCGAACAGGTTGAGTTGCTCCTGCGCGTGCTGTCTTCGATCGAACGACGGTGGGTCAACGGCAGCGAGAACAGGCACGACCTTTTTGGCGGCGATATGCTCTTCTGGCGCTTTTACTGCTGCTGGCTCGCATCTGTCGGCCTGACCGATCTCGGCCGCAGCATTAATGCGCTCGAGGCCGGCCTTAGTGACGAGGGGCACTCCGTTATGCTCATGCTGCGAGCGACGCGCGACCCGGCCTGGGCGGATCTTCCAATGACCAAGGTCATAGACGCGGTGCGGACTGCCATGCTGGACGGCGGCCCCATCTGCGCCTCCTCGTTCGAGCATTTCGAGCGTGCGGTTGCATACCGCAACAACGTGTTCGCGCGTGAGATGATGGGCGATCGGCACCTCGTTACCCTCACTGGCTTTCAGGACCAGGGGCGGATGCCGGTGCGGCGAGTGATTTGGTCAGCGTCCTTCGGCGACGAAAGGAAGCGCGATGTGTTTTTCATTTGGCTTGCCGAGCGGGTAGATCGCTGGGACGACTGGGCTGAGTGCGCCTTTTATAATGGCACATCCGCATTGACCCAACGCCTTTTCACCCTCCTTTTGGAAAGCTGAACATTGCCCGTCGACTGCAAAGTGGATGATTCCGATCCATTTTCAGGATGGCATTAACGATTAGACGCGACATGTTGCCGAAGTTGCAACGGATTCGGTCATGGACGACGGGCGAATGGAAACGGAATCTCACCTGATCGCCCGCTTCGCGCGCCCGGGCATCAATCGTCTTTCGAAGCCGAACTCTGCCGTCTGGATGCAACGGTCCGGGCGCTTGTGTTCATCACTAGATCATCATGGCCGTCGAACTCCGGCGATCTGCTCATGACATCCGATGGTTTTGGGTCTGCGCAGCTTCGCGTGCCCGTGGCGCTCTTAAACTATTTGGCGCGCAGAGCCGATGATCCGCTCCACGTTTTAGCCACACAATTGATGCTGACGTCCCTCGGGCGAAGCCACTGCATTCCCTCCGCCAGTGACGTTCACCAGAATTTGCGGTCTTGCCCGCTGGGAGCGATGACTGTCATTTCGATTCGCGGCGATGACGTGGAGGCGGCGATCATCGGCAAGGACTGGACGGTGCACGCTAGTTCCGATCACACCGATCTCACGCTGGCCCGGCTGCCTCACGCGGCCCGCGCCCTAGCCGGCCATGGACTGCTCTGCGAGAAATTCGACATCGCCTTCCTGCCGCGAGAACTCCAGATCGAGATGATAATGGATCGTGGTCTGGGTGTAAGAATCCGTTGTCAGCCGATCCTGATCAACGCCGGATTTCCGCCTGAGAGCGCCAATCAGTGTCTTAATGATGTCTGTGGCGCTGTTAGCGGGTCAACCGGCGCTTCTTAGCAGGTCCGATTAAAGGGAAATGGTGCCCGGGGACGGATTCGAACCGCCGACACTGCGATTTTCAATCGCATGCTCTACCAACTGAGCTACCCGGGCAGGGGTCTTCGGCAGGAGGCTCCCGCCGGATGGAGGCGTGCCTATAAGCGTCAATCCGGCTCGCTGTCCAGCCCATAATTGCCGTTTTTTTGATCGCCTTCCTCGGCGGGTTGGCCCGGCACGCGATAGCCCTCGCCCAGCCATTGCAGCAGGTCGCGGTCGCGGCAGGAGGCGCTGCAAAAGGGCTTCGTCGCGGGCTGGGCGGGCTGGCGACAGACCGGGCAGGAGGCTGGTTTAGGCGACATGAGCGCCCGCCAGGTCAAGAACTGCATCCGCCGCCAGGGTGATCGCGCCGCCGCGGCGCTTGGCCAGCTGTTCGATCCAGTCCTGCCGCTTGTGCAGCAGGTCGATGATCGCGGGCGCAGCGGTGATGGTGGCTGCGCCGCCCTGCCCATGGCGCTCGGCCCGGCGCAGCAGCGCCAGCGCGGCTGTCAGCACCGGGTCTTCGCGCACGATCTCCATCAGGTTGGCGCGCTCGCGGCGGCGGATGATCTGGAGGAAGCCGAAGCCGTTGACCGCGGTGCGCTCGAACGGCAGCGGCAGATATTTGTCGATCTGCGCCGCGGCGACCATCCGCTCGTCCTTGTTGTTCATCGTCGGCAGGTCGATCCCGATCGACCCCGACAGCCCCATGCGACGCACCGTCTGGGCGGCGAGCTTGGCGCCCTTGGGGCCAAGCTGCGCGGGCGGCAGCGATCCGTCGACGTCGATCAGCAGCATGGCGGGGGTCAGGAACAGGCGCAGCGCGGCGTCTTCCGCCCCGACCTCGCCGCTCATCGCCTCTTCCATCAACTCGCTCCAGCCATGCGCCTCCAGCCGGTCTTCCTCATGCGCGGGGCAGGGGACGACGGGCGTGCCGGTGGCGCGCAGGCGCTGCAACAGGCTGGGGCCGGCATGGGGCTTGGCACCCGGCTGGGGCATGCGGCCCTTCGCGCGCTTGGGACGGCCTTCCTCGGCGATCGCCTCGCGGATGATCTCCACCAGGACATTGGCGCCTTCGGCCAGCCGGGGCGGGATCGGCTCCAACAGGACTTCCTCGCCCGAAATCAGCCGCACGATGCCGCGCTTTTTGGGGATGATGGTGGCGACCAGCCGGCCCTGCGCCACCGCGCCGGGACGCACGGCGTCGCCCTCGCGTTCGATCAGCGCCTCGACCAGCTTGCCCTTTTCGATCAACGCGGCCCGCGCCTCACCAATGCCTTCTTCATAGAGCCATTCGGCCATGTGCGTTCCTAGTCGGATAGATAGCCCGCTGCTTTCAGCAGCGTGCGGGTTTCGTAAAGCGGCAGGCCCATGATCGCGCTGTGGCTGCCCATGATAGTGCGGATGAGGCCGGCGGCGCGGCCCTGTATGGCATAGCCGCCTGCCTTGCCGCGCCATTCGTCGCTGACGATATAGGCGTCGATCTCGGCTTGCTCCAGCCGCTTGAAGATGACGATATTGTCCGACAGGCGATGCCGCGCTCGTCCATCGCCATCGATCAACGTGATCGCACTCAAGACGCGATGCCGCCGCCCGGACAGCAAGGCCAGGCAGGCGCGCGCCTCCGCTTCGCTTTCCGCCTTGGGCAGGATGCGTCGCCCTACGGCCACGACCGTATCGCCCGACAGAACCAATGCCCCGGGATGCCGCGCCGCGACGGCCACGCCCTTTTCCGCTGCGACGCGCGCGGCATAGAGGGCGGGCAGTTCGGCCTTGCGGGGCGTTTCGTCGATATCGGCGGGATCGACGGCATCGGGGACGACGCCAATCTGTCCCAGAAGGTCATGCCGTCTGGGGGAAGCCGAAGCAAGAATGAGCCGCATCTATAAGCGGCTTATTTGAAGCGGTACGTGATCCGACCCTTGGTCAGGTCGTAGGGGGTCAGCTCGACAAGCACTTCGTCACCCACCAGCACGCGGATGCGGTTCTTGCGCATCTTGCCGGCGGTGTGGCCGAGAATCTCGTGGTCATTTTCAAGCCGGACACGGAACATGGCGTTGGGGAGAAGCTCCACAACCTGTCCGCGCATTTCAAGCAGTTCTTCTTTAGCCATAGTATCCCGAATTCACAAAATCGCGCCGCCATAGCGCCAAATTGCGGGAAATGGAAGCCAAGCCTTTATCCGCCGAAATGATCGCCTGCTGCGGCGAGCGCCAGGAAGATATGATCGAGCTGATCGTCATCGAGGCAATAGGGCGGCATCAGGTAGATCGTGTTGCCCAGCGGCCTTATCAAGATGCCGCGTTCAAGGAAGAAGGCGCGCAGCCGCGGCGCCAGATCGGACAGATAGCCCGCATCGGCAGCGACAAGGTCGATCGCGGCGATCGTGCCCAACTGTCGCGGATTGGCGAAGGCGGGGTGGCCGGCGAGCCGTTCGAGTCGCGTCGCGATGCCCTGCGCCAGCGCGGCGGTACGGCCCAGCACATCCTCCTCGCGCCAGATCGCCAGATTGGCGACCGCAGCTGCGCAGGCGATGGCGTTGGCGGTGTAGCTGGACGAATGGTAGAACAGCCGGGCGCGGTCGGTCGATCGGTGCGCGTCGAAGATCGGCGCGGTCGCCAGCGTTGCGGCCAGCGGGATCGCGCCGCCGGTGATCCCCTTGGCCACCGCCATGATGTCCGGCACGACGCCCGCCTGTTCGCAGGCGAAGAGCGTGCCGGTGCGGCCCCAGCCGGTCATGACTTCGTCGGCGATGAACAGTACGCCATGGCGGCGGCAGATCGCGGCCATCTCGCGCAGCACATCCGCGGAGTAGATCAGCATCCCGCCCGCGCCCAAAATCAGCGGTTCGACGATGAAGGCGGCGGGCTTGTCGGCGCAGGCGGCGTCGAGCGCATTGAGGCAGGCCTGCTCATGGACGGGCGTGGGAAAGGGGACGGTGCCGACATCGAACAGCAAGGGCTGCCATGCGGCGTTATAGACGCCGCGCTCGCCGATCGACATCGCGCCGATCGTGTCGCCATGATAGCTATGTTCCAGCACAAGGATGCGGCTGCGGGCTTTCGCCAAGCCATCCAGGGCCAGATTATGCCAATAGCCCAACGCCATCTTGAGCGCGACTTCGACCGCGGTCGATCCGCTGTCGGAATAGAAGACATGGCGCAGCTCCGGCTGCCCCTCGCCACGCGGGGCCAGGTCGATCAGGCCGCGCGCCACCGTTTCGGCCGGATCATGGGTATAGCCCGCGAAGATCAACTGATCGAGCTGCCCCGCCTGTGCGGCGATGGCGGCGGCGATGCGCGGATGGCAATGGCCATGGGTCGTCACCCACCAGCTTGAAATCGCGTCGATCAGCGTGCCGCCGTCGGCCAAATGCAGCAACGCGCCCTGCGCCCGCACGACATGGGGGATCGGCTCGTTCAGGCCATGCTGGGTGAAGGGGTGCCAGACGGGGGATGTCATGACGCCTTCCTTAAGCCGCCCTGCCAGCCAAATCTATGGCTTTGCCGCTTCGGCCGCGTTCGGCACCACCGGCGGCGGCACGATGATGGCGGGCGGCGCGACCGTCACTTCGACCCGGCGATTCTTCGCCCGGCCGTCGGGATCGTCGCTGCCATCCTCCTGCGCATTGGGGGCGATCGGGCGGGCCTCGCCCAGCGCGATGAGGGTGATGCGCGCCTTGTCCACGCCCTTTGCCACCATATAGTCGCGGACCTTTTCGGCGCGGATGCGGGACGCGACCTTATTGTCGCCGTCGGCCCCATGCGAATCGCTATGGCCGCGCAGCGTGATCGGCCCGCCGGCCTGCATCGCCGGGCTGGCGAGCAGCGTTTGTACTGTCGCCTTCGCTGTCTCGTCCAGCGCCATGGGCGACGCGCCGAAGCCGATCACCGCCTCTTCCGGTTCGATTCTGGGCGTTTCTGGTTCGGGCACGACTTCGGGGCGCAGGATCGACCGTTGCGGCTCCGCGCCATTGTCTGCGACGTTGTTCGCCAAGGCATTGGCCGTATCCTCCGCCTCGTCCCCCGCATTTGTCGCGGGCGGCTGGCAGGCGGCGAGCACGGCGCACAGGATCATCGGTGCTGGCACAAATCTTCTCATTGTTCCTCTCCTTGTCGCCGGGGCTGGGCGGGCGGCACATAGGACAGGATCGTGTCGCCTGGCTGGGGGGTGGGACGTGACGCATGGGTGAAGAAGCGCAGCGCCCCGGTCTTGCGCAACAGCAGCAGCATGTCGCCTTCCGGCGGCAAAGCCGCGCGCGCGGCGTCATAGTCGAACTGCTCGCTGATCCGCGTCTTGCGGAACGTCCAGCCCTGTTCCTCCCGCTGCATGATGTCCTCCACGCCATGGCCGGACGCGAACAGCGCGCGCCCGCGCAGCGATTCGGGCAGGCTGCGCGGATCATGATCGTCGCTGGCGTCGCCAAGCTGATGCACATTGTCACGCCCGATTTCGGGCGCGAATTCGTTGCACACCAGGGCGTTATAAGCCTCATTATCGGTCGCGGCTGCCAGCACCTGGAACTGGGTCAGGTCCAGTCGCTCCTCGGTCGCCTCCGACAATATCTCGCCATGATAGGTCGCTATGCCCTGATGCCGGGCAGGGGCCAGCCGCTGCCAGCTATTGTCGGCGATCGTCACCGGCACCGCCAACTGGCGCAGCTGCGCGGCCAGGCCCAGGGTGAAGGGCGTGGCGCCGACGATCAGCAAACCCTGTTCCGACGCGCCGGTCACCTTAAGCCAGCGCGCGACCGGCTTGATCGAAAATCCGTGGAAGACGATGGTCGCCACCACCACGGCAAAGGACAGGGTGACCAGGATCGACCCGTCGCTATAGCCCAGCCGATCGAGCCGCAGCGCGAACAGCCCCGAAATCGCCACCGCGACGATGCCGCGCGGCGCGATCCAGGCGACCAGCAGCCGTTCGTTCCAGGGCACGGGCGAAAAAGCCAGGCTCAGCAAGACCGTCGCCGGGCGGACGAGGAACAGCAGCGCCAGCAGGAAGGCCAGGAACCGCCATTCAAACTGGCGCAGCACCTCCAGGTCGAGCGAGGCAGAAAGGATCACGAACACACCCGAAATCAGCAGGACGGTGACATTTTCCTTGAACGGCTGAATGTCGCGCAGCGAATCGAGCCGCATATTGGCCAGCGCCACGCCCATGACCGTGACGGCGAGAAGCCCCGTTTCCTGCTGGATCATGTTTGATCCGACGAACACGCTGATGACGGCGACCAGCAGCACCGGGACCTTGAGATATTCCGGCACATGCCCGCGCGGGAACAGCCAGCCGATCGCCCGCGCCGCGAGCCAGCCGATCAGCCCGGCGACAATCGCGGCAGCGATCAGCGACAGGATCACCGCCGCCAAACTGCTGCCTTCACCCGAACGGCGCAGATATTCGTAGGTGACGACCCCTAGCAACGCACCAGTGGGGTCGTTGACGATCGCTTCCCATTTCAGGATCGCGCGCGGCCGCGCCGCGACATTGGACTGGCGCAGCAGCGGCAGCACCACGGTTGGGCCGGTGACGACCAATATCCCGGCGAACAGGATCGCGACCGGCCACACCAGCCCCGCGATATAATAGCAGGCCAGCGATCCTAGCACCCAGCCGATCGGCGATCCCAGCAGCACCAGCCGGGTGACGGCACCGTCAGTCTTGCGCAATTCGCGGAAATTGAGGCTGAGGCCGCCTTCGAACAGGATCAGCGCGACCGCCACCGACACCATCGGTTCAAGCAGGTCGCCAAACACCGCATGGGGATGGATGAGGCCAAGGACGGGACCGCCAATGACCCCTGCCGCCAGCATCAGCGCGATGGCCGGCCAGCCGGTGCGCCAGGCGATCCATTGGGCGCCGATCCCCAATATGCCGATGAGCGCGATGGAAAGTGCCAATTGCTGCATTGCAACAGGTTAGCCGTGGCGGGGATGGTTCGTCACCCCCGATATTTTTCGATGCCGTCGGAACAATCCCGGCGCGCTGGGGTGCGGAGCGCCATAAAAAAGGCCGGTCTGTGACCGGCCTTTTTCATCTGATTACTGCTGCGGCTGCGCGGGAGCCGCTGGGGCTGCCGGTGCAGCGGGCGCTGCCGGAGCCGGCGGCGCGGCGGCCTGGATGCGCTGTTGCAGCGCTGGGTCTGCAGCCGCGGCCTGCCCGATCTGATTGAACTTTTCGGGCGGCAGGCCGGACGCCTGCAACGCGGCCAGCATCTTGGGCTGCTTTTCGGCCTCGGCGATCGATGCATCCGACTGGATCTTGGTCACTTCGACCGCAGCGGCGGCGAACAGCTTGATGTCGCCGTCGCTGAAATTGCTGGCACCTGCTGCGGGCGCGGCCGGTGCCGCGGGTGTGGCTGGTGCTGCAGGGGCAGCGGCATCCTGCGCAAGGGCGGGGTAAGCGGCGAACAGCGCGATCGACGCAATGCCTGCTTTCAGAAATTTACTGGTGTTGAGACCCGTCAACTTTCTTCTCCTCTTGACCGAAATACTGATGAACAGACGACCAAAGGGTTGGAATCGTTCCGGGCAGGCGAGGGCTGAACGGCGAGTTGTGGGATTCGAGGGATAACGAGACTCGGCAAAACAGCTCGTCCTGCCACAGGCGCGATCCGCCGCAGCGCCGTTCGCAGATGCGAACGGACGATCGGCCCGGATCCCCAAAACGGTCCGGGCCGATCGTCATCGCTTACCAAATCTTCACGCGATCCTTGGGTGCCAGATAGATTTTGCCGCCCGGCGCAGGCTTGAATGCATCATACCAGGCATCGAAATTGCGCACGATGTCGGCGCGATATTGCGACGGCGCGTGCGGATCGGTGACCAGTCGCTGGCGCAGATTCGCTTCGCGATAATTGCGCCGCCACACCTGCGCCCAGCCCAGGAAGAAGCGCTGGTCGCCGGTCATGCCGTCGATCACCGGCGCGGCCTTCCTGCCCAGCGAGGCATGATAGGCGTCGAGCGCGACCGCCAGGCCGCCCAGGTCGCCGATATTCTCGCCCATGGTGAAGGCGCCCTTCACATGCGCGCCGGGGAAGGGCTCATAGGCGTCATATTGCGTGCCGAGCTTGGTGGTCAGTGCCTTGAAATTGGCGACGTCCTGGTCGGTCCACCACTGGTTGAGCTTGCCCGTTTCGTCATATTTCGCGCCCTGATCATCGAAATGATGGCTCAGTTCATGGCCGATCACCGCGCCGATGCCGCCATAATTGACCGCAGGGTCCGCCTTGGGATCGAAGAAGGGCGGTTGCAGGATGGCGGCGGGGAACACGATCTCGACCATGCCGAAATTGGCGTAGGCGTTGATTTCCATCGGGGTCATGCCCCATTCCCAGCGATAGATGGGCTTGCCAAGCTTCCCGATATTATAGTCGAATTCGAACTGGTTCGACCGCTGCGCATTGCCCAGCAGGTCGTCGCGCTTGATCGTCAACCCGTCATAATCGCGCCACTTGTCGGGATAGCCGATCTTGGGCGTGAAGGCAGCCAGCTTTTTGTGGGCGCGCGCCTTGGCCGTGTCACTCATCCACGGCAGGCCGTCGATGCGTCGGCCCATGGCGGACAGGACATTCTTGACCAGCACATCCATCGCCGCCTTGGTTTCGGGCGGAAAATATTGGGCGACATAGACTTTGCCGACTTCCTCGCCGAGCGATTCCTTGAGGAAGGTAACGCCGCGCTTCCACCGTTCCTCGCGCTCCGGCGTGCCCGACAGGGTGGTGCCGTAAAAGGCGAAGTCGGCATTGGCGACGCTATCGGGCAGATAGCCGGCATAGGCATGCAGGCTGGACAGCATCAACGCGTCCTTCAGAACCCCGATCGGTGTCTTGGCGATCAGCGCGGCTTCACCGGTCACGGCGCTGGGCTGGGCGACCAGCAGGCTGGCGGGGGTCAGGCCGTTCGCCTTATAATAGGTGGCGAAGTCGAAACCGGGCGCGGCCTTCTGCAATTGGGCCAGCGTCATCTTATTATAGGTCTTGTCGGCGTCGCGGCTTTCGACCTGGCTCCAATGGACCTTGGCGATCTCGGTTTCGAACGCCATCAGCGCTGCGGCGCGCGCCTTGGCGTCGCTTTCGCCGGCCAGGGTCAGCATCTTTTCCAGATGCGCGACATAGGCGGTGCGGATCGCCGCCATCTTCTCGCCCTGGTCCAGATAATAGTCGCGGTCGGGCAGGCCCAGGCCGCTCTGGCTCATCGCCAGGATATAGGTTTCGGGGTCTTTGTCGTCCTGCCCCACATAGAAGCGGAACGGGCCGGGCACGCCGGCGCGCGCGCCCTTGGCCGCGACCTTGGCATAGCCGGCCAGGTCGGTGACGCTCTTGACCTCGTCCAGCCACGGCTTGATCGGGGCCAGCCCCTTCGCCTCGACCGTGGCGCCGTCCATATAGGCGGCATAGGCGTTGCCGATCTTGCTGCCGCTATCCTTCTGCGCGTTTTCCAATATCGCCTTGGTCCGCGTGCGCGACAGGTCGTCCAGCGTGTTGAACGCGCCATAATTGGACTTGTCGGCGGGGATTGGCGTGTTCTTCGCCCATGTGCCGTTGGCATAGTCGTAGAAATCGTCGCCCGGCTTGACCGACGGGTCCATGCCCGCGGCGTCGAAGCCATAGCTGCCATAGGTCGGCTTGGCGGCGGTCGCGGGGGCGGGGGCTGTAGAAGGCGTCGTCGGCTGGTCGGCCTGCGCCATGGTGGCGGCCAGGGCCAGCGCCGTGGCGGCCGCGCCGAGGAGGAGGGTTTTCATGGGCTGCATCCCTTGCATCATATAGGGCGAACGACCTTGGGCCGTTCCTTCTGACGCGGACTTGAACGCCCGTCCAACCATGAAGTCCATGTCGTTGGTCGAAAATTATCGACCGTTGAAATATTCGGGAAGCCGGATGTGGGCCACGAAAGCGGCGGCCAGGGTAGCGGGATCGAGGCGGTCCAGATGCGGCAAGCGGCCGAGCGACGGAACGCCCGCCAGTTGCGGGACGATCCGCTCATTTTCGTCATGCGCGTCGCCGATGAAGGCAATGCCCGCCACGTGCACGCCACGCGACCGCAACGCCTCGATACTTAGCAGGCTGTGGTTGATCGTACCAAGGCCGGTGCGGGCGCACAGGATCACCGGCGCGCGCCAATGTGCGAACAGATCCGCCATCAGCAGCGTTTCGGAAATCGGCACCAGCACGCCGCCCGCGCCTTCGACCACCAGCGGCCCGTCCACCTGCGGCAGCGCCAACTGGTCCAGCCCGATCGCCACGCCGTCGATCCGCGCGGCGAGATGGGGGGAGGCGGGGGTGGTCAGGCGAAAGGCTTCGGGCAGGATATGCGTTGCAGGCAGGCCGGACAGGGCGGCGACGGTTTCCTTGTCGCCTTCCGGATCGACCCCGGCCTGGATCGGCTTCCAATAATGCGCGCCCAGCGCTCCGGCCAGGCCGGCGGCGAACACCGTCTTGCCGATGCCGGTGTCCGTTCCGGTGACGACCAGCACGCTCATGCCATCGCCTTAAGCAGCGCCTGACCCAGCGCGGCGACGTCGGCGCGACCGACGTTGAGCGTCAGTGATATGCGCAGTCGGCTGGTGCCGGACGGCACGGTCGGCGGGCGGATGCCGCGCACGTCGAAGCCCGCCTGCTGCAACGCGGCCGCCACCGCCATGGTACGGATATCCTCGCACAGCACGACCGGCACGATCTGGCTGCGCGGCGATGGCAGGCCCAGCGGCGCACAGATCGCTTCGGCCGCATCCTGCCGCAACGTCTTGAGCCGGTCGCGCAGGTCGCTCGCCTGCTCGATCCGGTCGAGCGCGGCCGATGCCGCCACCGCCATCAGCGGCGATGGCGCGGTAGAAAAGATGAAAGCGCGGGCGCGGTTGATGAGATAGTCGATATGGATGCGGGGGCCGCAGATCAGCGCCCCTTCGGTCCCCATCGCCTTGCCGCAGGTATGCAGGGTGATGACGTTGTGCAGCCCGTCCAGGCCAGCCGACAGGCCGCGCCCGCCCGGCCCGAAAACGCCGGTGCCATGCGCTTCGTCCAGCAACAGCATCGCGCCATGGGTCGCGGCCAGCTTGGCGAGGTCGGCGAGCGGCGCGACGTCGCCATCCATCGAATAGAGCGTTTCCACCGCGATCCAGATCCGCCCCTTGCCGCCTTCCTTGCGCCAGGCGGCGATCAGGTCGGCGAAGCTCTGCACGTCATTATGCCGCGCGAACACCGTGGCGGCCTTGCTCATGCGGATGCCGTCATGGGCGCTGGCATGGATCAGTTCGTCCGCGACGATCAGGTCGCCGCGCTGGGGCAGGGTGGAAAACAGCGCCAGATTGCCGATATAGCCATTGGCGACGAACAAAGCGGCCTGGGTGCGGAAAAAATCGGCGGCCTTGGCCTCCAGCCCTTCATGTTCGGGCGCATTGCCGCGGAGCAACCGCGACCCGCCAGAGCCCACCGGCACGCCCCGCCCGATCGCGTCAGCCACGGCCTGCGCGATCATCGGATCGCCGGCCAGGCCCAGATAGTCGTTGGAGGCGAAATCACGCCCTGAACGGGAGATAAGGCGACGCAACCGCCCGCGCGACTCCAGCGCGGCGAGTTGCTTGGCGAAGGGTTCGGCGGTCATGCCGCGCCTATAGGCCCGGCCGGGGGAGGCGGCAAGCGGGGGTGGAACGGTCTGCGCTGCCCCGGCGCTCAGAAACTGAAGCTCAGCGAGAGCGAGGCGACATTGTCGTTGCTGTCATCAGCCGCGGGGCGGAAACCATGCTGGTGCAGATAGCCGATTTCAGCATTCACATTCTTCGCCACCGGCGTCGTGATGGCGATCATGTTGCGCATCCGCTCCTCACCCTGGACCCGCTGGAAATTGGTCTTGTTAAGGTCGAAAAAGCTTTCATGGCTCAGCACCAGCGCGGTCTTGCTGCCTTCTCGAAAGGGCATGACCAGCTTTACATAGGGGCGCAGCCGCCAGGCGGTGCCGTCTACGCCGTCGCGCCAGCGCTCTTCCATCCGCAATCGGGCGCTGACCGACACGCGGCCAATCTTGGCGATATTGTCAAACGTCATCTGCTGGCGGCCGCGATGCTCCATCACGGTGAAGTCGCCACCGGCATATTGCGGATCATGGGTGTAGCCCGCCCAGATCGTCACCGCCTTGGACAATTTATAACCGACCAGCGTGTTGGATTCGATTTCGTACAGGCCCTTGCGATCGTCGCTGAAGCGCGCAACCACTTCCTGCGACAGCCGCCAATGCTCGCCCAGCTTCACCGTGGCGCTGGCGGTGGTCCAGAGCTGTGCGTCCTCGTTGGCACGGGCGGCGACAGGCCATGCGAGCACGGCCAGCATGGGCAAAAAAATGGCGGTAGGGCGCATCGGGCATCATCTCCACCGCCGGCCTTGGCGGTGCCGCGCCACTATGACGGTTGCGTGACTCAGTGGTTACGTTCTCATTGCATTTTGATGACAAAACATGTCCGGCATGTGTCTTGCGCCGCTTTCAGATCAAGCCGCGCGGATTGCCTCGATCGGGGCCAGCACTGCCCGGTTGCGGCCGCTGCGCTTGGCGGCATAGAGCGCCGCATCGGCGGCGGCGAGCCAATCCTGGCTGGTCATGCGGCCCGGACCGATCGCCGCCACGCCAAAGCTGGCGGTGACGCGCAGCGGCGGATCATGCGGGATGCACAGATCCTCGATCGCCGCGCAGAAACGGCGCGCCGCTGCCAGCGCGTCACCCTCGCTGGTTTCGGGCAGCAGCAGCCCGAACTCCTCGCCGCCGATCCGGCCGAGCGAATCGCTGGGGCGCGACAGGCTGGCGCAGCGCGCCGCCACCGCCTCGATCACGCGGTCGCCGACCGGATGGCCGTGCGTGTCGTTGATCAGCTTGAAATGATCGATGTCGAGCAGGATCAGCGCGGCCGGCCGCTGATGCCGGACGAACAGCGCGATCCGCTTGTCGATTTCGGCGACGAAGGCGCGCCGGGTGAGCGCGCCGCTCAGATGATCGCGCTCGGCGAGCAGCCGCAACTCCATCTGTTCGACCACGATCGGGGCCAGGCCCTTCAATATCTCCATCTGTTCGGGCGGAAAGTCGCGGGCGCGGGTGTCGATGGCGCACAGCGACCCGATATTATAGCCGTCGGGCGTGCGCAGCGGCACACCGGCATAGCTGCGGATGCCCGGATCGCCCGTCACCAGCGGATTGTTGCGAAACCGGGGATCTTCGTGCGCATCGGTGATGACTAGCGGTTCGTCCTGACGGATCGTATGATCGCAAAAGGCGATGCTGCGCGGGGTGGCGGATACATCCAGCCCGGCGATCGACTTGAACCATTGCCGGTCCTTGTCGATCAGCGACACGGCGGAGATCGGCACGCCGAACAAAGCGCGCACCAGGTTGGTCACCTTGTCGAACGCGCCTTCGACCGGGGTGTCCAGAATTTCGTAGCGTTGCAGGGCGGCGATACGCCCCGGTTCGTCATTGGTTATGGCGTGCATGATCATGGCGTCCGCTGCTCTTACTGGGTCGCGCCCATTGCGACGCGACAGGAAATCCGGCGCGGCGCGGCCTGCCCCCGTCAGGCCGACCGCTGATTCAAACTGCGCTTGTGCCCTGAACAAAGGGTTAAAATCAGCTAAGCATCGCGCATCGCGCGACCAGCCGGGGCGCAGGCAAGGGGAGGAGAGGCACGCGGCCTCCCCTCCCCCTTCATCGCCTGTCAGGCCCCATGCGCCAGCGCCGCCAGCAGCAGCAGCGCGACGATGTTGGTGATCTTGATCATTGGATTGACGGCCGGGCCGGCCGTGTCCTTATACGGATCGCCCACCGTATCGCCCGTCACCGCGGCCTTATGGGCTTCGCTGCCCTTGCCGCCATGATGGCCGTCTTCGATATATTTCTTGGCATTGTCCCAGGCGCCGCCGCCGCTGGTCATCGACAGGGCGACGAACAGGCCGGATACGATGACGCCCAGCAGCAAGGCGCCAAGAGCGGCGAAACCGTTATCGCTGCCCGCTACCGCCGTGATCGCGAAATAGACGACGATCGGTGCCAGCACCGGCAACAGCGACGGCACGATCATCTCCTTGATCGCCGCCTTGGTCACCAGATCGACCGTGCGTGCATAGTCCGGCTTGCTGGTGCCGTCCATGATGCCCTTATTCTCGGCAAACTGCGCGCGGACGTCCTTGACCACGTCGCCGGCCGCGCGGCCCACGGCGGTCATGCCCATTGCGCCGAACAGATAGGGCAGCAGCGCGCCGAGCAGCAGGCCGACGATGACGTAGGGGTTTTTCAAGGAGAAATCGACCGGCTCGGTCAGGCCCAGCGCCGCGCCATAATAGTCGAGATCCTGGGTGAAGGTGCCGAACAGGACAAGGGCGGCCAGCCCCGCGCTGCCGATCGCATAGCCCTTCGTCACCGCCTTGGTGGTGTTGCCCACCGCATCCAGCGCATCGGTCTTCACCCGCACGCTATCGTCCAGATGCGCCATTTCGGCGATGCCGCCCGCATTGTCGGTGACCGGACCATAAGCGTCCAGCGCCACCACCATGCCCGCCAACGCCAGCATCGCGGTCGCGGCAAAGGCGATGCCCATCAGGCCAGCCAACTGATAGGCGACGATGATGCCGACGACGATCACCAGGGTCGGCAATGCGGTGGATTCCAGGCTGATCGCCAGCCCCTGGATGACATTGGTGCCATGGCCGGTTTCGGACGCCTTGGCGATCGACCGGACCGGGCGATAATTGGTGCTGGTATAATATTCGGTGATGACCACCAGCAGCCCGGTGACGGCCAGGCCGACCAGCATCGACCAGAACAGCTTCATCCCCGTATAGCCGCCATAGCCGTCCAGGTCCGCGCCGAAGACGGCGTTGAGATCGCCCAGCGTATATTGGGTGACGACATAGATGGCCGGGATCGACAGCAGGGCGGTGGTCCAGAACCCCTTGTAAAGCGCGCCCATGATCGACTGGCTGGTCCCCAGGCGGACCATGTACGTGCCGATGATCGACGTGATGATGCATACGCCGCCAACGATCAGCGGCAGCGCCATCAGCTTCATCAGGAAGGCATTGTCGACTCCGGTCACCAGCAACGCGGTCAGCACCATGGTAGCGCCGACGGTGACGACGTATGTTTCGAACAGGTCGGCGGCCATGCCGGCGCAGTCGCCCACATTGTCGCCCACATTGTCGGCGATGACGGCAGGGTTGCGTGGATCATCTTCCGGAATACCGGCTTCGACCTTGCCCACCAGGTCCGCACCGACATCGGCCGCCTTGGTGAAGATACCGCCGCCGAGCCGTGCGAAGATGGAGATGAGCGATGCGCCGAAGGCCAGCGCGACCAGGCTGTCGATCACCAGCCGGTCATCGGGCGCATGGCCGGCGGGACCGGTCAGATACCAGAAGAAGACACTGATCGCGAGCAGGGCAAGGCCGGCCACCAGCATCCCGGTGATCGCACCGGCCCGGAAGGCGACGGTCAAACCGCTCTGCAGCGTGCCACGACAGGCTTCGGCCGTGCGGACATTGGCGCGGACCGATATGTTCATGCCGATGAATCCTGCCGCCCCCGACAGGATCGCACCGATCAGAAATCCGACCGCGGAGGTGACGCCCAGAAAATAGAGGACCAGCACGGCCACGACCAGGCCGACGATGGCGATGGTGGTATATTGGCGGCCCAGATAGGCCTTCGCCCCCTCCTGAATAGCGCTGGCGATCGCCTGCATGGCGTCATTGCCGGCTGGCTGGCTTAGCACCTGGCGGCTGGTGAACAGGCCGTAGATGATGGCTAATAAGCCGCATCCTATGGCGATATAGACAATTTGCATGGACGTTCCTCTCCCCCTGTTATGACTATCATCGACCGCTCCGCAGGGAATGACGGGCAGGCGAAAGGCGCAAAAGCGGGCGGCCGGACGAGGACGGTCCGGCATCGGGCACCGCGTCAATCAGCAACATGGTAGCGCGCATAAGCGGTCCAACCGGGCTGAGAATAGGGTGGAAAGAAGCTACAGCCCCGACAGCGCGCGTCAAGATGGGTTGGGGATAAGGCGCGGAGTCGCTCGCGTTCGGCGCGGGCTTCCGTCGGGCCGTGTATGCCAAGCGGCAAGGCGTTGTGGACCGGTTGCATTTGTCCTAGTCTGCGGTCCATGGACGATCAGCAAACCGGCCAGCTCAAGAGCATCGCCGATCTGGCGCGCCTGGCCGGCGTGTCGGTGTCCACCGTGTCGCGGGCGCTGACCGGCAAGGGCGCGCTCAGCAAGCGGACGCGGGACCATATTCAGGCGTTGGCCGACCGGCACGGCTTCAGGCTCAATGTCGCCGCCCAGAATCTGCGCCTTGGTCGCACCGGGGCAATCGCGGTGCTGATGCCGCTGGGTCATGCCCGCGGCCAGCAATTGTCCGATCCCTTCTTCGTGGCGATGCTGGGCTTCCTGGCCGATGCGTTGACGACACGCGGCTATGACCTGCTGCTGTCGCGCGTATTGCCCGACCGGGACGACTGGCTCGACACCTTCATTCGCACTGGCCGCACCGACGGGGTCATCATCATCGGCCAGTCGGACCAGGGTGCCGTGCTGGACCGCGTCGCCGCCCATTACCGGCCGATGGTGGTCTGGGGCGAACAGGCGGCGGACGGCGGTCCCGCCACGGTGGGCGCTGACAATGAAGCGGGCGGGCGGCTGGCGGCGCAGCATCTGGTGGAGCGCGGCCGACGCCGACTGGCCTTCTTCGGCGATGTCGGCGTGCCCGAATTTGCCGCCCGCCATGCCGGTTTCCTCGCTGGCCTGCCCGCTGCGTTGCGCGGCGACGTTGCCCTGGTCCGCAGCCCGCTCACGCCGGAGGCGAGCCTTGCCACGGCGCTCGACTGGTTCGCCGCCGGCCATCGCCCCGACGGCATTTTCGCTGCGTCCGACGTGGTGGCGATGAGCCTGCTGTCGGCCGCAGCGGACCATGGCCTGCGCGTGCCGCAAGACCTGTCGATCATCGGCTTCGACGACATCCCGCTCGCCCGCCTGGCCCGTCCGCCGCTCACCACCGTCCGGCAGGATATAGAGGCGGGCGCGCATCATCTGGTCGACCTGCTGTTCCGCCGCATCGGCGGGGAAGACGCCGGATCGGTGCAGATCGCTCCCGAACTGGTCGTCCGCGAAACCAGTTAGAGCCCGGCTACGATCGCCCTGGCGGCGCGGGTGACATCGTCCCAGGTCAGGTCGAACCCGGCATCGTCGCCATAATAGGGATCGATCACGCCCGTCCCCTCGCGCCCCGGCACCAGGTCCATCAGCAGGCGCAGATCCGCTGTCCCGTCCGACGGGCGGATGCGGCGCAGATTCTTCAGATTGTCGGCGTCGAGCGCGAAAATATGGGAGAAGCGGTGGAAATCCGCCGCGCCGACCTGTCGCCCCCGATAGCCGCTGATGTCGATGCCGTGGCGCAGCGCCACCGCCTGCGCCCGCTGGTCGGGCGGGTGGCCGACATGCCAGTCGCCGGTCCCGGCCGAATCGACGGTCATGTGCAGCCCGGCGCTTTGCGCCTCCGCCCGCAGCGCGGCTTCGGCCAGTGGCGAGCGGCAGATATTGCCCAGGCACACGAAGAGGACCGACGGCACCGTCATCCATCCGCCGCGGCGGTGGAGAGGCCAAGGCCCGGCACGCCGATCGAGCGCTTGCCCGAAAAATCGGTGCGGGCGACGACGACGCCCAGTTTTTCCATATAGTCGATCAGCCGCCGCACCCGCCCCGGCGAACTGGTGCCATAGGCGCGCGCCAGATGCGCGTCGTCGGGGCAGGGCAGGCCCGCCATTGCCGCGCGGGCGATCAGCAGGAAGGGGGCAAGCATGTCTTCCGGCAGTGGCTCCGCCGCCTTCATCGCGTCGGCCCAGCGCGGATCATGCGCATCGGCCATCCCCGCCTGCGCCATGGCGAAGCGCTTGCGGAAGGCGGGCAGGTCCAGTGGCGGGGTGCGCAGCCCCTTCATCCGGCAGCGGACGCCGAAGTCCTGATAGAGGGTCGAGACGCTGGGGGCGGCATCGCCCAGATCAGCGACGATTTCCTCCAGTACGGTGATCACCACCGGCTCGTTCTGGCCGAAATCCAGTTCCGGCGCGGCGGGCCGGGCCGATGGCGTATCGGCCAGCGCGCGGATGATCTCCTCGGCCGGGCGCGGCGGCGGTTCGGCGCGGGGCGCGGGGGTGGGCAGCGCTGCCTCGCTATGGGCGGCGAACAGCAGTTCCTGCAAATCCTCGCCACTGGTGGTGGGCGGGGCGATCAGCTTGTGTGCGCCGCCGCGCGTACCGGTCTTGACCGCGCCGATCTTCACATTGACGGGCCGCCGCGCGATCGCCGGGCCAAGGCCCAGAAAACGCCCGCGCTCCAGGTCGCGAATCTGCTCGGCCTGCCGTCGCTCCATGCCCAGCAGGTCGGCGGCGCGGGCCATGTCGATGTCCAGAAAGGTGCGGCCCATCAGGAAATTGGACGCTTCGGCCGCGACATTCTTGGCGAGTTTCGCCAGCCGCTGGGTCGCAATCACCCCGGCCAGCCCGCGCTTGCGCCCCCGGCACATGAGGTTGGTCATGGCCGCCAGCGACAGGCGGCGCGCCTCGTCCGACACGTCACCGGCCGAAACGGGCGCGAACATCTGCGCTTCGTCCACCACCACCAGAGCGGGATACCAATGGTCGCGCGGCGCGTCGAACAGGGTGGACAGGAAGGTCGCGGCGCATTTCATCTGCGCTTCCAGCTCCAGCGATTCCAGGCTGAGCACCACCGACGCCCGATGTTCGCGGATGCGCATCGCCATCTTCACGATCTCGCGCTCATTATAGTCGCCCGCGTCGATCACGATATGGCCATAGGCGTCGGCCAGGGTGACGAAATCCCCCTCCGGGTCGATCACCACCTGTTGCACCATCGGCGCCGATTCTTCGAGCAGGCGGCGCAGCAGATGCGACTTGCCCGACCCCGAATTGCCCTGAACGAGCAATCGGGTGGCGAGCAATTCCTCGACATCGACCAGCACGGCGTTGCCGTGGCTGTCGGTCCCTATGCTGATGCTGGCGGTCACGATGCGTCTTTGGCGCAGGGGGTGGGGGAGTGCAAGGGGGTGGCAGTTCAGGTCGCGATAGAGACGATCAACCTACCGCTCATCCGATTCCTTTAACCAGCGCATGACTTCGATTCTTAGAGCCGCGCGCTCGCTCCGCCCCATAGCTTCAGCACCCTGACAAGCCATAAACGCCACGATGGCGCGTGGCCGCTGATAGCCGGCGAGTCGCCAGACATCGGCTTGCGCGTCCCGATCGCGCTGCTCACCAGCTATTCGATCAAGGCGGTCCAAGCCCTTTTCCTCCAGAACCTGCGGCCACATCCTCAACCCCAATGCGTTCGCCTGCGGATGGTCATAACATTGCAGTTCCATGCCCTGGTCCCGCACCCATTCGACATAGTTGGGCATATACCAGAATTGCAGGATCTCGATTTCGTTAACGCCAGAGGCATGGCCCGGCGAGCAGCAAAAATTGGGCGGGTCGCCGATTTGCAGGTCGCAATAGAGCGCGTGATATTCCCGCAGGCTATCGGGTTCGCCGCCGCCGCATTTGGCAATATCATACCTAAAGCCGCAGCATTGGCACCGGCAATGGACTAGCGCAACTTCACTGCCATAGTTGATGGCGAGGGCAGGCGAGAAAGGCTCGAAGCGCGGTACGCCATCGACCCACCAGAGAGGCGTCTTGCCTGCCGCATCGATGATGTCGCGATATGATCGATACATGGGAACCCTCCAAATGTCGGCGGGGGTATAGGTGAATTAGCCTTAACAATCTGCTTTTGGGGCCGTCCGCCGCCTTGACCCGTTCCCTGTTGCAATGCAGCATCCCACCCATGGCGACTCTCTCTCCCGCAGACGCACCTGCGATCACGCAAAATCCCGATATCCGCTATCTGGGGCGGCTGCTGGGCGACGTCATTCGCGCTTATGGGGGGGAGAAGCTCTATAAGCAGACCGAATATATCCGCTCCGCGTCGGTCGATCGGGCGCGGGGGTTGCAGGGGGCGGACCTGACGGACACGGGGCTGGACGCGCTCGATCTGGACGATACGCTCAATTTCACCCGCGGTTTCATGCTGTTTTCGATGCTCGCCAATCTGGCCGAGGACCGGCAGGGGGTGGCGGCCGAGCCGGGGGCGGATGTCGCTTCCGCCGTCGCGCGGCTGGACTCGCATGGCATCGGCAAGGATGCGGTGCTGGGTCTGCTGGCGCACAGCCTGATGGTGCCGGTGCTGACCGCCCATCCGACCGAGGTGCGGCGAAAGAGCATGATCGACCACAAGAATCGCATCGCCGACCTTATGCTGCTCAAGGATGCGGGCCGCGAAGAAACCGACGAGGGCGAAAATCTGGACGAGGCCATTTTCCGCCAGATCGCTTTGCTGTGGCAGACGCGTCCCCTGCGGCGCGAGAAATTGTTCGTCGCCGATGAGATCGACAATGTGCTCGCTTATTTCCGCGACACCTTCCTGCCGGTGCTGCCCGCGCTCTATGCGCGGTGGGAGCGGGTGCTGGGCGCGCGGCCGCCAAGTTTCCTGCGTGTCGGGTCGTGGATCGGCGGCGATCGCGACGGCAATCCCTTCGTCCAGGCACCGCAGCTCGAATTCGCGCTGAAACGCGGCTGCCAGGCTGCGATCGCTTATTATCTCGACGCGCTCCATGCGCTGGGGGCGGAGCTGTCGCTCTCGACCGAACTCGCCCATGTGCCCCAGGCGGTGCTGGATTTGGCGGAGGCGAGCGGCGACGCATCGCCCAGCCGCAAGGACGAACCCTATCGTCGCGCGCTGTCCGGCATTTATGCGCGGCTGGCGGCGACCTGCATCGCGCTGACCGGGGGGCAGCCGGCGCGGCCGTCGAGCCTGAAGGGCGAGGCCTATGCCACGCCCCAGGATTTCCGCCGCGATCTGGTGACAGTGGCGCAAGGGTTGGCGAGCGAGGGCGACGGCGCGTTGTCGACCGGCGGGGCGCTGGGGCGGCTGATCCGCGCGGTGGAGACGTTCGGCTTTCACCTCGCCACGCTCGACATGCGGCAGAACAGCGCCGTGCATGAACGGGTGGTGGCGGAGCTACTCAAGACCGCCGGGGTGGAGGCGGACTATCTGGCGCTCGACGAATATGCGCGGATCGCGCTGCTGCGCCGGGAACTGGCGAGCAACCGGCCGCTGGGTTCACGCTTTTCGGCCTATGGCGAGGAGACGACGTCGGAACTGGCGATCGTCCATGCCGCCGCCACCGCGCACCGGCTTTATGGGCCAGCCTGCATCACCCATTATATCATTTCCAAGGCCGAAAGCGTGTCCGACATGCTGGAGGTCAACATCCTGCTGAAGGAAGCGGGGTTGTGGCAGGCGGGCGTTGATGGCGCGCCGCCGCAGACCGCGATCATGGCGATCCCGCTGTTCGAGACGATCGCCGATCTGGAGGCCGCGCCCGCCATCATGACCGCCTATTTCGGCCTGCCCGAAATCGCTGGCGTGGTGAAGGCGCGGGGCCATCAGGAAGTGATGATCGGCTATTCCGACAGCAACAAGGATGGCGGCTACATCACATCGACCTGGAGCCTGTACAAGGCGAGCCAGGCGCTGGAGCCGGTGTTCGCCGATGCCGGCGCGGCGATGCAACTGTTTCATGGCCGCGGTGGCGCGGTCGGGCGTGGCGGCGGGTCGGCCTTTGCGGCGATCCAAGCGCAGCCGCGCGGCAGCGTGCAGGGCCGCATCCGCATCACCGAACAGGGCGAGATGATCGCCGCCAAATTCGGATCGCGCGACGTCGCCATGACCAATTTGGAAGCGATGACCAGCGCCACCCTGCTCGCCAGCCTGGAGCCGGAAGGGATATCGGATCGCGACGCGGCGCGCTTTTCCGCCGCGATGGACGCGCTATCGAAAAACGCCTTCGCCGCCTATCGCGACCTGGTTTACGGTACGGAGGGGTTCAAGGAATTTTTCCGCCAGCTAACCCCGATCCAAGAGATTTCGGGCCTGAAGATCGGGTCGCGTCCGGCCAGCCGGACCAAGAGCAACGCGATCGAGGATCTGCGCGCCATCCCCTGGGTGTTCAGCTGGGCGCAGGCGCGGGTGATGCTGCCGGGCTGGTATGGCGTGGGGCAGGCGCTGGAACAGTTTGAGGACAAGGCGCTGCTGGCCGATATGGGGCAGCATTGGTCGTTCCTGAAATCCGCGCTCGCCAATCTGGAGATGGTGCTGGCCAAGTCCGACCTGGGCATCGCCGCGCGCTACCTGCCGCTGGTGGAGGATCAGGCGGCGGGCGAGGCGATGTTCGGCCGCATCCGCGAGGGGTGGCAACAGGCGCATGACGGGCTGCTCGCCGCTACCGGCCAATCGCGGCTGCTGGAAAAGAACCCGGCGCTCGACGAATCCATCCGCCTGCGCCTGCCCTATATCGAGCCACTGAACCTGCTTCAGGTCGAATTGCTCAAGCGCCACCGCGCGGGGGAGGATGATCCGCGCATCAAGGAAGGGATCGAGCTGTCGATCAACGCGATCGCGACGGCGCTGAGGAATAGCGGGTAGGGTAGAAAGCTAAGCCTTCCTCCGTTCGCCCTGAGCCTGTCGAAGGGCTTTACTTATCTTCGGAAAACGGAAGGGGCTTCGACAGGCTCAGCCCGAACGGAATTGGGGGCGGGCGGTGTGCGATCTGAGGCTCGCTACACCAGCCCCAGCTTGCTCAATTCCCCCAGCAGCGCGGCGGGCATGGTGTCCAGGTCGTCGGCCTCGTCCCCGTTCAGGTCGGGCGGGGCGTCCGCATCCTCCAGATAACGCCAGCCCTGATGCGCGCGCTTGGGCTTACCGCGCACCGGGATCAGGCGCGGCTCCAGCCTGATCCAGTGGCGGCCCTGGCCGGTTTCCTCAAAGCCCAGGATCGGACTGCGGCCGACCAGCATATGGCCGTGAATCCAATAGAGCGATCCGCCCGCCATCTCCTCCACTCGCTTGGGCAGGTAGCGGGTCGTGATCCGCGCTTCGCCATCATGGCTTTCCAGCCAGGCGCGTAAGGATGCGGGACTTTCGCTGCGAAAGGCGATCTTGGTCATGTGGAGCGGCATAGGCGGCCTAGATGGGCGGCGACGGGCACGGGATCAATATGGCGTCGTTTGAGAATCACGTCGCACAATCCGTCGCACTGGCCCGCTCCCCCCACATGGCCATCCAACGCGAGTCATCTATGGGTGGCCGGGTGGGGGAGCGGGCCGGTGCCGTCTCGACACCATCAAGTCAGGAAAATCGTCGCCAGCCCCAAAAAGGTGAAGAAGCCCAGCGAATCGGTCATCATCGTCACGAACACTGCCGATGATACGGCCGGATCGATATTGCGGCGATCCAGCGTTACCGGGATCAGTACGCCCGCCAGACCCGCCACCATATTGTTGATGAGGATGGCGGTCGCGAACACCAGCGACAGGCCGAGTTGGCCGTAGATGATGTAGGAGCCGATGCCGATCAGC
Source organism: bacterium (assembly GCA_030824575.1). Taxonomy (GTDB): domain Bacteria; phylum Pseudomonadota; class Alphaproteobacteria; order Sphingomonadales; family Sphingomonadaceae; genus Sphingobium. The sequence goes on along the minus strand of JAVBXL010000039.1, from coordinate 8,083 downwards.
ACGCCGAGCACCGATCCATTGGTCGCGGCGATCCGAAATTCCCGCACGATCATGCGCAGCGTGTTGGAACTGGTGACCTGATTGGTGGCGATGGCGCGGACCATGACCGCCAGCGTCTGCGTGCCCGCATTGCCGCCCATGCCCGATACGATGCCCATCAGCGCGGCCAGCATCGCCAGACGTTCGATCGTATGTTCGAACAGGCCGACCACCGATGCGGCGATCATGGCGGTGCCCAGATTGACGACCAGCCAGACCAGGCGGGTGCGCACCGTCATCAGGATCGGCTGGTTGATGTCGCCTTCGCCCGCGCCCGACAGGCGCAATATGTCCTCGCCCGCTTCTTCGGCGATGATGTGGACGACGTCGTCGACCGTGATCATGCCGACCAGACGGCCCGCCGAATCGACCACCGCGGCGGAGATCAGCGCATATTTCTGGAAGCGCAGCGCGACTTCCTCCTGGTCCATGTCGACCGGGATCAGCGTCTGTTCGCGCTTCATCAGGTCGGTCATGGCGATGCCGCGGGGGCAGGTCAGAATCCAGCTAAGCTGGCAATAGCCGATCGGCCGATGGGCCGCGTCAACCACATAGATTTCCCAGAAATCCTGCGTCAGGTCCGCATTGTCGCGGAGATAGTCGATCACCTGGCCCACGGTCATATGCTGGGGCACCGCCACCAGATCGCGCTGCATCAGGCGGCCGGCGGATTCTTCCGGATAAGATAGCGCGCTTTGGATCGCCGCGCGATCTTCAGGGTCGAGCGCATCCAGGACGGCCTGCTGGTCGGCCTCCTCCATATCCTCGATCATCGCGACCGCGTCGTCGGTGTCGAGTTCGGCCGCGAATTCCGCCACCTGTTCAGGCGCGAGCGCGCCGATCAGGTCGTCGCGGACATAGTCGTTCAGTTCCGACAGCACTTCCGCGCCGACCAGGTCGCCCAGCGCCGCGGCGACGTCTGCGCGCCGGTCCGACGGCGTCAGTTCCAGAAGGTCGGCGATGTCGGCCGGATGGAGCGGCGACACCAGGTCGCGCGCCTTTTCGCTGTCGCCATCCTCCACCGCGTCCAGCACGGAGGACAGGAATGCAGGCTTCAGCCGATCATCCTCGTCCAGGCCCGTTTCAGCCTGTTCGAGGATCGCCTCATCGTCAGTCTCGTCCCCACGCAACAGGGGTTCGGCTGGATCGCCGCGCTCGCTCATGGCGCCCCCTACTGTCCGGTTCCTGTAACATGGCGATGCTTTCGCCCATGCAGCATGGAATTGCAATGGGTGACGGGCGGGGACGCCTTCTCCACAAGAAACTTCCATCCCCTTTTGAAGCCTCTATATGGGGGCATCACCCCTTCCCATATTGAGAGGATGCTTCATGGCCGACGAAACCCTTACCCTTACCCTCGACAGCGGCGGCGACGTCGTAATCAAGCTGCGCCCCGACCTCGCCCCCGGCCATGTCGCGCGCATCGTGGAAAACGCCAAGGAAGGCTTTTATGACGGCGTGGTGTTCCACCGCGTCATCCCCGGCTTCATGGCGCAGGGTGGTGATCCGACCGGCACCGGCATGGGCGGTCACCCCAACAAGCCCGACATCAAGGCCGAGTTCAGCCGTGAAAAGCATGTGCGCGGCGTGTGCTCGATGGCCCGTTCGTCCAACCCGAACAGCGCCAACAGCCAGTTTTTCATCTGCTTCGACGACGCCACCTTCCTGGATGGCCAATATACCGTCTGGGGCGAAGTGACGTCGGGCATGGAACATGTCGACGCGCTGCCCAAGGGCGAGCCGCCGCGCACGCCGGGCAAGATCGTCACGGCGACCGTCGCCTGAGATCAGCCTGATATCGGATAGGAAAAGGCGTCCGGTCGTAAAGACCGGGCGCCTTTTTTGTTGACGCGCAATAGCGCATCACTGACATAATCGGCGTTCCAGCCCTTAAGGCCTTTTGGCCATGCCATCCGTCATCGAAATGGCCTGCGCCGTTTCCGCCCCGTTATCCGCACCGGGGGCATCCGCCGGCGGCTGATAAGCGCCGATCGCTTCGATATGCCAGCGGCGCTGTTCCGGCGTCGATCCGGGAACGTCATCGACCCGGCGCAACACGACCTGCCGCAGCACATGCCAGGGATGGCCGTTGGCGGCGATGCGGCCATAGACCTGCACCGGCACCGTCACATAGGTCGATCCCGCCGTCCCTTCCGGTTCGGACGGCGCACCGACATTGGCATGGATTTCGCCAAAGCCGCGGAAGCGCGAGGCGAAATGGGCGTCATCCTGCGATCCGATCGCGCCGACCGGATTCCACAGATCCTGCGCATCCTCGAACCGCTTTTCTTGCAGCAGACCATAATAGCCCTGCACCACCTGCGCTGCGCCCTGCGCGCTGTCGGGATCGATCGATCCTTCTGCGATCGGGGCGGGATCGACGGGCAGGCCGCCCGGCGTGCCGGGGGCGGGCGGATTAAGCGGCTCCATCACCGCCATCGCCTCGCTGCGGACGTTATTTTCCACCTGCGCCGCGTTGGCGCCATTGGCGATATTGTCGATCGCGCTTTCCTCCCGCCCGTCGCAGGCCGCGACGAGCAGGAGGCAGAGCAGGGCGGCGGTCGTCGTCGCTATCCGCATCAGTTCGGGCGGACCCGTGCCGACGGTTCACGCCCACGTCCGCCACCACCCCAATCGCGCTGCAGGCGCGGCTGGCTCATCTGCGGGCGAGACGGTCGCGGTTGTGGCTGGACCTGCGGCCGGGTCTGAGGCTGGCGCAGGCCTGGCTGGGGCGTGGGCCGTGCGCCGTCGGGCCGGTTGCCGCCATTGCCGCGCCATTGGTTACGGTCGCGACCCTGGCCGTCATTCTGGCCCCGTCCCCAATTGCCGCCATTGTTAGTGCCCTGGGGCGGACGCGGTGGCCGGGTGGCGTTGCCATTGCCCGGACGAGGATCGCGATCGCGCCAATTGCCGTCGCGGTTGCCGTCCCGATCCCGATCCCGGCCATCGCGATCCCGGCCGCGCCAGCGACCATCGTCGCCGCGCTCGGCCCGGCGGCCTTCCCAATAGCGGCGCTGGCCGTCATTCCAGCGATGGCGTCGGCCGCCACGGTCATAGATATAATAGCCGCTGCCCGGGTAGTAGAAATTGTCGTACCAGCCGCCATAGCCGCCAGGCTGGTAATAGCCCGACTGCCCATAATAGCCGTCGTCATAATAGCCGCCATTGCCATAATAGCCGCTACCCACGCTTACGCCGCCATAGCCATAGCCGTCATCATAGGCGCAACCACCCAGGGCCAGTGCGCTTGCAAGTCCGATTACCGCCAGGAACCGATGTCGGATGCCCGTCATCGCCTTTCTCCTCATCTCCATCTGATACCCTGCGTAACGCGGCCCGGTTGAATTGGTTGTGAATGGATTATCCTTTCTGGGCCAGCGTTTATCGCAGGTTCAGAAAAGTCGGGTTTCGTTCATCGGGGCGACAGAAAGCGTGTTCTTTCCGCCACATAATCGCCTTTCGACCGGCTTTTGTAGATTATGCAGGAAACCTTCCGGCCGGTCCGGTCATTCTTCCCGTGTCGATCGCAGCCGCTTTGAGCGCCGCGTCGGCCCGGCGGGTCCACACCGCCGCTCAACAAATCCACAATAGACAAAGGGTCACTCCCATGAAGACACTGCTTTTTTCGGCAGCCGCCGCTGCGTTCCTGTTGCCCGCCGCCGCCATCGCGCAGGATGACGCCGGTTCGTCCACCCGCCGCATCGAACCCTATGTCGGCGTCATGGGCGGCGTGCATAATTATGACAGCGAAACCAGCAAGGAAGGCATTCCGCCGGTCGGCTATAAGGGCCGCATGGTCGAAGGCGTGGCGGGCGTAAACGTCAATGTCGCAGGGCCGCTGGTTCTGGGCGTAGAGGGCACTGCGTCCAAGGGCGTGTCGGGCGATATCGACTGGGAATATGGCGCGGCGGGCCGCGTCGGCGTGAAAGCAGGCAAGGACAGCATGATCTTCACCAAGGTCGGCTATCAGTGGACCAATTTCGACGCCTTGGGCAAGGATAGCCGCGACTATCACGGCATGACCTATGGCGCCGGCGTCGAACTGTCGCCCGCCGACATGGGCGGTTCGGCCCAGAGCAGCAACATCCGCCTGCGCGTGCAGGCCGACACGACCGGTGATTTCCATTCGATCCGCCCGATGGCGGGCGTCGTCGCGAAATTCTGATCGCCAATATTCAAGCATAGGCGGGGCGGGCCGATACGGCTCGCCCGGTCTTAAACTCAGCTTCCGAATGGAAGTTGGGGTGCGGAACGGCTTCCTTGGACTGTAGCCGTTCCGCATTCCTGCCTATTTAGCCAGCGCATTCAGGCCAGTGCCTTCAGCCGCGCCCCGATAGCGCGCAGGTCTTCGACAAAGCGGGCCTGTTCCTCCGCCCGGCGATCCTCGTCCGGCAGGCGCAGCAAATAGCTCGGATGCACCGTGACCCAGCCTTCCGCACCGCCATCGAGCGCGATCGCCTGACCCCGCGTCCGGCTGATCGTCACCGCTTTACCCAGCATCGCGCGAGCCGCCGACGCGCCCAGCGCAACGATGATGCGCGGGCGGACCAGGTCGATCTCCTGGCTCAACCACCATCGGCACGCTTCGATCTCGCCCGCATCGGGTGATTGATGCAGGCGGCGCTTCCCGCGCCGCTCGAATTTGAAATGCTTCACCGCATTGGTGACGTAAGCGCGCGATCGGTCGACGCCCGCCTCCGCCAGCGCCCGGTCGAACAACTGCCCCGCCGGTCCGACGAACGGCCTCCCGGCCAGATCCTCCTGATCGCCCGGCTGTTCGCCGATGAAGAGCAGGGGCGCGTCGAGCGGGCCTTCGCCAAACACCGTCTGCGTGGCGTCCCGGTGCAACGGGCAGCGGGTGCAGCCCGTCGCCTCGTCGCGGATGGCGGCCCAGACGGTCGCCGCATTACCCTGGCGCCTGGGCGGCGCCTTTTCGGGCAGCGGCGCGGTCGCGATCATGGCCGCCTCGCGCGCCTGCGCCCCGGCGATCAGGTCGGGGATGAGCGCGGCTTCGGGCAGGTTGCGCCAATATTTCTTCGGCATTTCGGACAGCATGGCCCCGGTCTTGAGCCGAGCCGGGTTGAAGATCGCGGCATAATAGCCCTTCCACATCTCCTCGACCGGGTCGTCGGCGGGCGCGTCGCCGCGGCTGGCGCCCGGTCCCTCGGTCAGGACGTCGCCATCCCAGTGGATGCTGACCTCCGGCGTTAGGATCGACCAGCGCATCGATGCGAAGCGGCGCAGGAAGAAGCCGGCATTGGCGCGGACGATATGATGATCGGGTTCGAACCAGGCGATAAAGCGCGGGCCTGCGTCATCCTCCAGCGCGCGAAACCGCACGAAGGCGCGCATCTTGTGAATGTCGCGGCGCACCGCCTTGGCCAGCATGTCGACCCGGCGCAGCAGCGGATCGGCTTTGTCCTCCATCAGCCCCGGCCGATCGCGCAACCGGCGCAGCAGCGCATAGAGCAGGGCGAAGCGTTCGGGATCGCTATGCAGGATCGCGCTTTGGGCCAAATCGACAAAGGCGCGCGATACGGAAAAGCCGTCGCCGGGTCGTTCAGGGGGCAGGGGCGCGTCGCCGAACAGGTCGCCGCTCGTTTCGCCGACCTGCCACACGATATCCGCCGGATCGACGCCGTGCATCGCCAAGCGCCGCGCCGCCGCCCGCCAGCCGTCGAAATCGTCCGGGGCGGTCAGCGCGACTCGGTAGATGGTCGGCGATCTCATAGTCCGTTTACGGCTAACGGAGGAAGGGCAACCTTCAATCCTCGGCTTGCGCGCGCTCCAGCTCGGCGGGCTTGCGCTTGGCGAACAGCTTGCCCAGCTTGTCCTCTTCGTCCGCCGTCAGTTCCTTGGCGGCGTCGGGGAACATCTCCTCCTCTTCCTCCTCGATATGGTGGAGGTAGCGTTTCTTCATTTCGGCGAATTTCTTGCGCCACGCCTCGCCATTGAATTTCAGCTCGTCCAGCTCTTCGAGATAATCGTCGATTTCCTTGTGCTCGGATACGCTGTGCTGCGCATCCTCGCGCAGGTCCGGGCGGGCCAGCATGGTGGCGTAGAGGGTTTCCTCCTCCGCGGCGGCATGGGCAGACACTTCCACCTTGAACTGGTCGAACAGCTTTTCCAGCTGCTTTTCGTCCTTCGCGGCGTCGGCCATCTTGGCGAACAGCGCGCGATGGGTGTCGTGATCCTGCTTCAGGCGGTCGAAAATATTGGCGTCGGCCATGGTTGGTCCTCCTCTTCCGAGGACAGACAACGACACGCGGAGCAATTGGCTCCCGCCAAAAAGCCGACCGATATTTAGCCGAACAGAAAGCGGAAGATGATTGCGACCGGCACCCAGAGCAAGGCACCCAGCAGGCTGGCGGCCCAGAGCTGCGCCACATCGCGGCGGAAGCGGACGGCAAGGCCGCTGTCAGGCAGGCCGCCCTGCTCCAGCATCTGCCAGCGTCGTTCCAACCCGCGCGCGGCCACGGCATAGCCGCCGATCGCAACGATGACGCCCAGATGCAGGACGAGCGAGCCGCCCGTTTTGGCGACGATGCCGATCTGGAGCAGGCAGAAGACCACCAGCGCCGCGGCCAGATGCGTGCTGATCCGCTTCGCAAAACCCTTGCGCTGATGTGTATGATTGCCGAGCGTCGTCGCCAAAGCCCAGAACTCCTTGCTTGACCCTGCCGACAGAATTTCACGAGTCGCAGCATGGATCAACCCGAAATCCGCGTTCAGGCGAACAAATCGAGCTGTCGCGCGGGCGGGGCGACCCGCGCGCGAAGGTCGGCGCTGTCGATCAGCGCCAAGGGCCGCCAGTCGGACGCGATCAGGAACGGGCGCAATTTCTTGATCGATGTCGTCAGGCGCGCGACATCGTCCAGCCGCAGGCGGCGATGACGGCGGCTCATCAGGATGCGGTCCACCGCCTTCACCCCCAGTCCCGGCACCCGCAGCAATGCCTCGCGCGGGGCGCGGTTGACGTCGACGGGAAAGGTGGCGCGATGGTTGAGCGCCCAGGCCAGCTTGGGATCGATATCGAGCGGCAGGCAACCCGTCGCCGCATCGGTCGCCGCGGCGATTTCGCTGGCATCATAGCCATAGAAACGGATCATCCAGTCGGACTGATAGAGCCGATGTTCGCGCAGCAATGGCGGGCGCTTGAGCGGCAGCACCGCGCTGGGCGAAGGAATGGGGGAGAAGGCGCTGTAATAGACGCGGCGCAGCTTGTGCCGGTCATAGAGGCTGCTGGCCCGCGCGATGATCGCCCGGTCGTCGGCCGCGTCCGCGCCGACGATCATCTGGGTCGATTGACCCGCGGGCGCAAAGCGCGGCGCGCTCTTATATTTGCGGCGGGCGTCCTGCCCATCCTCCATGTCGCTGCGCAGCCGGCTCATCGCCCCTTCGATCCGCACCCCGTCCTTTTCTGGGGCCAGGCGCTTGAGGCCGCTTTCGGTCGGCAGCTCGACATTGATCGACAGGCGATCGGCATGAAGCCCCGCCTGATGGATCAGCGCCGGATCGGCGTCGGGAATCGTCTTCAAATGGATATAGCCGCGGAAATGATGATCTTCGCGCAGCGACCGCGCCACTTCGACCATCTGCTCCATCGTATAGTCTGACGATCGGATGATGCCCGACGAGAGGAACAGCCCCTCGATATAATTGCGGCGGTAGAAGCTCAGCGTCAGGTCCACCACCTCCTGCGCGGTGAAGCGCGCGCGGCGGACATCGCTCGACCGGCGGTTGATGCAATAATGGCAGTCGAAGATGCAGCTGTTGGTCAGCAAAATCTTGAGCAGCGAAATGCAGCGGCCGTCGGGCGCATAGGCGTGGCAGATGCCCATGCCCTCGGTCGATCCGATCCCCTTGCCCCCGCGGCTGTCGCGCTTGGTGGTGCCGGACGAGGCGCAGGACGCATCATATTTGGCCGCATCGGCGAGGATTTCGAGTTTCGAACGGGTGGAAAGCTGGGCCATATCGTTCCTGATATGTTCGTGTGATGCGCTTGTCCATGATTTCGATCAACTCTGGTCCAAGGGACAGGGGC
>JAVBXL010000021.1 GCA_030824575.1 bacterium | reverse complement strand
GGGCTGACCGGTCCCAACACGCCAGGACAGGGCTTTTTCGACATCAACGAAAATGACGTCGGCGAAAACCGCACCGACGCCTGGGGCGTGGCGGCCAATGTCGCGCTGGAGCTAAGCCCCACGGTCACGCTGACGTCGATCACATCCTATGATGGCGGCAAGCAGAATTTGCAGCAGGCGGCGGACGGGTCGCCGCTTAACGTGCTCAACATCAACTGGCGCTCCAATTTCCGTCAGTTCAGCGAGGAAGCGCGCCTGAATTATGAGGGCGAGCGGCTGAAGCTGGTGGGCGGCGGCTTTTACGGCTGGGACCGCACGATCACCGACAATCGCTTCAATATCGGCAGCGCTCTGGCGCCCGGTGTCGATGGTGGCTTCTTCCAGCATTATCGCCAGACGCGGAGATCCTATGCGGCCTTCCTTCAGGGCGATTACGGCCTGACCGACAAGCTGGTGCTGACCTTGGGCGCGCGCTACACTTGGGACAAGGCGAAATATGGCGACGCCTATGCCTATCTGTTCGCCGGCCCCTTCGGCAGTGCGGGGACGCCGTTGGCCAGCACCGTGCCCTGCGCCGGGGTGGCGGGCACTTGCGCCTATGATCCTGCGGCTCGCTATGCGATCGACGGCAGTAACAAGGCGCTGACCGGCCGCGCGGCATTGAGCTACACCTTCGATGGCGGCACTCTGGTTTATGCCAGCTATAGCAGGGGCTATCGGTCCGGCGCGTTCAATGGCGGCGGCTACACGTCGTCGGTCGGCATCACCTATATCGACCCCGAACGGGTCAATGCCTATGAAGTGGGCGTCAAGGGCCGCTTCCTGGACAATAAGCTGACCCTGTCGGCGGCCGGCTTCTATTATGACTATAGCAACCAGCAGGTGCAGGATACGCGGCCCGGCCCGGTATCCTTCCTGGTCAATGCGCCCAAGTCGCAAGTCTATGGCGGCGAAGTGGAGGCCAGCCTGCGGCCGATCGACGGCCTGGTCATCAACCTGTCGGGCGGCTACCTCCATGCCACCTACAAGGATCTGACGTTGCAGAACACGGACCTGTCGGGCAACGACCTGCCCTTCGCGCCGCGCTGGACGGGAACGGCCGGGTTCGACTGGACGATCTTCGATACCGGCAGCGACAGCCTGACCTTCTCCCCCACGGTAAATTATTTCAGCCGGCAGTATTTCTCGCCCTTCAACGGCACCGACGCGGTCGGCACGGCGCAGAATAACGCGGAATTGCAGCAGAAGGGCTATGCCAAGGTCAACGCCACGTTGGCCTGGGCACATGGGCCGTTCCAGCTGCGCGGGTGGATCAACAACGCCTTCAACCGCAAGACCTACAGCTATGGTCTGGACCTGCGCGGGGCGGGCTTCCCCTACAACTTCCTGGTTCCAGCCATGCCGCGTACGTTCGGTGTGACCGGCCGGTTCAGCTTCTGACGCCGGGAGAGCGCCCCATGACCGCGACCATAACCGCCCCGGACCTGAAAGATCCCGACCTCTATTTCGACCGGGCGCCGCACGATCTGTTCGCGCAGCTGCGGACCGAACAGCCCGTCTATTGGAACCCGGAAAGCGACGGGGCGGGGTTCTGGGCGCTCACCCGCTATGCCGACATCGTCGCGGTGTCGCGCAATCCGGGCCTCTTCTCGTCCGCGTACGAAAATGGCGGGCATCGGATCTTCAACGAGAATGAGGTCGGGTTGACAGGCGCAGGGGAGGCGGCGATCGGCATCCCCTTCATCTCGGTCGATCCGCCGGTCCATACCCAATATCGCAAGTTCATCATGCCCGCTCTGTCGCCCGCGCGGCTGGCGGGGATAGAGGAGCGCATCCATGCCCGGTGCCTCAGCCTGATCGACAGGATTCCGCTGGGTGAGACGGTCGATCTGGTGCCGTTGCTGTCGGCGCCGCTGCCGCTGCTGACGCTGTGCGAGCTGCTCGACCTGCCGACCGGTATGTGGGTGAAGCTGTACGATTGGACCAATGCCTTCGTTGGCGAGGATGATCCCGATTTTCGCCAGTCTCTGCAAGCGATGGCGGCGATATTGGGCGAATTCATGGCCTTTTCCCAACAGCTGTACGAGGAAAGGCGGGCGACGCCGGGGCAGGATCTGGCGACGTTGCTGGCGACCATGGAGGTCAATGGCCAGCCGGTGACGTTCCAGGAATTTGTCGGCAACCTCATTCTGGCGCTGGTCGGCGCGAACGAGACGACGCGCAATTCGCTGAGCCACAGCGTCGCGGCCTTTGACGCCAATCCCGACCAGTGGGATCTGGTCCGTGCCGATCCGACACTGCTGAAAAACGGCGTGCGCGAAATGGTGCGCTATGCCAGCCCGGTCATGCACATGCGGCGGACGGCGACGGCGGATACCGAAATCGGCGGGCAGGCGATCCGTAAAGGCGATAAGATCGTGCTGTGGTATATCGCCGCCAATCGCGACGAGAGCGTCTTTCCCGACCCCGACCGGTTCGACATCAGGCGGGGGAATATCCAGCATCTGGGCTTTGGCACCGGTCAGCATGTGTGCGTCGGATCGCGCCTTGCCGAAATGCAGCTGAGGGTGGCTTTCAGTCTATTGGCGGAGCGTGTCGGCCGGTTCAAGATGATGGCGGCACCACGCCGATTCAGGTCCAACTTCATCAACGGGCTGAAGAATCTGGACGTGCAGATGGTCGCTGCATGAGGAGAGGATGATGGACCTGGTCCGGGGATCGACCGACGAGGAAATCATTTCGGACGCGCTGGGCCGCGCGCCCGATATCCAGCTGGGCGCCGATCATGGCGCTGGCGCCTGTGCCGGTGGCGCCAGTTCGTGGGCAGCTATACCCTGCCGGCGCTGCCCGATCCGATGTTCGTCGTGCATATTGCGGGCAAACCCAATGTGCGCACCTGGGAAAGGGACGGGTGGAGCGAGACGAGTTCGCTGCCCGGATGCGCCACCATCGTGCCGTCGGGGCATCCGACCGGATGGCTGGTCGATGGCGAGCTGGACGTCGTGACGCTGAGCGTCGCGTCGACCGACCTGCAACGCGCGCCCGCGCTCGACCAGTTCCGGCGGATGCGCTTTGCCTTTTCCGATCCGCTGGGCGTCGCGCTGACGCGGCAGGTGCTGGGCGAACTTTATGCGCCGCAGACGAAGGAGCGGGACGTCTATGTCGGCGCGCTGGTCGATGCGCTGAAAGCCCATATGATGCGCGGGCCAGTGAGCGCCAGCAGCGCGGACATCCCGACCGCCGCTTTCTCCTCCTATCGCATCCATGCGATCATGAACGCCATATTGGAACGGCCGGAAGCCAGCCATCATCTGGAGGAACTGGCGGCGCAGGCAGGCATCACGCCGACCCATTTCTGCCGCGTGTTCAAGAAGGCGACGGGTGTGTCGCCACATCAATATGTCATGCGCGCGCGGCTCGACCGAGCGCAGCAGATGCTGGAACAGTCCGACACGTCGATGGCGACCATTGCCGACGCGCTGGGCTTTACCAGCCAGAGCCATTTCACCCGCGCCTTCCGCCAATTTGCCGGCGAAACGCCGAGCGATTTTCGCAGGCGCCGTCAGGAGACGCTTCAGTGAGTGCTATTCAGGGTTTTGAAGGACTGGTCCTGCCGGATCTGGCGTTGCGGGCGGGCGGCGATCGGCTGGCCACCGGGGCGACGATCGCCGATATCGATCCCTGCACGGCGCAGGCCTTTGCGCAAGTGCCGGTGGCCGATGGGAGTCAGGTGGATGCGATCGTGCAAGCGGCACACCGGGCGTTCCATGATCCGGCCTGGCGCGACCTGACGCCGCTGGCGCGCGAGCGGTTGCTGCATCGCTTTGCCGATGCGATCGAGGCGGACCTGCCCCGGCTGGCGGCGCTGGAAGCGCTGGACGCGGGCAAGCCGATCGGCGTGACGGAGACGGTCGATATCCCGGCCGCGATCGGATGGCTGCGCACCTATGCCGGCTGGCCGACCAAGCTGGCTGGCCGGGCGGGCACATTGTCCGCAACGCCAGGGCAGTGGCATGTCTATTCGCGGCGCGAGCCGATCGGCGTGGTGGCGGCCATCACGCCGTGGAATTTTCCGCTGGTGCTGGCGATGTGGAAGATCGCGCCGGCGCTGGCGGCCGGTTGCACCGTCGTTCTGAAGCCTGCGCCGGAAACGCCGCTGTCGGCGCTGCGGCTGGTGGAACTGGCGCGGCAGGCAGGGTTGCCGGACGGGGTGCTGAGCGTCGTGACGGGCGATGGGGCTACGGGCGCGGCGCTGGTCGAGCATCCGCTGATCGCGAAGGTCGCCTTCACCGGATCGACCGCGACGGGGCAGGGGATATTGCGGGCGTCCGTGCCTGATCTCAAGCGGGTGACGCTGGAACTGGGCGGCAAGTCGCCGTCCATCATCTGCGCCGACGCGGACCTGTCGGTCGCTATTCCGCAGGCGGCGATGGGCTGTTTCTTCAACAGCGGGCAGGTCTGCTATGCCGGCACGCGCCTCTATGTGCATCGGTCGGTCTATGATGAGGTGGTCGAGGGGATCGCCGCCTTCGCTGCCGGATTGACATTGGGGCGCAGCGCCGATCGCACCACCGCGCTCGGCCCGTTGATCAGCGCGCGCCAGCATGAGCGGGTGACGGGCTATGTCGACCGCGCACGGGCGGCGGGGATGGAGGCGGTTGCGGCCAATGCCGCGCTGCCCGGCGAAGGCTATTATTTCGCGCCGACCCTGTTGCGTGATGTGCCCCGCGACGCGGAGGCAGCGCGCGAGGAGATATTCGGCCCTGTGCTGGCCACGGCCGCCTTCGACGATCTGGACGAGGCGATCGACCTGGCCAATGACAGCCCATACGGCCTGGCCGCCCATGTCTTCACCCGCGACCTAGCGACCGCGCACCGCACGGCGGCGCGGCTGGAGGCTGGAACGGCCTTTATCAATTGCGTGATGCTGGCCGACCCGGCCTTCCCCTTCGGCGGCATGAAAATGTCCGGCATCGGCCGCGAAAATGGCAGCGAAGTGCTGGACGCCTATCTGGAACCCAAGACGGTGGTGGTGGCATTATGAGTGACGCAAGCGTGCATGAAGGCGGGTGCCTGTGCGGACAGGTGCGTTACAGCTTTACCGGCGATCCGCTGCTGGTGGCGCTGTGCCATTGCACCCATTGCCGCAAGCAGGGCGGCGCGCCCTTCTCTCTGATCTGTGCGGTGGCGGACGAGGCCTATAGCGAACGGGGCGAAACGCGCATCTATGAGGATCGCGGCGAAAGCGGCGCGGCGGTTCATCGCCATTTCTGCGCCACATGCGGGTCGCCGATCCGGTCGATGGCGGCAGCGTTGCCGGGGCTGACGATCGTCAAGGCGGGGACGCTCGACACGCCCGACCAGTGGCCCCCGGTGCTGGAGGCCTATTGCGACAGCGCCCTCAGCTGGATGCCCACCATCACCGACCAGCGTTTCGCGCGGTCCAATATCGGAGAATGAGATGAGCAATCTGGATGGCAAGACCGCCTGGGTCACGGGCGCGGGATCGGGCATCGGCCGGGCGACCGCGATCGCGCTGGCGCAGGCGGGCGCGAGCGTGGTGCTGGGCGATATCAATCCGGCGGGGCTGGAGGAAACGGCCGGGCTGTGCGGCGGTGCGGCGACCCTGTCGCTGACGCAGGACGTCACCAGCGAAGCGGCATGGGCGGATGGGGCGGCGGCGATCGACGCCCGCTTCGGCCGGCTCGACATATTGGTCAACAATGCCGGCATCATGATGGCCCAGCCGTTCGAAGACGCGCCGGTCGAGATACTGCGCCGGCAGAATCGCATCAATGTGGAGAGCGTCTATATCGGCATGCAGGTGGCATTGCCGCTGATGCGCCGCACGATTGCCGATGGGGCGAAGGGCGCGTCGATCATCAATATCGCGTCCGTCTATGGCATGGTCGCGGGTGCACAGTTCGCCGCCTACAGCGCCACCAAGGGCGCGGTCCGATCGCTGAGCCGCGCGGTCGCCTACGAACTGGCGAAGACCGGCATTCGCGTCAATTGCGTGTTGCCGGGACCGGTGCAGACCAATTTGGGCGCAGATTGGGAGCCGCCGCGCGACGAGACGGGCGCACCGATTCCGCCGGAGGTCGCGCTGGCCGCCTGGGCGCAGCTGATCCCGATGGGCCGGCTGGGCATCGCGCAGGATATCGCCCCGCTCGTCGCCTTCCTGGCCGGCGACGATGCCGCTTTCATCACCGGCGCGGAATTCGTTGCCGATGGTGGTTATACCGCAGCCTGAAGGACATATCATGGACAGTATCGCCGCCATCGCCCGCGCGCCGCATCACCCCTTCACGGTCGAGCCGATCGTCATCGATCCGCCCCGGCCGGGCGAGGTGCTGGTGCGGATCGCCGGGGTCGGGCTGTGCCATACCGATCTGGTCGCGCGGGACCAGTTCATCCCGATCCCGCTGCCCGCCGTGCTGGGCCATGAAGGGGCCGGTATCGTCGAAGCGGTTGGCGAGGGCGTGACCAAGGTGGCGCCGGGCGATCGGGTCGTCATCGGCTTTGCCAGTTGCGGCCATTGCGCGCGCTGTGACGAGCATCTGCCATCCTATTGCCGTGAATTTCCGATGCTCAACTATGCGGGCACGCGGGCGGACGGCAGTTCGGGCCTGCGGCAGGGCGACGCGGCGCTGTCCGGCC
>JAVBXL010000142.1 GCA_030824575.1 bacterium | reverse complement strand
CGGGGAACGGAATGGGATATAGGAACTCATTTTTTGCCATGACCGACATATCCGACCTGATCGAACCGCTTGTCGCGTTCCGGCGCGACATTCATGCGCATCCTGAGCTGGGATTTTGCGAGCATCGCACTGCTGGCCGCATCGCCGAGCAACTGCGCGCGCTGGGGCTGGAGGTGCATGAGGGGATCGGACGGACCGGGGTGGTCGGCGTGTTGCGCAATGGTGCGTCGGGGCGCAGCATCGGGCTGCGCGCGGACATGGATGCGCTGCCGATACAGGAGCAGACAAACCTGCCCTATGCCAGTATGACGCCTGGCAGTTTCCATGGTTGCGGCCATGACGGGCATGTCGCGATGCTGCTGGGCGCGGCGCAGCATTTGAGCCGCAGCCGGAATTTCGATGGGACGGTGAATTTCTTCTTCCAGCCCGCCGAGGAAGGCCAGGGCGGCGCACGCGAGATGGTCGATGAGGGATTGTTCGAGCGTTTTCCGTGCGAGAGCGTGTTCGGGCTGCATAATTGGCCCGACCTGCCCGCCGGTACGATCGCGACCCGGCCCGGCCCGATCATGGGCGCGGCGGACAAGTTCGAGATCCGGCTGGAGGGGCGCGGTGGCCATGCCGCGATCCCGCAGGATACGCCCGACGCGATTTTTGCTGCAGCAGCATTGGTGCAGCAATTGAACGCGATCGTGTCGCGCCGGATCGCGCCGACGGCGTCAGCGGTGCTGTCCATCACGCAGATCCATGGCGGGCATACGCATAATGTTATCCCCGAACTGGTGACGGTTTCAGGCACGGTGCGGACGTTCGATCCGAAGGTGCAGGACCGTATCGAGGCGTCCATTCGCGAGATCGTGGCGGGTGTTGCGCTGGCCAATGCGTTGACCGCAACGGTGGATTATCAGCGCTATTATCCTGCGACGATCAACGACGCGGAAGCGGCGCAGGAGGCTTTGGACGCGGCGGCGAGTGTGGGTATCGCGCAACTGGCACCCGACCCGGCCTTCACGTCGGAGGATTTCGCCTTCATGCTTCAGGCGTGCAAGGGCGCCTATATCTGGCTGGGGCAGGCGAAGCCGGAAGGGTCGATGCCGCTGCACAATCCGCATTATGATTTCAACGACGATGTGCTGGGGCTGGGCATCAGGCTGCATGTCGCGCTGGCGGAGCGGCATTTGGGGCTGGGTGGCTGAGCTACTGCGTGTTCCCGCGCAGCGCTTTGACGAAGGGCTTGCTAAAGACTGAAGCCGAAGCCGATGACCGCCATGGTCGATTGCCGCGTGTCGCCCTGTGCGCGGGCGAGGCGGCGGGTGGGGCCGAGCAGTCGTTCATGGACGATCGCGGTGTAGAGGTTGAGTTTGGGCGCCAGGCGATAGCGCAGGCGCAGCGTCCCCTCCCCTTCTGTAAAGCCTGATCGCGTCGCCTCCGCCACGCTCGATTGCGCCGACCAGCCGACCGCGACGCGCGGCTCCAGATAGAGCCGCTCCGTGATCGGCAATTGATAGACGATCTGGCCCTCCCCGGTCAGATTGCCCTCGTCAGAGAGGAACGCATAGGTTTCCCAGCCCAGCCGCGTGCCGACATTGCCCTGAACGCCGACGATCGCGTGGGTGTCACGCGGGTGCGGCGTGACATCCTTGCGCACGCCGACCAGCAGCGTCGCATTGCCGACGGTGCGGCCGTAGAACAGCCGGGTCTGCACCTCGTCAATCTGGTTGCCGAGCGGGCCGCCGCCCTGCGTTATCAGCATGATCTGGTCGGCGGCGTCGCCCAGCGAAAAGGTGCCGTCCCATAGAAAGGCGTCGCTGCCCCGGCCGCCGCGCAGTTCGATGAGGTCGAAGCCGCCACTGAGCGCCCAGCCGTCCACATCCTGCGCAGCGGCAGGCGCCGCGACGAGCAGCGCGCAGGCGGAGAGGAAGCCCAGACGGGCGGAACGCGGCATCTACCCTGATCCGTTCTTTTCGGTATCAGGATCGAAGAGTAGCGGGACCAAGCGGCGCTATCACGCGAAACGCAGGTCCGTCTGTCGCCGGGATGACAAATTACTGATGAAGAGCAGCAGCTTATGCCGCATTGATTCGCATTAGAACCAGAAGCGGATGCCCATCACCAGGCTGGTGGCCGACGCCCCCTCCCCCGCGGCGCGGGCGTAGCGCGCGGTATCGCCAAAGCTGCGTTCCCAATGGACCCCGATATAGGGCGCAAATTCGCGGGCCAATTCATAGCGCAGGCGCAGGCCGAGTTCGACGGTGGACAGGCCCGATCCGATGCCGAGGTCCGGCACGTCCTGCGCGGCGATATTCACTTCGGCCGCGGGTTGCAGGACGAGGCGCTGAGTGATGCGCTGGTCGTAGCTGCCCTCTACCCGGACATGCGCGTCGCCCTTGTCGGACAGGAAGGCCTGTGCCTCCAGTTCGAACCAATAGGGGGCGAGGCCTTCGATGCCGATCGTGGCGTAGGTGCGCTGGGGCTGGGGGCGGAAATCCTGGCGGACGCCAGCGACGATATTCCACCAGGGATCAATGGCGCGGCTATAGAGCGCCTGGAGTTCGGCGCTTTCGAGCGGACCGCCGATGGCACCCTCCCCTTCCGACTTGATGGCGAGGCGGTTGATGTCGCCGCCGATCCAGCCTTCGCCTTCCCAGGCATAGCCGTCCACGCCCTTTTGCGCGCGATATTCGAAGCGGTCGATCATGAGTTGGGAGAAGGTCATGCCGCCGCTTTCCTGAAGCATGGCGGCGCGGGCGCGGGCCATGGCGGCGGGATCGTACAGGGCATCGGCGGCGTAATCGTTCGGGACCGGGGGGGCGACGCCTTTGGGGACGCTATCGTCCGATGCGGGCATGGTGTGGCCGGCGTGGGGATTGGCCGGTTCGGCAGGCGGGGGGGCGGCATGAGCGGCGTGCTGATTGGCGGGTGCGGCCGCAGCGGGTGCCGCTTCCGCTTGCGGCATCTGATGCGCGCTATGGTCCATCTGGCTATGGTCCTGGGCGATTGCGGGCGTTACGATGCCCGCGAGCAGGGCAGCGGCGATCAGGCGCTTCATGCTGCGTCCTCCGCATGGCGGACGGTGACGACGCGCATCATCCCGGTGTGCATGTGCATCAGCATATGACAGTGGAACGCCCAGTCGCCCAGCGCGTCGGCCGTCAGGTCGAAGCTGATCTTGCCGCCGGGCAGGACGTTGACCGTATGCTTGCGCGGATTATGGGTCGGGTCGTCGCCGGTCAGCAGTTGGAAGAAATGGCCGTGGATATGGATGGGGTGCGGCATCATCGTGTCGTTGATGAGCGTGACGCGCACCCGTTCCATATGGCGGAAGGCGATAGGCTCCGCGCCGTCGGACAGCTTCACCCCGTCGAAGGACCACATATAGCGTTCCATATTCGCGGTCAGATGGATGTCGAGCGCGCGGGTGGGCGCGCGGACGTCCTGATTGGGTTCGAGCGCGCGCAGATCGGCATAGGTGAGGACGCGATGGTCCACATCCTCCAGCCCGGTCGGCCGGTCGGCTGTGCGATCGGCGGGCATGGAGGAGAGGGTCGCGACGCCCGGTCCCATCGGCACTTCGGGGGCTACGGAGGGGTCGAGCATCTTCATCGCGTGGCCGGACATGCTGTCATTAGCGGGCTGGCTTAGGTCGATCACGCCCCCCTGCCCCATGTCCATGCCCGCCATGTCCATGCCCATGTCCTTCATGGTCAGCAGCGGGCGCTGGCGAAGATCGGGGATCGGCGCGACCATGCCGAGCTGCGGCGCGAGGGTGGCGCGGACCTGGCCGGAGCGGTCGATGGCTTCGGCGATCAGGCCATAGGCTTTGGCCTCGGTGGGTTGGACGATCACGTCATAGGTTTCGGCGATGCCGATCTGAAACTCGTCCGTTTCTACCGGCTGGACATGCTGGCCGTCGCACTGGACCACGGTCATGGGCAGGCCGGGCAGGCGGACGTTGAAATTGGTCATGGCCGATGCGTTGATGATGCGCAGGCGGACGCGCTCGCCCGGCGTAAACAGCCCGGTCCAGTTTTCGGGCGTGCCATGGCCGTTGACGAGGAAGCTGTAGGTGGAGCCGGTGACGTCGGAGATGTCGGTCGGGTCCATGCGCATCTTGCCCCAATCGATGCGGTCTTTTAGCGGCTGGTCCTTGCTCGCGAGCAGGCTGGCGAGCGTCTGGCGCTGAAAATTATGGTATCCGCCCATTTGCTTGAGGCGTTTGAGCAGGGCATGCGGATGCACCGGCGACCAGTCGGCCAGCACGATCACATGTTCGCGGGTGGCCTGCACCGGATCGACGCCGGCGGGGTCGATGACGATCGGGCCATAATGGCCCATCGCCTCCTGCATCCCCGAATGGCTGTGATACCAATAGGTGCCCGACTGGCGGATGGGGAAGTGGTAGGTGAAGGTTTCGCCCGGACGGATGCCGGGGAAGCTGACGCCGGGAACCCCGTCCATCTGGAACGGGACGATGAGGCCGTGCCAGTGGATCGAGGCGTCTTCCCGAAGCGTGTTGGTGACGGCGAGGTGGACGCGCTGCCCTTCCTTCAGCCGGATCAGCGGCGCGGGGACGGTGCCGTTGATCGTGATCGCATGGGCGGACCGGCCCCCGGTGCCAAAATGGCTTTCCCCCACGGTCAGGGCGATGCGGTCGCCCGACAGGACGCCGGGTGAAGGGCGCAGGCCGGGCGTGCCGCTTTGCGCCCAGGCGGGGAAGGCGCCCGCAAGGCTGAGCGCGGCGGCGCTTTTGATGAGGGTGCGGCGATCGAGGGCGATGGATGTCGTCATGCCCTGTCATACGCGGGCGGGGCTGCTAATCCCTCAAAATTTCGGTCAATTTCGAGCGCGCGCGGTAGAGGCGGGTTTCGACCGCTTTTTGCGTGACGCCCAGCACCTGCGCCGCCTCCGCCTGGCTCATCTGTTCGATGGTACGGAGGAGAAGGACGTCCTTGAGATTGGAGGGCAGGCTGGCGATGGCGGCGTTTATGCGGGCGACTTCGCGGTGCGAGTGGGCGGCTTCCTCCGGCGTGGCGTCGGACGCGGCGATGTCGAGCGCGTCGTCGAGCGGCTTGGCGAAGGCGAAGAAGCGGCGGACGGCGCGGCGGCGCGCCCAATCGCGACATTTGTTAAGCGCGATGCGGGCGATCCAGACGCGAAACGGGCGCGCGCCATCATAGCGGGCGAGCGCGGCGAAGGCGGCGACGAATGTTTCCTGCGTGATGTCGAGCGCTTCGTCGCTGTCACCGACATGGCCGCGGGCGAGGCGATAGACAGCGTCGCGGTGGCGCGCCATCAGCGCGCCATAAGCCGATTGCTGTCCTGCCAATGCGCGCGCGGCAAGCGTCCGGTCGTCGGGTTCGGGATCACTCACCTTACCGGATTGTCTGGGCGGGCTGAGTCAGCGCCTTGACGATGGCGGCGTCGAACTGGGCCGCCTGGTCGGGCCGCAGCACGCCGCGCATCGCGAAGATATGCTGGAGCGTTTCCTTTTGCAGTTGGCCCATCACATGATGCGAGCGGTCGACCGCTTCAGCCACTTTAGGGCCATAGCCATGTTCGCCCTCTATCGCGGCGGCGAGTCGTTCATTGTCGGCGCGCATTTCCGCCTCCAGCGCTTCGCGGCGAGTGGCGAAAGCGGCCTCCAGTGCGTGGATGCGCTGTTCTTGCGTAGCGTCGAGGGTCAGCCGCTGATGCAGCAGGGCATGGACTTCGCTTTCCACCCGCGGCGCGGGCGCGAGCCAGGTGCGCGCGACCAGCACCGCCGCCAGCGCGGCGGCGAAAGCGACCAGCGCCACCAGCGCATAGCGGCGAACTGTCATTGGCCGAGCAGGCGCGATGGCGCATAGTCGGACATGCCGATCGGCATGGGCGCGGCTTGCGCGGGTGCGGCGGGCAGAATGCTGCCGGCCCAACCGATGCCAACCGCCAGCAGGCCGGCGAGCGCCAGGCTGCGCCGCGCCGTCATCTGGTCGCGCCTTTGGGCAAGCCCGGCCATCACGGCGGCGTCCATGTCCGCCAGCCGCGCATCGGTTGGCATCGCCCGCGCCGTCGCCAGCAACTCATCCAGATCGGTCATCATAGTCTCCATCCTCATCCCGCATACGCGCGGGGGACGTGCATCCCTCATCGGATGAGGCAAAAAAATTATGCGCATGGGTCGAGGGGTCCGGCAAGTCCATGCGTAATGCCCGGTAACGCCCCCTGTTGGAGACATTGCCATGAACCGTTATTTCCTGACCGTCGCCGCTTGCGCGCTGGCGCTGCCCGGCGTTGCGAGCGCGCACAGCAAGCTGGTGGCGTCCACCCCGGCCGCCAATGCGACGGTAGCCAAGCCGACCAAGTTGACCCTGACCTTTTCGGAAACATTCCTGGCACCGATGAGCAGCGCGGAACTGGTCATGACCGGGATGCCCGGCATGAGCGACCATCCCGCCATGCCGATCAAGGGTTTCAAGACCGCGGTCGAAGGCAAGACCATGACCCTGACCTTCCCCCGCGCGTTGCCTGCGGGCAGCTATGACCTGAAATGGCATATCGTGGGCGCGGACCAGCACAAGATGGAAGGCGGTTACAGCTTCAAGGTCAAGTAATGACCGAGGGGGCTTTGATCGGGGCGCGGTTTGCGTTGATGATCGACCTCTCCCTGCTCATGGGCCTGCCGCTGTTC
>JAVBXL010000216.1 GCA_030824575.1 bacterium | reverse complement strand
ATGGCTTGCGGGCCTTGGGGTTGCGGCAATCCGATCTCTACGGCCTTCGCTATATCGATCCGGTGAACGGACGCCATGATCGCCATATAATCGCCGACCAGCCGATGCAGGTTTGCGTCGCGGTCGGCGCCGCCCGCGAAAGCCGTCGCGTCGATGCGCTCCATGGCAATCGCCGCGGGGTTGTCGCACCAGCCATGGATATGCGGCACGGCGATGCCCTCGTCCGCCAGCAACCGCAAGACATCATGTTCTACGCGCAACGGCTGCGTTTCCTGCCCCGCGCCCCGATCACCGCGAATATGGATATGGACTACGCTCTGTGGCGTGCGGACCGATGCGTTCCACGCCGGGCGCCATCCCGGCAAGATATCCATGGCGACAATATCGCCCATCATCGCTTCGATCCAGCGCCGGATATTCTGCTCATCTATCAAGTTCGGCTGGTCGGTCACCAAACATCCTCATGCATATTCGTCACACCGCAGCGCGGATGCGATCTTTATGTGAACAGCGTTATCTTAATAGGGTAACGCTGTTCATTCAAGCGAATTTATCGCGGGGCAATGCGCCGTGATTACGCTATTCACCACCCGACATCAGACAGGAAAGCGCGCGATGGAGAGCAATGCTAAGGGCCACCAAGATATCCTAGTCGCTGGCAACACGGCATCGCCTCGCCGGGCGCGCAGCCCAGAGGCTAAGGATCATGTGCGGCAAGCATTGATTGACGCGGGACGTCATCTGCTGCTGGCCAAGCCCTCAGGACCGATATCGCTCCGTGGAATTGCCCGCTATGCCGGCTATTCCTCCGGCGTGGTGTATCGGTATTTCGCGGATCGCGATTCACTGTTTCTCGCGATCCGTGACCGCGAACTGGCCAATTTCGCTGATCAGTTGGAGATGGAATTCGCCACATATGACGACGCGAAAAAGCGCCTGTTCGCCGTTGCCGATCGGGCCTTCGATTTTTCACGCGACCAGATCGCCGCCTTCGGCATGAACAGCCTGTTCCTGTTCTGGTTCGACACCGCTGGCACGCAGAATGGCGCTCCCATTCGTGATACTGCACCCGCAGCAGCACGTATCCATGCCTTTTTCGAACAGGCGGTCAGGTCCGTGATGACCCCCAGTTCGCATCGGAATTCGAACATTCAATCGGCAGTTGGCGCCCTGATGGCGTCGATATCAGGGGCCGTACTCTTACCGCGGGGAAGCGATCATGATGATTTCCCAGATGGCCGTATCATCTTGCGTGATATCGTCGAAGCATTGATCTGCCGCTGGCAGTCTATGCGGTAGCCGACACAGTAATAATTGGCGGATGCTTATATGGCAGTCAGGATTTGGCATCGAAATTGTCATCAGCCTTTTATGGAATATGTTATATTAAGAGGCGAGAATTTTGTAGCTGAGCGGCTGGCATGGGTCGATTGTGCTGGAATTCAGAATTGCTGGCTGCCCACCTGTCCATGTGTCTAATTGGTTATAGGCTCCAGCGCCTGAACGATATGTTGGGCGAGCAAATGCCCGGTGTCAGAGATTGAACGCCCTTCAATCAAGGCAATTTCGGTATCCGGCAATTTTGGCAACCATTTCGCTGTCGTTATAGGAACGAGAAACGCAGGCACCATCTTTCTGGGCAGAACCGAGATGCCCAGACCCGCCTTTACCGCAGCCTGCGCCCCCGCAAGGCTGGTGGAGGTGTACGCGATGCGCCAAGTCCTGCCGCTCGCATCCAGCGCGTCCGTTGCGCGCTTGCGATACACGCATGGCTCAGGCGAAACGACCAGCGGAATCACCTCGTTCCCGTCGACCGCCTCCTGGTCGCGGGCTACCCACACCAGTGGCTCGCGCCAGACACGCACGCCCTGAGGCACGGCTGCCGGCTCGCGCTTGACGAGGACCAAATCGAATGCACCGGCGTGGAAACGGTCGAGCAGGTTGAGTGTCAGATCGCATGTGACTTCTAGCTCGACCAAAGGATGCGCGTCTGTGAACAGGGCCAGGATGTCGGGAAGATGCGCGGTAGCGAAGTCTTCCGGCACGCCCAGCCGGACGGCGCCGCTGACGTCTGGTTCGGTGAGTTCCGCGATGACTTTGTCGTTCATGTGCAGGATTTTGCGGGCCGAACCAAGCAGCACCTGTCCATCAAGCGTCAACCGCACTGACCGAGCCGTCCGTTCGAAAAGGGTACGGCCGACCAGAGCCTCCAGACGCTTGATCTGCAAACTGATGGTCGACTGAGTCCGTCCCAATCGCGCGCCGGCCGCTGTGAAACCGCCCAGATCGGCGATGGTAACAAAGGCGCGAAGCAGGTCGATGTCGAGGTTGCGCGTATTCATTCTGAAGCCTCTGCCACTCATTGGGAATATCAATCCATAGGATTGCCATAACTCATTTTGCAAATGGACGAAGATACAGGAAGGGCGATCTATGAACGACATGACCCTGGAAGAAGCAAAGTGAATGCGCCGGGCTGCCAGTGGCAGCTATCGTTTCGTTACCGCTTGATTGGTGATCGTCTTTTAGAACCACAACGCGCACGAGGGCCTCACGGGGCTTCTGCGCATCGCCGTACATTAGCGTAGGACTTCGATGATGGCTGCCCATGGGCATGAGCGGGTTGACTGGAGGACATTTGCAGGCTGGGCGCGGGCAGCACTTGGACCCGACCGTCCGTTTCTAACCATGGCGTTGATCTATGGCGCGGCGATTGGCTTCCTGTCGCTGGCGACGCCCATTTCGGTGCAGATGCTGATCAATTCGGTCGCAAACACCGCCTTGCCGGCACCCCTGTTCACACTCGCGGGCGTGCTGCTCGCGCTGCTGCTCCTATGGGCGTTCCTGGGTGCAATGCGCATCTATGTGATGGAGATGTTTCGGCGGCGCGTGTTCGCGCGGATCGTGGCGGAAATCACGCTGCATGCAGTCCATGCGCAGAACCCCTTTTTCCAGGACGATCGGCGCGGTGACCTGTTCAACCGCTTTTTTGAAGTGATGAACGTGCAGAAAGCGATCCCTTCCCTGCTGGTCGGGGGATTTTCGATTTTCTTCCAGGCGATGGTCGGCTTCGTCGTTACATCCTTCTACCATCCGGTTTTCCTGGGCTTCAATCTGCTCTTCATCTTTACGGTCTGGCTGATCTGGAAGCTGTGGGCGCGGCACGCGATGGAAAGCGGCATTGCGCTAAGCCACCGCAAATATGAGGCGGCCCATTGGCTCGAAAGCGTCGGCGCGTCGAACGGTTTTTACAAGTCCAGCCGCCATCTGGACTATGCCATGGACATGTCGGAAAACCGGACCGCCGCCTATGTGGCGGCCCACCGTACCCATTTCCGCGCAACCTTTCCGCAAGCGGTAGCCCTGCTGCTGCTCTACGCCATCGCCAGCGCGGCGCTGCTGGCGTTGGGCGGATGGCTCGTCATCCAGGGGCAGTTGTCGATCGGCCAACTGGTCGCTGCCGAATTGATCCTGTCCAGCATCTTCTATGGCGCTGCGCAGCTTGGGCCCTATCTCGACACTTTTTACGATCTGGTCGCCGCTGTCGAGGAACTATCCTTATTTCGGGCGATCGCATTGGAGGATATGCCAGCCGAAAACAGTGGCGGCGCACGGCCGCGCGACGGGGCGTTGGCATTGCGGCAGGTGCGGATCGCAGCCGATGGGGACGACGCCTCTTTCGATCTCGTCGTGCCTGCGGGCTCCCATGTCGCCGCCGCCGCCGACCCCGGTGTCGACCGGCTGCTGGCCCGTCTGCTCAAACGCCATTATCGCCCCGACAAAGGGATTGTCAGCCTGGGCGGCGCGGACATCAGCGCGCTCGACATCTATCAGCTACGCAGCGACGTCATCGTCCTCGATCGCCCGACCATCGTGGAAAGCAGCATTCGCGACTATCTGCGCCTTGCAGATCCGACCGCCAGTTCTGCCACGGTGCTCGATGCATTGGAAACAGTGGGCCTGGGCGATCGGATCGCCCGGTTGCCACAGGGGCTGGACAGCTTTCTTTCCTCGACCGGCTGGCCGCTGTCCGTGGCCGATACGATGCGACTAAAACTGGCCGGTGCCATTCTCGCCCGGCCCCGGCTGCTCATCCTCTCAAACCTGTTCGACATGCTGCCATCCGGGGAACTGCGTGCGGCGCTGCGTCAGCTGGATGGTGGGGATGGCAATACGATCATCGTCTTTACGGTTCGGCCCGATGCGCTTGGCTTCGACCATATGCTCTGGCTGGGCCGCACACACCAGTTGCTGACGCAGGATCGCAGCGCCTTTGCAGCAGCACGGGGAGGCGATGATGCCGTTTCGCGCTGATCACATCACCCATTTCAAGACGCTGGCAAGCCTTCGCCCGCCGCGCCCAGCGCGCGTGTTCGGCTGGATGCTGCTCTTCGGCATGGCGGCGGCCATTGCCTTCCTCCTGTTTGTCCCCTGGGTGCAAACCTCCACCGGCATGGGGCAGGTCATTGCGCTCGACCCGCGCGATCGGGTGCAAAATATCACCGCACTCGTCCCCGGTCGGGTCGAACAATGGTATGTGACCGACGGCGAGATGGTGAAGAAGGGCGATCCCATAGCCCGCATCGCCGACAATGACCCTGATCTGCTCAGCCGCCTGCGCGCGGAGCGTGCGCAGGCCGATGCCGAGATCGCCGCCACGCAGCAGGCCATGGCCGTGGCGCAGCGCGATGTTGGCCGGATGCAGCAACTCTATGCCGAAGGGCTGTCGCCTCGCCGCGATCTGGAACTCGCGCAGATCAAGGTGGCCGATTATGGAGCCAAGGTCGCCAAGAGCCTCGCCGACCGGAACCGGCTCGACATCAACATTAATCGCCAATCGGTCCAGATCGTGCGCGCGCCGCGCACCGGTCGCGTGCTGCGTATCCTGGGCGGAGACAATGCGACGATGGTGAAAGAGGGCGACATCATCGCCACCTTCGCCCCTGAACAGGCGGTGCGAGTGGTGGAGTTGTATGTCGATGGACGCGACGTGCCGCTGATCTATCCTGGTCGCCCCGTCCGGCTGGAATTTGAAGGCTGGCCCGCCATTCAGTTCAGTGGCTGGCCGTCGGTCGCGGTCGGCATGTTCGATGGTCAGGTCCGCGCTATTGACGTGTCGGCGTCGCCCAACGGCCTGTTTCGCGTACTTGTTGAACAGAAGTCTGGCGCGCGCCCTTGGCCAAAAGAGCCGTTCGTGCGGTTGGGCGCCAAGGTGCGCGGCTGGGTGATGATGGACACTGTGTCCACCGGCTACGAACTCTGGCGGCTGCTCAACGATTTTCCGCTGCAATATCCTGCTGGTGCGCTCGACCAGCCGACCGGCCAGAGCGCATCGACAGGCGCAGCCTATGGCCAAGCTTCCGGCGGCGGCGGCAAGGATGGTGGCAATGCCAAATAGGATCGCGGGCGTCCTGCTGGCGCTCGCCGCCAGTGTCGCCGCTCCGCCACTCGCCGCGCAGGACATTGCGCCCCTGCCGCAGATGGCGTCGGTCGACGCGCCTACACTTACCATCGACGCGCTGCTGGCCAATTCCGCACGGCAATCGCCGCAAATTCTGGAGGCGTTGGCCAGGACGCGCGCCGCCGATGCGAAGCGGCTGACGGCGGAAGGCGCGTTCGACACGGTCTTTTCGGCCGAAGGAGGGTCACGGCTGCTCGGCTATTATGGCGGAACCTACGCCGATGCGAAGGTTGCCCGCCCGATCGAGGATTGGGGCGGGCAGGTCTATGGCGGCTATCGCGTCTCAAACGGACGCTTCCCCATCTATGAGGACAAGAATTACACCAACGACCTGGGTGAAATCCGCGCAGGCGCGGTCTTTGCCCTGCTGCGCGACCGCATGATCGACGAGCGGCGCTTCGGCCGCTTCAGTGCGCAAGCCGATCAGGCGATCGCCGATGCAGAACGGCAGATGGTCGCCATCGGCGTGCAGCGCAAGGCGCTTGACGCCTATCTCTCGTGGGTCGCGGCAGGCCAGCGCCTGGCCATCTACCAGCGCCTCCTGTCGCTGTCGCAGGAACGGCAGCGCGGTCTGCAACGCACGTTCGAGGCAGGGTTGCGTCCCCGCATCATCCTGACCGAAAATGAGCAGCAATTGCTCCGCCGCGAGGCGATGGTGGTGCAATCGCAACAGTCGCTTGCCGCCGCCGCCAACAGCCTGTCGCTCTACTGGCGCGATGCGGAGGGCCGACCGACCATCCCGCGCCCGGACCAACTGCCGCAGTCGCTGCCCGAACCTTTGGCGACGGCGCGCCCGGACGCGGTGCAGCGGCCAGACCTGATGGTCGCGCAATTGCGGCAGCGGCTAGTGCAGGATCGGCTGGCGCTGGATCGCAACGCGCTGCTGCCGCGTCTTGATCTGCAAATGGAGGTGGCGCGCGACATTGGCGACATCGGGCCGGGCGGCGTCTCGCGCAGCGGCAATGATGTCCGGCTCGGCGTCAAATTCTCCGTTCCGCTTGAACAGCGCACCGCGCGCGGCAAGCTGATGCAGAGCCAAGCAGAACTGGACGCCAACCGTACCCGCGCGCAGTGGCTGGACGAACAGATCCGCGCCGAAATAGACGGCATCGCCATCACGCTCGACGCAACCGCGCGCCTCATCGGCCTGTCCGAACAGGAAAAGCAGCGCGCCGATGACATGGCCGTGGCGGAACGCCGCCGATTCGACATGGGCGCAAGCGACCTGTTCCTGGTGAATACGCGGGAGGAAAGTGCCGCCAATGTCGCC